>JASGFB010000052.1:0-28901 GCA_047605765.1 Rhodocyclaceae bacterium
CTGGCCGAGCAGGCCATCCAGGGGCGGGGCGTGCTGCTCGATTTGCGCCGGCATTTCGGCGACGGCCACACGCTGGTGTCGGGCCGCATGCTCAAGCAGGTGATGGAGCAGGACGGCATCCGCGTGGGCAAAGGCGACATTGTCGCGCTGTACACCGGCTTCAGCGAGCTGCTGCTGGCCTGCAACCGGCAGCCGCCGGCCGACATGCCGCAACCGGTGACCTTGCTGATCGTGCCGGCCGAGGCGGGCCATGCGCCGTGCCCCGCGACGGGCGGCACGGGCGTATCGCAGCCATGAGCGAGGAGGTGCGCCTGATTCTCATGGACTATCTGTCGAGGCACTACGGTGTCCTCAAGCGCCAATTGGGCTGGGCGCTGCGCAATGCCGAACTGGCTGAGGACGCCCTGCATGACACCTGGCTGCGGGTGCGCGATCAGGAGCGGCACGAAGACGGGCCGATCCGCAAACCAGGCGGCTACCTGGTGCGCATGGCGATCAACATCGCCCTGGACATGCAACGCCGGCAAAGCCGCAATCTGCCGCTGGACGAAATCAACGCGCTCATGGAATTGGCCGACGCGGCGCCGGGCCCGGATCGCACGGCGGAAGCGCGCCTGCAACTGGATGCGGTGTGTGGTTTGCTCGAACGCATGCCGGCGCGGCGGCGCGAGGTCGTCGTGCTGGTCCACATGGATGACCTCACCCAGCCCGAGGTGGCCAAACGCCTTGGCATTTCGCTGCGCACGGTCGAATACGAATTGCGCAACGCGCACGATTACCTGAGTGCCAGGATGGCGCATGACAAAAAATAATTGCGGGGTCCAGGGGGCCTCATTCGTCGTGGTGCATGAAGCATTCATTAACGTGGGCCTGATCCCCCTCCGCCGCATCCGGCGCCGGGCGATCGGCCCCCTGGGCATGCAGCCATGACGACTCCGTTGACTGGTCACGCCGATTCGGCCGATGCGCTGCGCCAGCAGGCGTGGGCCTGGCTGCGCCTGTTTCATTCGCACCAGGTCAAGCCGCGCGACGCCGAGCGCTTCAAGCGCTGGCTGGAGCAGGGCGCCGGGCAGGCCGCCGCTTTTCGCGAGGCCAAGGCGCACTGGAACGCACTGGGCCCGGCTGCCGCCGAACTGCTGCGCAGCAGCCCGCAGGCGGCGGCCTTTCATGAGCGCCAGCGGCCGGCCCCGCGCCCGCATCGACGCGCTTTCTTGGGGGCCGCCATCGGCGCAGCGGCGATGGCGGGCGTGGCCGCTGTCAACGTGCCGGGGGCATGGTGGTCGTCGCCCGCCCAGTGGGATGCCGATTACCGTACCGCCACCGGCGAGCAGCAGGTGCTGGCCCTGACGGCCCATGTCCAGGTGACGCTGAACACCCAGACCAGCATCCGGCGCCAGTTGTCGGGTGGTGTGACGACCGGGGTCGATTTGCTGGCCGGGGAGGCCGCCATCGACCTGACTGGCGGTGTGCGCCCGTCGTCGTTCGGCGTCGCCGCTGGGGTGGGGCGCAGCGTGGCCGACGCGGGGCGCTTCGAAGTGCGCTACCTGGATGGCAAGGTGTGCGTGTCCTGTATCGAGGGCCGTGTGCGTGTCGAGCATCCGGCCGGCACGCGTCCCTTGCTGGCCGGTCAGCAGACGGTCTACGACCGCCATGCGATCGGCGGCGTGGCGCGCATCGATGCCGAGCGCGTGGCCGCCTGGCGCAAAGGCGAACTGGTGTTTACCGACATGCCGCTGGCGCGTGTCCTGGCCGAGATCGATCGCTACCGGCCCGGCCGCATCGTATTGATGAATGACGCCGCCGGTGGCAGGCCGGTGACGGGCATCTTTCAGATCGCCTCGCTCGATCTGGCCCTGGCGCAATTGCAGCACGCCTTTCATCTCGACGCCCGCTCCTTGCCGGGTGGTCTGGTCGTCCTGACCTGAGCCTTCGACTTTCCATGTGACCGTGCGATGACGAAGAACCATGGGTTCTTCGTCCGCCTTGCCATGCCCATGCCAGACGAATGGACAGGCGTCCACGATCCGTCACATCGCGAAAAAATAATTTGCGGGATGGTGGGGGGGGTAATCGTCGTACTGCGTTCGGACATCGCGGGCACACCAGTGTGCGATACGGACTCGCAGCACGGGCAGCCGGCGTGGTACGGCTACCCACATGGCATGGCTTAACCATCGGACGAGAATTTCACATGAGCAGACGTGGGTACGAAGGCACGGAGAAAAACGCAATCCGGATGCGGGCAGAAAGACCGTCACGGGAGCGCGAATTCCAGCTGGCGCCGCTGGCGCGGGCAATGGCTCTGGCGTTGACCGCCGGGACGATGACGATGGCCCACGCGCAGCATGCCTTCAGCCCGGCGTGGTTCGCCGCCAAGGGGGCGACGCGGGGAGCCGCCACGCAGAACGGCCGCCTGCCCAACGGCATGCCGGCCAACGTGTTCTCAGCGCCGCAGCAGCAATCGCAGGCGGCGCGCGAAAGACTTCAGCGCTCGATCAGCAATCTCGGCCTGGTGGCGCAGACCATTGCCGCACAGCAGGCGGCGCAGGCCGCAGCCCGCGAGGCCGCCAAGAACCGGCCCGGCACGGTGCCGGATGGCCTCACCGAAGGCGGCTTGAAGGTTGACAACAACAGCCTCACGGCGGGATGGCTGGGCGCCAAGGCGCCGGTGCAGAGCCAGGTAGCGGGCCGCACGCACGTGGCCATCGAACAGACGGCGGACAAGGCCATCCTCAACTGGGAAACCTTCAACGTCGGCCGCAACACCACCGTCGAATTTGCACAGCAGGCGGATTGGGCGGTCCTCAACCGCGTCAACGATCCGCTGGCCCGGCCCAGCCAGATCCTGGGCCAGATCAAGGCCGACGGCACGGTCCTGATCGTCAACCGCAACGGCGTGATCTTCAATGGCACGAGCCAGGTCGATACGCGCAATCTGGTGGCGGCGGCGGCGCATATCGCCGACGAGCAGTTCCGCGAGCGTGGTCTGTATGTGGATGCCAACGGCACGCAGCCGACGTTCACCGCCGCAGCGGGCAAGATCGAGGTGCAGGCCGGCGCACAGATCACCACCGCCGCGGCCGCTTCGTCCACCTCGGCTGGGGGCTACGTGCTGCTGCTCGGCAGCGAGGTGTCCAATGCCGGTGGCATTGCAACGGCGCGGGGGCAGACGACCCTGGCCGCCGGCGACAGCTTTTACATCCGCAAGGGGGTCGGCACCGCCGGCAACGTGGACGCCACCACGGCCGGCAATGAAGTGTCCACCGCCCGCGTGGCCGGCAGCAAGAGCGGCACGGTCATCAATACCGGCCTGATCACGGCCGCCACTGGCGACATCACGCTGACCGGGCACGACGTGACCCAGGCTGGCGTGGCGGTGGTGAGCACCTCGAGCAGCCAGCGCGGCACCATCCACCTGAGCACGCGTGCCAGCGATACCACCGGTACCGTGACGTTGGCCGAAGGCAGCATCACCGCAGCGCTGCTCACGGACAGCGCCACCACTGCGCTCGACAGTCAGCGCGATGCGGCGCTCGAACGCCTGGGCATCAGCCCGACGAACAACGCCACCGGCGTGTTCGACAACCTGAGCACGGTGACCGACCGGCGCGATCTGTCGCGCATCGAGATCGTCAGCGGCAACACGGTGGCCTTCGAAGGCGATTCGACCACGCTGGCCACCGGCGGCGAGATCGCCGTATCGGCCAGACAGCGTACCCTGGTCGATGCCGAGGCGCGCCTGGACGTGTCGGGCGCGGTGGGCGTGAGCGTGGCGATGGAGGCCAACAACCTCAAGATCAACGCACAGGGCAACGAGCAGCGCGATGCGCCCACCAGCCGCGACGGCAAGTCGCTGAACAACCTCGATCTGTGGATCGATCGGCGCGAACTGGTGTATGTACCGGCCGGCACCCACGGCTATGCCACGGACCGCTGGTATACGGCCGGCGGGCTGCTGGAGGTGAGTGGTTATCTGGCGACCAGCGGGCACACGGTCGGTGAATGGATGGCGCAGGGCGGCACGGTGACGGTGACGGGCAACGATCTGGTCACGCGCGCGGGCTCGTCCATCAATCTGTCGGGCGGCACGCTGAACGTGGCCACCGGCTACATCAATCAGAGCTGGCTCAAGGGGGCCGACGGCAAGTTGTACGAGGTGTCGAGCGCGCCGGGGGACATGCTGTACACGGGCCTGTATCGCGGCTACGAGAGTGCCAGCAAGCGTTGGCAGAACACCGAGTACTTCAACAATCCGTTGATCGGCGCCTCGCGCCGGCTGGAGAACGGCTACACGGTGGGGCGCGATGCCGGCAAGCTGGTGGTGGCCACCAGCAATGCGGTGCTCGAAGGCAGCATCGTCAGCGACGTGTACCAGGGGCCGCGCCAGACCCAGGCGGCGCAGGCCGGTCTCGATGGTTACTACCAGTCGCAGACGGCGGTGGCGCGCGGCGGGCAACTGGTCATCGGGCAATACACCCCGATCTACGATGCCGAGGCAAAGCTCCTGCGCTACGCGCTCGATGCCAGGATCAAGAATGTCGAATGGGGCGATTTCGGTGTTGGCCAAGCCGACGCCGTGCAGTTGAACGATGCCGTGGCGCAGGATCGCCAGGGCACATTGCAGCTCGACAGCGCGCATCTGAATGCCCAGGGCTTGAGTGCCGTCCGCATCGCCGCCAGCGAGGCTATCGATGTCGACGCTGCGCTGGTGGTCGCCCCGGGCGGCGAAATCGTGCTGTATGCCCCGCAGGTGGACGTGCAGGCCGATCTGACCGCGCACAGCGGCGTCATCCAGTTGGGCAACGTGCTCAAACAGCCCATCGTCACCACCGCCTCGGGCAAGACCGTCGTGACTGTCGGCGACAGGAGCCTGGCGGTGCCTGCCGGCACGGCAGGCGGCGTGCAGGTGCATGACGGCGTCACACTCGATGCCAGTGGGCTGACGACCGACCTGCGCGAGGTGCCGGCGGGCAGCGACGCCGCCGTGGCGCACGTCGACGGCGGCACGGTTAGCATTCGTTCGACCGACAGCGTCACCCTGGCCAAGGGGGCACTCATCGACGTGTCCTCTGGCGCCACCGTAGAGGCCGATGGCGGCGTGACGGGCGGCGTCGGCGGCACGGTGCAACTCGGCGCCGGGCTGGTCAGCACCAATGCCGGCAACGCCGCCGCTGTGCTGGCTTTCGACGGCGCCATCAAGGGTTACGGCGTCAAGGGCGGTGGCCGGCTGGAGATCGAATCGGCCAGCGCCGTCACCGTCGGAGGCTCGCCGCTCAAGACCAACGGCCAACTGGCCAAGGGCGAATCCGTCTTCGTCGATCTGGTTCTGGCAGAGGACGTGACGGTGCGTGCCGGCGAGCTGCTGCCGGCCGACTACCAGTACACCTCAACGCGCGCCAAGCCAGGAGAGACCTTCGGCGCGGCGCCGAATCTGGCCGGTCTGGTGCTGGCATCGAAGTGGGTCTTGCCGTATGCGTCGGGGAAGGACATCACGCTCGGCGTGTATATCGTCAACTACAGATTGCCGGGGGAGACTGCCACGCGGCAACTGCAGGTTCTGCCGCAGGTGTACGCCAACGGCGCCAAATACGAACTCCCGGCCGGCACCACCATCGTGTCGGTGGGCCTGCCTCTCAATATCCCGGTGCAATACGTGGTGCCGGCCGATGTCTTCCCCAATGGCGTGCCGGTCGCCCAGCATCTGCGGACGGCCCAGGCCGGGACGAGCCTGTCCTTCGATGTCGTCATCGCCAAGGGCGCCATCATCGAGGCCGGCTTCGTCGCCCCCCGCGACATCGCCGTCGAATCGCTGACGACGCTGGACCCTGGGCTCTTCCAGTCCGGCTTTGCCGATTACCAGGTGCGCGGCCACAACGGTCTGTGGGTGGCGGACGGTGTGGCCCTGGACGTTACGCAGCCGGTACTGGCCGTCGACCTGTCGCGGCCGTCGATATCGTCGGCGGCGCTGTCGCCCTGGCTGCCCGATCTGTACCAGGAAGACGCCAAGGCGCGCCAGTTGAGCCCGCGCGAAGGCGCCAGCATTGCCCTGGCGGCAGGTGCGGATGGCGGCGGTCGAGGTGCCCTGTACATCGGTCAGGGCGCGCACATCACGGTGGATCCGGGCCAGTCCATTGCTCTGTCGAGCCGCGACGGCATGAGCGTGGACGGCACGCTGACGGCCAAGGGGGGCGACATCAGCCTGATCGGGCCGCAGACCGGTGGCGCGGGGCGCTCCCTGGAAGAGGGCGGCAGCGTCGCCGATGGCACGGCCAGCGATCGCGCCATCGTGCTGGGCCAGCATGCGGTGCTCGATGCGTCGGCCATGTCGCATATCGCCACTGACTCGCTCGGGCGCAGCTATGGCCTGCTGACCGCCGGCGGCAACGTGGTCATCGGCGGCACGCTGCAGGAATCCGGTGGCCGCGCCATCGCCTCCGACGCCTTCGTCGTGATGCGCCAGGGCTCCGTCATCGATGTCTCCGGGGGCTCCGCCGCCTGGGACGTCGACGGCACCGGCGTGCGGCAGGTGGTCAGCGATGGCGGCAACATCGGGATTGCCTCGCTCCGTGGCATCTACCTGGACGGCAGCCTGCGCGCGCATGCCGGCGGTGCAGGGGCTGCGGGCGGGCGCCTGAGCGTGGCGCTGGAAGCGCCGAACTATATCGACTCCCAAACCGTCCGCCTCGATGACAATGTCCTGGCGCTGCGTGATCTGCGTCTGACTCAACAGCGTGGCGCCGCCGCTGACACACTGGCCTATGGGCATGCCGCGCTGGGGGTGGACCAGGTGCAGGAAGGCGGCTTTTCGTCGCTCACCCTGTACAGCAACGGCGCCGTCAGTTTTGGTGGCGACGTCGATCTGACCATGGCGCGCGAGCTGCGTATTTATTCCGGTGCGTTGACGGTGGCAGACGGCGTTGATCCCGCCATCGCCGTGGCCTTGAAGGCGCCCTACCTGTTGCTGGCGGGGGCCAGCGACCAAGGGCCCTCCGCCGATGGTTACGTGCGGCCGGCGTTCCAGGCCGGGGTAAGCACCTTGCCGTCGCGGGCCACGCTCAGCGCCAGCGCCGATCTTCTCGACGTCAAGGGTGAGGTCACCCTGGGGCTCAACGATTCGATCCGGAACACCAGGATCGAGCGTGCCGGTTTCGAACACGTCAATCTGATCAGCGCCGGCGACATCCGTTTCACCAAAGGCGGCGTGCAGAGCGGCAATAGCCTCGATGCCGAACTGAACTCGGCGGGCAGCATTCTGCTGCGGGCGGCACAGGTGTATCCGGCCACCGGTGTGGCGGCGCGCGTGCTGGCCGGGCGCGCCACCCAGAGCACCTATGATCCTGCCGACAGCCTGGTTGTCGAGCGCTACGATGCGCAGGCCGCGACCCCCGCCGTGCCCTATTCGGTGTTCGGCAGCCTGACACTCGGCGCCGCCCGCATCGAGCAGAACGGCGTCATCCGCGCACCGCTGGGCGCCATCACCCTGGGCACGGAGGCCGGCACCCTTGGTGCAACGAAACTGCTGACGCTCGACGCCGGCAGCCTTACCTCGGTCAGCGCGGCCGGCCTGGTCATGCCCTACGGCGGTACCGCCGATGGCGTGAATTACCAGTACCTGGGCAAGAACGTGAGTCTTGTCGGTGTCGGCGCCGGGCCGGGCATCACCCTGTCGGGGCAGGACGTTGCCGTCGGCGAAGGCGCCGCGCTCGATCTGTCGGGTGGCGGCGAGTTGCGTGGCGCGGGGTTTGTCTCCGGCCGTGGCGGTTCCACCGATGCGCGTTTCCATCCCCTCATACAGACCGGCGGCGACGGCCTGTTGCTGCCCGGTCTGCAGACCCATCCGGTGTATGCCATCGTGCCGGGCTATGGCTCGCAGTACGCGCCCGCCGACGCCAGTGGCGCGCTCGATCCGCTGATGGGGCAGCAGGTCACGCTGCGTAGCGGCGAGGTCCCCGGTTTGGCGGCCGGCACCTACACGCTCCTGCCGTCGAGCTACGCCTTGCTGCCGGGGGCCTTCCGCGTCGAGCTCAACGGCCTGGCCAGCGTGTCGAGCGCCACCCGTGTCATCGCCATGCGCAACGGCTCGTACGCGGTGTCCGGCACGCTGGGCGTGGCCAATACCGGCATCGCCGACAGCCTGTCCAGGCAATTCATCATCACGCCCGCCGATGCGCTGCGGAGCTATTCGCAGTACATCGAGACCAGTTATTCCGATTTCATACTCAGCCAGGCGGCGCTCAATGGCTCGGTTCGTGCCGTGCTGCCGGCCGATGCCAAGACGCTGGCAATCCGCCTGCCGTCTTCCGCCGACAGTTCGTTCAGCTTTGCCGGCAAGGCCGATTTCACACCCGCCAAGGACGGCTATGGCGGCACCGCCAGTCTGGTGACCAGCGACGGCAACGTAGGCAGCGGCGCCATCGAAATCCTGGGCGCGGGCGCCACGGCGACGGCCGGCTTCAAGGGGGTGTCGGTCTACGCCCGCGATCTGGACGCGCTCGGCGCGGCGCGCCTGAGCATCGGCGGCAACTGGCTGTCGACCTACGGCAAGAGCGCCACCGGTGTCGACCGCAGTAATTTCCTGCTGCTGAACCGCCAGACCGGCAGCATCGTCCTGCGCAGCGGCGCGACGCTTCATGCACCCGAAGTGTTCTTGCTGGCCGCCAACCCGAGCACCGGCATCACGCTCGAAGCGGGCGCCGGCATCGACACAATCGGCGCCGGCAAGGTCGCCTACGATTCCAGCGCCGGCTACGTCTACCAACCCGGTAGCGCCGCTGTGCTGGCGGCATCCAATGGCTGGATCAACATGCTCGCGCCGGAGGCGACCGACTCGACCTATTCCGGTTCCGGCGCGATTGCCGTCGGTGTCTGCGCCGCCGCCTGCCCGCAGGGTACCGAGCTGTATTCCGAAGGCACCTTGCTGGCGGCCACGCTGTCGTGCTTCGAGCTGGACGACGCGGTCCGCTACGGCACCCGCAATCTGGTGCTGGCCGTCGGGACGATCAATGCCGGTACGCCGACCGAACTGGCCGAGGCGGCCGCGCGCGGCGCGCTCACCAGCGGGCTGGCGCTCAACCAGACCACGCTCGATCGTCTGCTGCAAGGTGACACCGCGCACGGTGCGCCGGCCCTGGAGCGCCTGGTGCTGACCGCCGGCGAATCGTTCAATCTTTTCGGCACGGTGACGCTGGACACCACCGATGCCGCGACGGGCCAATCGCGGTTGGCCAACCTGGTGCTGTCCACGCCGGCCATCTATGGCTATGGCGACGCGGACGACGTGGCGTCGATTTCTGTCGGCAAGCTGACCTGGGCCGGCCACGGCGGATCGGCGCCGACGCCCGTGGCGGGGGGGCGCGGTACCGGCAGTGGCAGCCTGCGCGTTGCCGCCGATGTGATCGAATTCGGCTACGACGCCAGCGCGCAGCCCAACGGCATCGATGATCATGCCCGTTACATACTCGGCTTCGCCGATGTGGCGCTCACCGCGACGAACCGGGTGACAGCCAATCAGAAGGGCTCGCTGTTCGTCTACCAGGCTCAGACGGCGGCCGCCGACGGCTTGCACTACACGGGTGGCAACCTGAGCCTGACGGCCCCGGTGGTGACCGGCGCCGGCGGCTCGGTCAATCGCATCACGGCGGGCGGCGCTTTGCAGTTGGTGGCTCCGCCGTCGGGTGCGGCCCAGGCCGCCGACATCACCTTGGCGAAGGGCATCGAAACCGGCGCCGAGCTGAGCCTGAATGGCGCCAGCGTGCGCATCGATACCACCGTGGCGTTGCCCAGCGGCAAGCTGACCGCCACCGCCACCGGCGATATCGCGCTGGGCGATGCGGCCTACCTCGATCTGTCCGGCCGCGAAATCACCCTGTACGACGCCCACCGTTATTCGTGGGGGGGCGACGTGGCGCTGAGCAGCGGCGCCGGCAACGTGACCCAGGCGGCCGGTGCCATCATCGATGTGTCGGCTCAGAACAATCATGCCGGCCTGCTGAGTGTTGCGGCGCTCGGCGAGGGGGCCGGCCGCGTCGACCTGCAAGGGACCTTGCGCGGCGGCGCCAGCGGGCACTACGACGCTGGCGGAACATCGGTGCCATACCGTGCCGGTGGCGTCGATATCCGTGCCCAACACCTGGGCGATGGCGGCTCGCTGACGGATGAGTTCGCCGCGCTGAACACCGCCCTCAACGAAGGCGGCCTGACCGGCCAGCGCAGCTTCCAGCTCAAGCAGGGGGATCTGGTCATCGGCGACACGCTGCGCGCCAACGAGATCAAGGTGTCGCTGGACAAAGGGCATCTGACCGTGGCCGGCAAGGTCGACGCCAGTGGCGAGCAAGTGGGCAGCATCCGCCTGGCGGCGAACAACGGGGTGACGCTGACGCGTGCCGCCCACCTGGATGCGCACGGCACGCTGCTGCGCGTGGACAGCTACGGCCAGATCATCGATGCCCCCAACCGGGCCATGGTCGAACTCGATGCGGGCCATGGCACGCTGGTGCTGGCAGAGGGCGCGCGCATCGACCTGCGCTACGGGACGGACGATCCGCGCTATGCCGCACGGCCGGCCCTGCAGGCAGCGGCGCAGGCGCGCGGGGCGCTGGGCACGCTGGATCTGTATGCGCCGCGCATCGATGCGGCCGGCCAGGCCGACACCGCCGCGGCGGCCACCTACGGCGACATCGCCATCGATGCGCGGGGGCGGCTGGACATCCTCGGAGCCCGGTCCATCGCCGTCTATGGTCGCCAGGTGTACAAAGACGCCCCCTATGGCAGCGACGCGGCTGCCAGCGGCCGCCCGTATCAGCTCATCACGCAGGCCTGGCTCAAGGGCAAGCACGATGAAGCCGAAGACTTCGTCGACGCCGCCCTGCGCAATACCAATCTGCTGACCGGCAAGCTGGCCGGGCTGCACAACAGCACCTATGACGATGTTCTGCACCTGAGGCCGGCCATAGAAGTCGTCAGCAAGACGCCGGACGGAGATCTCGTCGTCAGCGGCGATCTGGACCTGTCTGGCTTCCGTTACGCCAGCCTCAATCCGCATAACCAAAAGACTGCGGCCTATGGTTCCGGCGAAGTCGGCATGCTGACCTTGCGTGCCGGCGGCGACCTGTCGATTTACGGCAGCATCAACGATGGCTTTGCGCCGCCGCCGGCCACGCCGGACGACGAGGGCTGGATGCTGACCCCCGGCGTGCAGGCCTTTGGCGGCGACGTGGTGGTGCCGGTGGCGGGCGTGACGCTGGCCGCCGGCACCAAGTACCCGGCGGGCAAGACGCTCAACTACGCCATCACCGCCAGCAATGTCACGCTGCCATCGGGCACGCTCCTGCCGACGCGCGTTGCGCTCGACAGCGCCGTGACACTGCCGGCCGGCACCGTGCTGGCGGCCGACGTACTGGCCGCCAATGGCAGCGTGCTGCTGGCGGCCGGCAGCGTGGTCGGCCGCGCCGGCATGACGCTGCCCGGCGGCGCGCAATTGCAAGCCGGCACGCGCCTGCCGGTGGCGCTGACGCTGGCACGGCTTACCTGGCCCAAGGGCGTGCAGCTGCCGGTGAACATGGTGCAGGCCGGTGCGCTGACCTTGCCGGTGGGGGCGTTGATCGCCTCGGGCACCGACGTGGTGTTGCCGGATGGGGCTCTGTTCGTCGATCTGCGGCCGAAGGATGCCCAAGGCAAGGCCATGACGCGCGGCAACTGGGCTGTTGCCCCGATGCTGCCGGCCGGTTCGCAGTCGTGGAGCATGCGTCTGGTAGCCGGCGCCGATACCGCCGCCGCCGACAGCCGCGCGACGCGCCCGGGTGGCGGCAACGTGATCCTGGCCGACACGCACTACACCGCTCAACGCCAGTGGAAGACCACCGGCGGGGCGGTCTGGTACTGGAGCGACGGCAACTATTACGGCACGCCGGGTACGCCCGTCGAGGATTGGGCGCTGGATCCGAGTTGGAACGTCTGCGAAATGGAAGCGGGGCAATGCGTGAAAGTGTCCTGGGTGTGGGCGGACGGCAACTATTACGGCACGCCGGGCATGCCCGTCGATGCGTGGGCGCTGGACCCGAGCTGGAATGTCTGCGAAATGGAAGCGGGCCAGTGCGTGGCCGTGGGCGGGCCGGGTGAGACGGTGCTGGTCGCCGTGGTGCCGCAGGCGCCGGTGTTCAGCGTGGCCAGAACCGGCACCGGCGATCTGGACGTGGCCACCGGTGGCGACCTGTCGATGCAGTCGCCGTTCGGCGTCTATACGGCCGGCACGCAATCCCTGCTGGGCGATGCGGCGCTGGATGCCGCCTACAATCAGGCGCGTGGCCGCGCGGCCAGCGGCAACACCGTCCTCGGCGGCGGCGCGGGTGAGCAGGCGCCGGCCTACGAAGCGCTCGTCACGGGCAGCGGCAGCCTGTACCAGGCCTGGTATCCGGATGGCGGCGGCAATCTGCGTCTGTCGGTGGGGGGGGACCTGACGGGTGACTCATGGGGGTCGGGCACCGATCTGGCCAGCGCCAGTTCGAGCGTGGGCAACTGGCTGTGGCGCCAGGGAACGGGCAGCGAAGGAGGCATCGGCGACGTGCCGACCGCCTGGTGGATCAACTTTGGAACCTACGCCTACGAGCCCGCCTCGACGCGCCCGAACTGGCCCACCGTGGCCGGTTTCACCGGCTTCGGTACGCTCGGCGGCGGCGATGTCGATGTGCGCGTGGAGGGTGATGCCGGCGTCATCAGCCGGCGTTCCACTTCGCTCGTGTCGAGCGTCGATACCAAATCGGCCCGCAGCCAGGGAGTCGTGCTGGCAGTGGGCAGCAGCGGCCGCGTCGCGGCTGATGGCAGCATCGTGCTGACGGGGGGCGGCGACCTGGACGTGCGCATCGGCGGCGGCTGGAACAGCCATCTCGATGCGCGTCTGAATACGCCCTCCAGGCAGATCGCGCAGACGCACGAACTGTATGGCGCCCTGATCAATCTGCGTGGCGCGGTCGACATGGCTGCCGGCCAGGTGGGCACCGTCGAACTGTTTTATGGGCGCGGCGGCGGCGACGCCAGCCAGGATACGCGTGAGGTTCGCTCCCCCGATCCGTTCACGTCGAGCACGTCGCGGGCGACCGGCGGGCTGATGGTCATGCCGGGGGACGCCACCGTCAACGTCGCCAGCCGTGGCGATCTGGTGCTGGGTGGCACCGGCGACGCCGGTCTGGTCGATACGCGCCACTACACTGCTTACACCTCGCCGCAGGGCAATGGCCAGGCGGGCCGTAGCTGGTTCTCGCTGTGGACCGATGCCACCGCGGCCCGCCTGATGGCGGCGGGCGGCAATCTGGCATTCGATACGCGGGCCGGCGAAGCGTTGGCTTCCAGCGCCTACATCGGCGATTACACCAGCAATGGCGGCTGGTTTATGCTGCCCGGCACGGTCAGCGCGACGGCCGCCCTGGGGAGCATCTACTACGGCACATCGGCTGCTTATCACACCGGCTACGTGACCAATGTGGCGGGGCTCCTGCAGACGCCGCAAGGCGAGCGCCGCATCGAATTGCTGGCCGGCGATTCGCTCTACGGCGGCGGCTACGCCATCGCCAGTCCCGGCGCCGATGCATCCATCATGGCGACGGTCTTCAAGCCTGCCTTCGCGGGTTTCGACGCCGACAAGAAGATGATCGTCAGCAACACCAGCGTGTACGCGCCGGCGCCCGACACCAACCGCTATCCCTTGCTCGCATTCGGCATCAACAGCGTCGGGCAAGACGCGGGAACAGCCGCCACGCCATCGGCGCCGTCGCGCTTCTACGCCGTCAACGGCGATGTCATCGGATTGCGCACGGGCTCGACGCTCGAGTTTCTCAACTTTGACGTGCGCGCCGGCCAGACCGATTACGTCGCCGCCGGACCGGTCGTCGTGCGGGCCGGGCGCGACATCGTCTACACCGGCACCCGCGCCAACGAGACCCCGCTCGATCTGAACGGCCTTGCCAGCGATGCTTCGGCCGCCAAGGCCCGCGGCAACCTGATCGTTCACGCGCACCCCAACGATATTTCGCTCATCGAGGCGGGTCGCGACATTCTGTATGCCACCTTCGACGTTGCCGGCCCGGGTGCGCTGGAGATCTCCGCTGGCCGCAACATCGTGCAGAACGATCTGGCCAGCCTGAGCAGCGTGGGGCCGGTGGTGGCGGGGGATGATCGCCGCGGTGCCGATATCGTCGTGCAGGCCGGCATGGGTGCGCAGGGGGCGCACTACGCGAGCTTCCTCGACGCCTATCTGAATCCTGCCAACCGTGCCGTCCCCGGCACGCCGCTGGCCGATCAGACCGGCAAGGTCGCCAAGACCTACGAAGACGAACTGATCGCGTGGCTTAAGGCGCGTCATGGCTTTACGGGCAGCGCCGACGAGGCGCGCGGCTTCTTCGCCGGCCTGACGCCCGAGCAGCAAGGCATCTTTGCGCGGCAGGTGTTCTTCGCCGAGTTGCGGGCGGGCGGGCGTGAGTACAACGATGCCGAAGGGCCGCGTTTCGGTAGCTACCTGCGCGGCCGCCATGCCATCGCCACGCTGTTCCCCGAGCGCGATGCACAGGGCCAGACCATCGCGCGCAGTGGCGATCTGCTGATCTACGGCGGGGCCGGTATTCATACCAACCTGGGTGGAGATATCCAGGTGCTCACACCGGGCGGCGCGCAGACCTACGGCGTGGAAGGAGCAGCGCCGCCCGCCACGGCGGGGCTCGTTACCCGCGGTGACGGTGATATCCAACTCTATTCGCTGGACAGCATCCTGCTCGGCCAGAGCCGCATCATGACCACCTTCGGCGGCGACATCCTGGCCTGGTCCGCGCAAGGCGACATCAACGCCGGCCGGGGGGCGCGCACCACGGTGGTCTACACGCCGCCGCGCCGTCTCTACGACGACGCCGGCAATGTGACGATCTCGCCGAACGTGCCCAGCACAGGCGCCGGCATCGCCACGCTCGATCCGATTCCTGAAGTACCGCCGGGCGATGTCGACCTGATCGCGCCACTGGGCACCGTCGATGCCGGCGAAGCGGGCATCCGCGTGTCGGGCAACGTCAACGTGGCGGCGCTGCACGTGCTCAATGCCGAAGGCATCAAGGCCAAGGGTGAGGCGACCGGCTTGCCGGCCATTGCCGCCGTCAATGTGGCCGCGCTCAGCAACGCCAGCTCGGCGACCGCGTCGGCGGCCACCGCGGCGCAGGACGTCATGCAGCGCGAACGCGCTGCCGCGCGGCAGAACATGCCGTCGATCTTCACGGTGCGGGTCATCGGCTTCGGCAATGAGCCGGCCGAGGACGCCAAGGACGCATCACCGACCGGGGCCAGCCTGCAGTCCGGTATGCAGACCGGCGCCGGACGCAGCGGCCCAGTGCAGGTGATCGGCCTGGGGCGCGACATCGATGCCGATCAATGGGCGCATCTGACGAGCGAAGAGCGCGCGCGCCTGATCGAGGATCGCTGAGACGTGTGCGACGTGGTGGAGCAGGGCCTGTGCACGGCATCTCGCCGCTGGCGAGCAACGGATACTGAGGGGGCGTGATGGATGCGAATGTGCGGTGTGACCACGGGGCTGCCGGTGCGATGGCGGCAGACGGTCGACCCGACGCCGAAGCGGACCGGGTTCCCGCCTTGCGCGATTTCCTGGTGACGCACTACGCGCACCTGCACCGGCGTCTTCAACGCCATCTCGGCTGCCCCGACCTGGCGAGCGACAGTCTTCATGACGCCTGGGTACGACTGGGGCGGGCGACGGTGCTGTCCGCCGTGCACAGCCCCGAGGCCTACATTTACCGCATGGCCTGCAATGCCGCCATGGATCAGTTGCGCAGCCATCGCGCCTGGCAGTACGCCGCCGACGCCGATGCCGCCCTCGAATGTGTGGCGGACGAAGCCCCCGGGCCGGAAGTCATCGCCGAGGCGCGTTCGGATCTTGCCGCCGTGCAGGCAGCCATGTCCCGTCTGCCACGGCGTCATTGCTCGATCCTGGTGGAGTTGCGCATCGAAGAACGCAGCCGCCAGGAGGTGGCGCAGTGGCATCGCATTTCATTGCGCAGCGTCGAGACGGTATTGCGTCAGGCCCTGGACTACTGCGCGCTGCCTGCCAGAGGCGCGGATCGCGTCAGCACCGCACTGCGCAGCGCGCCGGCGGCGCGTCGCTTGCAGGCGTGTGCCTGAGACGCACGGGGCGCACGTGAGACCTTGAAGCAGGGCCGGACGATGGCCCGGCAACGCAGCCAAACATTAGGGGCGGCGAGGTTCAGCCATGCAGTTGCTGGTCGCCCGCGTCGTCCACCAGCGGATCGGTGGAAGGATCGTTGGCGACCAGCTTGTGGTGATCGCGCAGTGTGTGCAGGAGTCCGAAGTTGACGCTGAACTCGCAGGTGTCGGCATGGCCTTTGATGTTGTCGGCCAGGCATCGGTAGACCAGTTCGACGATGCGTGGCTCGGCGCTGACCATGCGCATGTCCTCGATGAATCGGTCGGTATCGGGCAAGGGGTCGGCGGTATGGGTATAGCCGATGAACCATCGCCATAGCATGTTGTAGCCGAGCGCTTCGCGCACCTGTGCGGCGCACGCGATCGAATAGACGATCTGCAGCACCCAGGCACGGATCACCACGCGCGCATCGACGCCGCTCTCACAGCGTTGCGACAGCTCGTGGGTGAAGATGCTCTCGTACGAGAGCGAGTGGTCGAGCGCGTTGCTCAAGGTCACCAGTGCATGGTCGCGGCTGGGGACGTAGAACTTCAGGTAGTTGATTTCGAGCCATGTCGGATAGGCGACGATACAGACCCACGGGGTCTCGTAGCGGTCGACCGTGACGGGGCCGGCGTTTCTGGCGACACCCACCCATTCGGATAGGTTGCCGTCCAGTTCGGTCATCGATACGCGGTGAGCGTGTGACCTGTTTCGTGAGTCCTTGTACGTCGGGTGTCTCTTCGCCATTAAACTCTCCACCTGCTCTGGCGCCATCCGCCAACGGGGATGGCGACCAGGCGCGCCGCGCCGATCTGGCCTGCCGTTGCGTGAATCCGCGCTGTGAGATGCGACATAGCGCACATGTGGATCGCCGAAGCGCATTGAGGTGGACGTGCTCTCATCTCATTGCCGGGCGGTTCATCAGCGTAGCGATTCACACTCCCGACGTTCGCGACTGGACGTCTTCTCTGTGGTGAGGATATTAAGACATGTAAATGACGTTCGGGTGAATGAAAGTCCCGAACAATGTGCCCTTGTGTACGACACATCGACGCATCAGGGCCGGGCGGCGGCGCTCGAATATGAACAATGCCATTGGCATTGAATGAGGCTGCCTCGCTGAGGCGTGGACCTTCGCTCAGCGTGCGCGCGTGATGCCGCTCGCCAGGGGCGTGGGCAGAGCGGGGGCTGCGATGCGTTGCGTCGTGTCGGCGCGTCGCAGCGTGATGCCATCGGATTCGATCGATTGCAGCACGACGTCGCGCATCAAGGTTTCGCCGGTCACGTATGCCACCGGTGGCGCGTCGTTGATGGACAGTACGGCTACCGCCCTGTCGTGGCGGCGTGCCAGGCCGACCACCTTGATGTTCAGCCGCACCTCACCGGGGCCGAGCCAGGCGGCGATGACCGCTCCGCCCGCATCGACGCTGCGCGCCGTGTGTGTCGGCACATCGGCCACCGCTGGGGGGGAGGGCTGCAATCGATAGGACCACCACGACACGCCCGCCACCACCGTCAATGCGCCGACGATGTGCACCGGGGTGGAGAGGGAAATCGTTTTCCAGGCATCGCGCATGGCTGTGGTCTCCTTGGGGTGGTAACGCTGTGGCGTGCAGGGTGCTGTGCGTTCGACGAAAGTGCCGCTGTGTGGCGAGGTTTAGCAGAGTCATGTTGGCATTTCATGTCAGCGCCACATTCGGTCCCTACAATCAGATCGCTCCCGCGACGCCGAAAGGCACCCCATGCTCGCCGCTCACGATAGTACGATGGCATGAACAGAGTCGATCAGGTCCGTGGCTTCTCTTTGATCGAGGTGATGATCGTGATCGTCATCATCGGTGTCGCCGCTGCCACCGTCTCCCTGAGCATCCCGAGCGACGCTGCTCAGGCGTTGCGCCACGATGCCGAAGATCTCGCACAACGCCTGACGGCAGCCCAGCACGAGGTGCGCGTGGATGGCCGCCTCATCGCCTGGCAGGCGCGCGGCGATGGCTATTACTTTGCGCGCGGCACCTGGACCCGCATGGCGGGCAGCGTGGTCCCGCAACTGACCACCGCAGGCGCACTGGACGAATTCGACGGCGATGATGTGCTCGGCCCTCGCCGATGGCGTGCGCGCCCCGTCAGCGTGCAGCCCGCCCAGCCGATTGTGCTGACGTCCGAATGGATGGGGCCACCGGTCGAATTGACCCTGCGCAGCGGCGATCGGGTGGCCACCATCGTGCGCGACGCGGCCGGCGGATTCCGGGTGCGGTGAACGATGCGCGCCCGCCACGAGCGTCTCATGCACACACGCACCACGGCCTTCACCTTGATCGAGGTCCTGGTTGCGCTCGCCATCATCAGCGTGGCCTTGGCGGCGTTCGTGCGCGTGACCAGCCAGTCGACAGTGAGCCTCGGTGACATCGAGCAGCGTTCCCTGGCCATGCTGGCGGCCGACAACACGCTGACGGAGTTGCGCATCGGCATTTTGCCGGCCACGTCGGCGGGTGCGCAGACCGTGGCCTGCCCGCAAGGCGAACTGCGCCTGATCTGCCGTGTGTCGATCGATGCGCCGCAGGAAGGGCTGCGTGCCGTATCGGTGGACGTCTACGCCGAGCGCGACACGGGCGTGCGGCTGGCCAGTCTGCGCACGCGCCTGGCGGAGATACGGCAATGAGCGCGACGGATCGTGCGCGGCGGCATGCGGGCTTCAGCCTCATCGAAGTCATGATCGCCATCGCCATCATGGCCACGCTCAGCCTCATCGCCTGGCGCGGTCTGGACGCCATGACGCGCAGCACCACCCAGTTGCGCATGCGTACCGAAGAGACGGCCCAGCTGATGCGTGTGCTGCAGCAGATCGAGCGTGATCTGGCGTGGCGCACGACGATCGAATTGCCGGACGATCGGAGCGTGCCACGGCCGCCTGCCGCCCCTGCCGCCGCGCTGCGAGTGCCCCTGTTGCCGATCGGCATGTCGGCGCACAGATCGGCCCCGGTGCCGTTCTCGATCGAATGGGTGCGGGCCGCGCCCGCTGCGCCGGGGCAATGGCAACGTGTGCGCTGGTGGATGCAGGGCGGGGTGCTGTACCGCGCCGCCGGCGAGGCCGCCGCGGCTTATCCCTTGCCGGCCCCTGCCAGCCAGGCTGGCGTGGCGGTCGCCAATGGCGTCGCTGCCTTCGACATGCGGGCCTGGTCGGCGGGCTCGGGTTGGCGCGTGCTGCCCGCGTTGGACGAAGTACGTACGGCGGCCAGCGGTATTGAAGTCGTGCTCAAGATCCGGCGCAGCGAAGGTGCGCCGCTGTCGTACCGCCGCGTCATTCCGTTGAACTGATTCGATCCCGTTGAGTAGGCGCTGCCGCATGCATGGCGCGTGCGGACGAAAAAAACCGGATACCTGGAACCAGGTATCCGGCTGCCTCATTCTTGATGCTCATGCGGGTGTGCCGGCGTGCCCCCCACGCTCGGTGCGCATGGGCATGAGGCGATGATCCGACCTCAGAACGTTTCGCGGCCGATGTTGGCGCACACCGACGTGTTGCCGATCCCCAAGCCATTGCTTTGCGTGAGGAAGGCGGTGGTGATGGCATTGCGCCAGGCCAGGGGCAACTGGATGAAGTCGGGACCCGGGTTCTGGTTGATCAGGTAGTTGAGCAGTTCCTTCACCGAAGCGCCGACCGTGCCGCTGCCGATGCCGTCCTTGTAGCATTGGCCGATCAGCAGGTTGGTGGTGCCCACGAGCGGGTAGCCAGTGGCCGGGGTCGAATAGGCGGGGACCCAGTTCACCGGTGCGTTCTGCGCCGAGCCGCTCGGCGGCGCCGGGGCGTAGGTGGCTTGCGACGGCAGGACGCCGTCGATCGTCGCAACCTTGGCGGCGTTGGTCGGTTCGAACGCATAGCTCGGGCTCAGGTAGGCGAAGCCTTCGTTGGCGAGCACTTCGTTCTGCACGCCCGAGCTGCCTTCGCGGGCGGCCCAGTGAGCGGGCAGACCACCGTTGGCGGCCACGGCGCCGGCGACCACTTGCGTGAACACCGTGCCGCGCACGAAGCCATAACCGGAACAGCCGTTGGCCAGGAAGTCCGACAGCAGTTCGGTGGTGCCGCTGCTTTCCGAGCGATACACGACGCGGATGGCCGTGGCGTCGCCGTTACCCGTGATCTGGCCCCAGGTGCGCGCATCCGGATGGTACGAGAAGATCTTGCACACTTGGTCGCGGGTCAGGTTGACGGCCGCAACGCCAGCGCGCTGGAACGGCAGCGTAACCGGCGTGACCAGCACGGGCACCTGGATCAGCGGCCCCAGGGTGGCGCGCAGGGTGGTGTTGTAGGCGTTCACGTTGGCCGGTTCCAGGCGCGAGTCGCTACCGGCGAAGTGCACCGATTGCGAGATGGCCCAGATCGGACGCGCAGCGTCGGTCTCGTTGCGGAATTCGCGGCCCGAGGTGGCTTGGGGATTGTCGGCCAGGAAGGCCGACTTGCCGGCGCCGCTGCCCGTGCCGGTGTAGCTCCAGTTGCCCGGAACGTTCGGGAAAATGCTCGCCTTGTAGTACGGCTCGGGCAGCGTGGCTCCGCCGCCCACGATCGTTTGCGCCGACGCCGCGCCAGCGGCCAGCAGCATGCCGGCCGCAACCAGGGCGGACAGCGTGTTGAGTTTGAACGTCATCATCGAAATTGCTCCTTGTGCATTCAGAGAACAGAAGGAAGATCGCGAACCAATCAAGGGCGTCGCGTGGGACGTGTCTCTCGCGATACCCGTCACCCTTTCGGGCCGACATGCCGCTGTGTTGATGGCGGCGAGTTCATTGTGGTGATCGGAGGTGACGCGGCAGCGAAATAAAAACTCCAATTTTCAAAACAACAATCCGGTGAGTCATGCACTTAAGTGCAGGGTTCATGCATATGGCATGGTGGCGGGAAAACCCCGCACGGACCGCCTCGCTGTGCGCGCAAAGCCTTGAATTTCCATGCATCCAAATGCGATCAGCCGGCGGCATCGCCGGGCAGGGATGGGCGCTTCGGCGTCATTTCGACGGCGCGCTCTCCCGATTGTTGACACACAGCTCCCGAACATGGGGCAGGCGGGGCGTGGCCCGCTATTGCACCATCTGGTTGATTTCCATGATGGGCAGCAGCACGGCCAGCACGATCATCATCACCACGCCCCCCATGGCGAGAATCATCAGGGGTTCGAGCAGGGCGCTCAGGCGTGTGGCACGGCGTTCGAGATCGCGCGACAGATTGGCGGCGGCACGTTCCAGCATCGACGCCAGGGCGCCGGTCTTCTCGCCACTGGCCACCAGGTGGATCAGGTTGGCAGGGAACACCTTCTGGACGCGTAGCGCGGCGGCCAACGGCGAGCCCTCGCGCACGCGGGCGGTGGCGTCGCTCACCCGCAGCCGGAGTTGATCGTTGCCCATGGTGTCGCGCGCGGCGTCGAGGGCGCGCAGCAGCGGTACGCCGGCATCCATGAGAATGGCCAGTGTGGACGCGAACCGCGCGGTGTTCACGCCGAGCGCGTAGCGCCCCACCATGGGCAGGCGCAGCAGCGTGGTGTGCCAGCGCAGCCGCATCACCGCGTCCCGCAGCAGCCAGCGCCATAGCCCGCACAGGCCCGCCAGCACGATGCCGTTGAGCCACCCCCAGTCGCGCACGTAGTGGCTGCCGGCCAGCATGAATTGTGTGATGGCCGGCAGATCCTGGTGTGCCTGCGAGAACGCGCTGACCACCTGCGGCACGACGTAACCCAGCAGAAAGATGACGATACCGACCGACACCAGTGCGATCACTGCCGGGTAGATGAATGCCGTCAGCATTTTGCTGCGCAGGTTGTCGCGGTTTTCCAGGTAGTCGGCCAGGCGCTCCATGACGCGCGCCAGATCGCCGGAGTCTTCGCCGGCGCTGATGAGGGCCCTGAAAATGACCGGGAAGTCGCGCGGACGCTCGCCCAATGCGTCGGCCAGGCGCATGCCGCCGCGCACGTGTTCGCGCACGACGACCAGCGCATCGGTGATGACTTTCTTTTCGGCCTGCTCAATGGTGGCGGACAGGGCGGCCTCCAGGGGCAGGCTGGCGCCCAGCAGACTGGCCAGTTCGCGCGTCGCCCAGCACAGATCGGCGGCATTCAGGCGGGGGCTGAACCATGATGCGCCGGTGGCGGCGACCTGTCGCACGTCGAGCGCCGTCAGACCGCGTTCGCGCAACTGCGCCCGCACGGCGCGGGGCGACTCGGCGTCCATGGCGCCGGCCTGGATCTGGCCGGCGGCGTTGGCGGCTTCAAAGCGGAAGTGAGGCATGGCCGGGCCTACCCCTCGTCGCGCGTCACGCGCAGGATCTCTTCCTGTGTGGTGATGCCGGCGGCGACCCAGCGCTGGCCGTCTTCGCGCATGGTGCGCATGCCGCGCCGCCGCGCCAATTCGCTCATGGCCTGTTCGTTGCCGCCGTCATGGATGAGGCGGCGGATGTCGTCGTCGATGATGAACAGCTCATGAATACCGGTGCGCCCTTTGAAGCCCGAGTGATTGCATTGCGCGCAGCCGGCCGGCTCCCAGCGTGCGGCGCCGTCCGGCGAGGTGTGGCGCACTTTGCAGTGCGGGCACAGGCAACGCACCAGGCGCTGGGCCAGCACACCGAGCAGCGACGACGACAGCAGAAAGGGTTCGATACCCATGTCGGTGAGGCGCGTCACCGCCGAGATGGCGTCGTTGGTGTGCAGCGAGGCCAGTACGCCATGGCCGGTCAGCGAGGACTGCACGGCGATCTGGGCGGTTTCCAGATCGCGGATCTCGCCGATCATGATGTTGTCCGGATCCTGTCGCAGGGCGGCGCGCAGGGCAGCGCCGAAGCTCATGCCGATGCGGGCGTGGACAGGGATCTGGTTGATGCCCGGTAGGTCGTATTCGACCGGGTCTTCGACGGTGAGGATGTTGCTCACGCTTTTGTCGAGCTGCCCCAGCGCGGCGTACAGCGTGGTGGTCTTGCCGCTGCCGGTCGGGCCGGTGACGAGCACGATGCCGTGCGGCTGGCGGATCAGCCGCGTGAGCCTGTCCAGTGTGTCGGTAGCCAGGCCGAGCTTTTGCAACTGCAGGCGGGCGGCGTCTTTTTCCAGCAATCGGAGCACCGCGCGTTCGCCGTGCACGGTGGGCACCGTGGACACCCGCACGTCGATGGCGCGGCCGGCCACGCGTAAGGTGATGCGGCCATCCTGGGGAATGCGTTTTTCGGCGATGTCCAGCTGCGACATGATCTTGATGCGCGAGATCAGGGCCGCATGCAGGGCTTTGCGCGGTGATACCACGTCGCGCAAGGTGCCGTCGACGCGATAGCGGACCACGCTGTGGGTCTCGAAGGCTTCGAAGTGGACGTCGCTGGCGCCATCGCGGGCGGCCTGCGCAAGCAGCGCGTTGATCATGCGGATCACCGGTGCGTCGTCCTGCGCGTCGAGCAGATCGGTGACGGCCGGCAGGTCCTGCATGAGGCGTTCGAGGTCGACTTCCGATTCCGCCGCGCCGACCACTTCGGCGGCGCTGCCGGTGCGGGTGTAGACGGCGGCGAGCAGGGCGTCCATCTGCGGGTCGTCGACTTCCTGCCGGCCGGCGATGCCGGTATGCCGCGCCGCCTCGGCCAACGCCCAGGCCGGCGTACGCGGACTGACGACCAGGTGCAAGGCCTCGCCGTCGCGCTGCACGAGAACACGCTGGGCGCGCGCCCAGGCATGCGGCAGCATCGGGTCGACCGGTGCCGGGGGGGTCATGGCGTTACCACCAGTTCGGGTCGATAGCCCAGTTCGCGCAGCACCTGCGTGGCGCGGTCCACCGCGCGGGCGTCGCGCGCAATGTTGGCGCGCACCGCATAGCCTTCGCCGCCGGGGCCGACCACGATGTAGGCCGGCAGGCCGCTGATGCGCACACGCTGGGCGATGCGCGTGGCTTCTTCCTCCTGCCTGACGTCGGCGATCTGTACGACGGTCTTGTTGTTGAGCGAAGTGCCATGGAATGCAGCCGGATCGTCGGTCACCCCGGGCTGGCCCGGCCCGCCGGATCGCACCGTCTCGATGGTGTTATCTGTTGCGGCCGGGCGCTGCCGCTGGGTGGTGGACAGCTCCGTCGGCGGGGCCTCCTGCGTGCGCGTGTGGTCCCATTGGTCGGGCCGCAGGTCGAGGGCCGGACGGCCGGCGACCGGCATGTCGGCCGGGGGCAAGAGTGGTGCGGTCAGGTCCGGCAACAGGGGGTGCTGTGGCGGTTGCGCCGTGCTCTGCACGCTGCGCATGAAGTTGTAACGATCCTGCGTCAGGCCACGCCCGGCGCCGGCGCTGCGCAGCACATAAGGGCGCAGAAACACCATCAGGTTGGTTTTTACGCGCTGGCGCTTGTCATAACGGAACAGATTGCCCAGCACCGGGATCGACCCCAGGCCCGGCACGGCGTCGCGGCTGTTGGTCACGCTGTCTTCCAGCAGCCCGCCGAGCACCATGATCTGGCCGTCATCGAGCAGCACGCTGGTATCCAGCGCGCGCTTGTTGGTCACGATGCCGGCGGTGCCGGAGTTCTGTTCGTCGATGCTGCTGACTTCCTGATAGATGTCGAGCTTGACCGTGCCGCCCTCGGATATCTGCGGCCGGATCTGCAGCTTGAGGCCGACGTCTTCGCGCTCTACGGTCTGGAACGGATTGTCGGAGCCGCCGCTGCCCGAGGTGATGTACTGCCCGCTGATGAAGGGCACGGTCTTGCCGACCATGATGGAGGCCACTTCGTTGTCCAGCGTGAGGATGTTGGGCGTCGACAGAATGTTGGCGCCCCCCTTGGTCTGGAGGGCGCGCGCCAGGAACTCCAGATTGATGATCGCCCCCACGCCCGGCACGTTGATGGTGCCGTCGATGATGCCCAGGTTGAGCCCCTTGGGCAGCAGGTCGATGCTGTTGCGGGCGCTGGTGTTCAAGCCCGTGCCGCCGAGGTTGGTGCCGGCGAAGAAATTGCCGCCCTTGCGCATCCACTGGATGCCCAGTTCGGCGGCATCTTCTTCGACGACTTCGACGATCAGACTCTCGACGAGCACCTGCGCGCGTCGTTGATCGAGCAGGTCGATCACGCGCCGCAGGCTGCGGTACATCGGTTCGGGGGCGGAGATGATCAAGGTGTTGGTGGTGGCGTCGGCCTGCACCGCGACACCGTTGGCGGAGAACGCGCTGCGGCCGTTCTGGCCGGTGCTGCCCGGTGTGTTGCCGGCGCTGACGGTCGCGCTCAGACGCTGGCTGCCGCCGCTGGTGCCGTTGCCCGTCGACGTGGCGTGCGTGCTGCTGGTGCTGGCTGTGGTGCTGCTGCGGTTGGCGGTGCCGCCGGCGCCGCTGAGCATGCCGCCGGCGCCCAGCGCGGCGCGTGTGGCGTCGCCGCCGGCCGGCGTCGCGTCAGTGGATTCACCCGTCAGCAGGCCGCGCAGCACGCCGGCCAGATACGTCGCCTGCGCATTGCGCAGATACACCACGTAGAGATTGCCGGGGTCGTCCTGGGCGTTGTCCAGCTTGATGATGAGATCACGCGCCAGCGTCGTTCTGGCCGGACTGCTGGAGCGGATGACAATGCTGTTCGAGCGCGGGTCGGCCAGCACGGAGATATCCTTGCGTGCCTCGTTGCCGCCTTGTTGCAGCAGCTCGCTGGCCAGGCCGGCGATGTCGACCGCCACGCCGTTGTAGAGCTTGACCACTTCGGTATCGAGCGAGGTCGGCGTATCGATGCTGTCGATGATGCGTGCGATGCGATCCAGATTGTCGATGTAATCGGTGATGACGAGGGTGTTGTTGGCGGCGTAGGCGGTGATGCTGTTCTCCGGCGCGATCATCGGCTTGAGCACCGGAATCAACGCGTCCGCGCTTTCGTAGGCGAGGCGGAAGGTGCGCGTGGCGATGCCGCCGCCAGCGGCCGGATCGTTTACCGCGCCACCTTGCAGCCTGGCATCGGCTACCGGCACCACGCGGCTGACCTTGCCGACATCGACGATGGAGAAGCCGCGCATGCGCAATGCCGACACCAGCATGCTGTAGGCGGTGCCGGCGTCGACCTCACCATCCGAGACCAGTGTGATCTGCCCCTTCACACGCGGGTCCATGAGAAAGTTGCGGTCCAGAAAGCGTGACAGGGCGCTGATGACAGCCTGTATCTCGGCGTTCTGAAAGTTCAGGACCACCTTGTTGTCCACGCCGGGCGCGGCGGCGCGGCGCGCGCTGTTGGGCGGCGGCGGTGTGGCGCTGAGCGGGCGCGTGACGCGCTCGGTGACGGCGGCGGGCGGCACGCTGGCGACGGTAGTCTGCGCGGCGGGGCGTGTCAGCGCGTCACTCGATGGCACATAGGTGCCTGCCCGAAAGAGCCCGTCATCGGTCGCTGTGGTGGCGCACCCGGCCAGGACGAAACAGGATGCGAGAGCGCTCCGTTTGAAGGTGGTCAGGCTCGCACCGGAAAGCTTCATGTTCCGTTCCTTGAGCGTTGCTGTGGCGTTGAGAAGGTGAGGGTGGCCGTGACGCGGCCGTCCTGTCGTGTCGGCGTGTCGGAGTGTGCGCGTTGCAGCGTCGCCTGCCTGATCGTGAGGTCCAGCGTGGTCGGCGCGTTCATTAACCAGGCGGCCAGGCGGGCGGCGTCCACCGGCTGCTCGAACGCCACCACCCAGTCCGCACCGGCCGGGCGTATGCGGTAGGCGCCTGTCAGCCCGCCGGCATCGAGGCTGGCCGCCAGTCGTTCGACGACCGGGCGCGCCGGGGCCTCTGCCACGCTGTGCGGTGGCATGACGTCGGCGAGCACCCGTCGGAGCGCGGTCGCCTGCGAGCGCAGCCTCGGCGTTTCTTCCTGCCAATGGCGCAGGGTGCGCAGCGCGGGCTGGGTAAAGACGAGCCACAGCAGCGCGGCGCACAGCACGGCAATCATCAGCAGCACCTGTCCGCGTTCGCGGGGCGTCAGGCTGCGCCAACGATCGGCGGTGTGTGCCAGCAGCGGATGCAGGCGCGCGCGCAGGCGTGCGATCGCCGGGCCGAACGGCAAGGGTGGGCGCCGCATCGATCGCCACCCGGTCATGAGGCGGCCTCTGCGGAGGGCGTCGGCGGCGGTGCGGCATCGGCGGGCG
Organism: Rhodocyclaceae bacterium; assembly: GCA_047605765.1. Classification (GTDB taxonomy): domain Bacteria; phylum Pseudomonadota; class Gammaproteobacteria; order Burkholderiales; family Rhodocyclaceae; genus JBGVSA01. The sequence goes on from JASGFB010000052.1 coordinate 27,276, forward strand.
GCGCCCCATGCAGGCGCAAACCGTTGTCCTGGGGCTCGATCAGCAGGCCACGCTCGGCGGCCTGGGCGCGCAGTGTTTCCAGTTCTGCGGCCGTGAGCGCGGCGCCTTCCCGCCATTGGAATTCGAGTGCGCCATCGCGATATGTCAGGCGCTCGACCTGCCCATTCGACTGCGCCAGCAATGCCGTGGACGCGTTGATCAGCGCTTCGAAATCGCTCGACACGACCGGCGTGTTGCCGGCCTTGCGGGCGTCTCGCAGTTGGCGAGCCTGCTGCAAGGGGTTGAGTACAACCGGAACCTTGGGGAAGGCCGCTTTGACCTGGGCAACCATGCTGCGTCGCAGGGCCAGCCCTTCGGATTCCACGCGATACGCATACAGGTTGAGGCCGGCCAGCCAGACGAATATCGCCGCCATGCCCCAGCCCAGGGCTGGACGCAGCCAGCGCGCCTCACGCCGTGTCGTGGGCGTGCCGGCCATCGTCCACGGCCAGCCTGTGCCCGACCACATCGTTGTTTCGTCGTGCCATTGAAGGGCGCAAGACGGTGGCAGGTCCGTGCGCAGGCGCTTGTCCTGTGCTGCCGCGTCATGCCCGTCGGCGACCGGGCAGTGCCCCCCACGGTCGACGCCGGTCCGCAGGACGATCCAGTCGTCGATGAGCGCCGCGTGGGCCGTGGTGTCCTGCTCTGCGTCGCCTGGCGAGGGCAGGAAGGCCGAGGGCGGATAGATGGCATCGACGCGGAGACCGCATCGCGACAATGCGCTTTGCATATGATCCAGATGCGTGGCGGCTATCCAGGCCAGGGGCACTTTGCCGCCACGCCGCGAACCGAAGCCGATGGCTAGGTGTTCGGGCGTGGACAAGGCCAGCAACTCGACCGCGCCGTGCACGGCCAGGCGCAGCTTGTTGCTCGGCAGGGGCGGGAGTTCGACCTCGGTCATGGCCGTATCGGCGGGATGCGAGCAGACCTCCAGCCGCTTGGGACGGTAGCGCGCGGCGAGCGCGTCCGCATCGGGCAGGGCATCGGCATGCCAGGCTCCGTCGGGCAACCGCGCCGCGCACCGCAGGGGCTGCGGCGGTTGGGCCAGGGCCGGCGGCAGCATGACGCGCAGCAGGTCGACACGCATGGCGCTCATGCCCCCTCCCGCAGCCACACCACGGCGGGGAGGGACGTCTTGTCGTCATGCAGCAGCGCCTGCAACAGCACGGTCGTGCGGGGGGACGTCAGGGCGCTCGATACGCGGAACCATTCGCTGGTGATGCCAATGAATATCTCGCTCTCATCGACGTCCGCCAGTTGCAGGCGATGAGCGAAGTCGCCGCGATTGATGAACCACTGGCCACTGTCGCGCACGGCGAGCAGCGCCTGGGCGCGTTCGAGGGTCAGGCCCGGCACCCATGCCGCGAGGACTTCCGGCCCGGCGGTATTGGCGTTGATCCAGGTTCGCTGCGGCAGAACGGTGACGAAGGGGCGCAGGCGCGCCACGCTTTGCGCATCGATGCCCGTCTGCCCGAGCAGGTCGTTGAGATCGCGCGGCCGGGGCGCCCGATCGCGCCCACCCAAGGCGTCGAGGCCCAGTTGTTCGGCGGCGGCGTGCGCGGCGGCGGCATCCGCCTCGCTGACCGG
>JASGFB010000053.1:0-28624 GCA_047605765.1 Rhodocyclaceae bacterium
GCTGCCGCCGGTGGGGCCAGTGCGCCCGCCGCCGCCAGTGCCCCGGCTGCGGCTAAGAACTGAGGAGCACTGACACATGTTTGCTCAGTTCTTCATCCGACGGCCGATTTTCGCGACCGTCATCTCGCTGGTCATCGTGATCGCGGGTCTGGTGGCAGCCAAGGTGCTGCCTATTTCGCAATATCCTGAAATCGCGCCGCCTACGGTGTCGATCACTGCCAGCTACCCCGGCGCCAGCGCCGAAACGCTGGCTCGCACGGTGGCGTCGCCGATCGAGCAGCAGCTCAACGGTGTCGAGGGCCTGATCTATTACACCTCGAATGCCAGTTCGGCCGGCCAACTGACCATCACCGCCACGTTCGAACTGGGCGTGGATGGCGACGAAGCGGCCGTGAACGTCAACAACAAGGTCAACGCCGTGCTGCCGACCTTGCCGGAAGACGTGCGCCGCTCGGGCGTGGTGGTGCAGAAGCGCTCCACCGACATCCTGATGCTGGTGTCGTTCGCCTCGCCCGACAAGACGCGCGACACCCTGTACATGTCGAACTACGCGACAGTGAACATCGTTGACGAAATCAAGCGCACGCCTGGCGTGGGCGATGTCACGGTGTTCGGCCAGGACTACGCCATCCGCGTGTGGCTGCGTCCGGACAAGATGGCGCAGTTGGGCGTGACGACCACTGACGTGGCCAGTTCGATCTCGGCGCAGAACTTCCAGTATGCGGCCGGCAAGATCGGCGCCGCGCCGAGCCAGAACGACCAGCAGATCGTCTACACGGTGACGGCGCGCGGCCGCCTGATCGATCCCGACCAGTTCGGCAACATCATCGTCAAGGCCGGCGGTAACGGTGGCTTCCTGCGCATCCGCGACATTGCGCGCGTGGAACTCGGTGGTAAGGACTACAACGTCGAAACGCGCCTGAACGGTGCGCCGGCAGTGGGTTTGGCCATTTATCTGCAATCGGGCGCCAACGCGCTGGCCACGGCCGAAGCGGTCAAGGCACGCATGAACGAGTTTGCCAAGACGCTGCCCTCGGGCATGGAGTACGGCATTCCGTACGACACCACCGAATTTGTGCAGGAATCCATCAAGGAAGTGACCCACACGCTGCTCGAAGCCGCCGTGCTGGTGATCGCCGTGGTGTTCATCTTCCTGCAGAACTGGCGTGCCACGCTCATTCCGGTGCTGGCGGTCCCGGTGTCGTTGATCGGTGCATTTGCCGGGCTGTGGCTGTTCGGATTTTCGATCAACACATTGACCTTGTTCGCCATGGTGTTGGCGATCGGGATCGTGGTTGACGATGCCATCGTGGTACTGGAAAACGTCGAGCGCTTGATGACCGAGGAGGGGCTGTCGCCACGCGAAGCCGCCAAGGAAGCCATGCGTGAGGTGTCGGGCGCGGTGGTGGCCATCGTGCTGGTGCTGTGTGCGGTGTTCGTGCCGGTGGCCTTCCTCGGCGGTATTGCCGGGACGCTGTACAAGCAGTTTGCAGTGACCGTGGCGGTGTCGGTGGTGTTCTCCGGCATCGTGGCGCTGACCCTGACGCCGGCCTTGTGCGCGCTGCTGCTCAAGCCTACGCACGGCAAGCCCAATGCCTTCTTCCGCGGCTTCAACCGTGGGTTCGGCAAGGCCACCGATGGCTACCTGTACGCGGTCAACAAGTCCTTGCACCACCGTTGGCTGTCGGGCGGCATTTTCCTGGCCGTCATCGTCGCCACTGCGCTGCTGTTCATGCGTACGCCGACCAGCTTCGTGCCTTCGGAAGACCAGGGCTACGTGTTCGGCGCGGTGATCCTGCCTGATGGCGCGTCGCTGTCGCGCACGATGACCACGTCCGAGTCGATCCGCCAGCAATTGGCGAAGCACCCGGCGATCGATTCGATTTTCATGGTCAACGGCTTTGACATGATCGGCGGTGGCATGAAGAGTTCGGCCGCCACCACCTTCATCAAGCTCAAACCTTGGGCGGAGCGCAAAGAATCGGCTGACGACATGGTCAAGGTCGTCACCGGCACCGGCATGATGCAGAAGGACGGCATGGCCATCGCCTTCAACCTGCCCGCCATTCGCGGCCTGGGGACGGCGGGGGGCTTCGAGGCCTACATCCAGAGCCGGGGCGGGGACAATCCGCGTGCGCTGCAGGACGTGGTCAACAACTTCCTTGACGAGCTGCGCAAGAACCCCAAGCTGACGGGCCTGAACAGCATGTTCCGCGCCTCGACGCCGCAACTGCACGTGGAAGTGGACGAAGCCAAGGCGATGTCCCTGAACGTGGCGATCAGCGACGTGTTCGTGACCTTGCAGAGCACCATGGGTTCGTACTACGTGAACGACTTCAACAAGTTCGGTCGTACGTACCAGGTGCAGATCGCGGCGGATTCGCCGTATCGCGCCAAGCCTGAAGACCTGGGCCGCGTGTACGTGCGCTCGGGCGATGGCCACATGATCCCGCTGTCCGCGCTCATCAAGGTGACGCGTACGACTGGCGCCGAATCTCTGGACCGTTACAACGGCTTCCTGGCGGCCAAGATCATGGGTAGCGGCATGGTCGGTGTGAGTTCGGGCGATGTCATCAGCATCGTGGAACAGACTGCGGCGGCGACGCTGCCGGATGGCTACCAGTTGTCATGGACGGGCCAGGTGTTCCAGGAAAAGCGCACCGGTTCGACCTCGTCGGCGGCCTTCATCTTCGGCCTGATCATGGTGTTCCTGATCCTGGCGGCGCAGTACGAGCGCTGGTCGCTGCCCATCGCGGTGGTGATGGCGATTCCGTTCGCCTTGCTTGGCGCCTTGGTGGCGATCTGGTTCCGCAACGATCCGAACGACATTTACTTCCAGATCGGTCTGGTGGTGCTGATCGGCCTGGCGGCCAAGAACGCGATTCTGATCGTGGAGTTCGCGGCGCAGCAGATGGCCACCGGTAAGGACGTGTTCCAGTCGGCCCTGGAAGCGGCTCGCCTGCGCTTCCGTCCCATCGTGATGACCTCGCTGGCCTTCGTGCTCGGCATGGTACCCCTGGTGTGGGCCACCGGCGCCGGCTCGGCGGCACGCCGTTCGATGGGGACGGGGGTGTTTGGCGGCATGCTGGCGGCCACGTTCGTCGCCACCATCTTCATCCCGCTGTTCTTTACCTGGCTGGGTGGCCGTCGCAAGAACGCACATGACGACGATGCCCCGCATGCCGTCGAAACGACCGGAGAGAAGCAATGAAGCACAGACTGACCCTGATTGCCGCCCTCGTGGCGGTGCTCGTGGCCGGTTGCGCGGTCGGGCCCGACTATCAGCGCCCCGAGCAACCGCTGCCTTCGCAATATGACGCCGTGACGGCCAGCAGCGCCGGTGCGGCGCAGGTGGCGCCGGACTGGTGGCGCACGTTCAACGATCCGCAACTGGACGGTCTGGTGCAGAAGGCGCTGACCGATTCGAGCGACGTGCGCATCGCCATCGCCCGTATCGAGCAGGCCGATGCCGTGCTGCGCCAGGCCGGCGCGGCACTGTTCCCGGAAGTCGACGTGGCCGGCTCGGCCACCCGCTCGCAAACCAGCCAGTACCTGACCTCGCCGGGCGTAGACCGGCAAGGCAACAACTTCCAGTTGCGTGGTCTGGTGTCGGCTTACGAGCTGGATTTCTGGGGCAAATTCCGCCGTGCGCGTGAAGCGGCTATCGATCAAGCCGCCGGCAGCCACTATTACCGCGATACCGTGCGCCTGACCTTGGCCAGCCAAGTGGCCTCGGCCTATATCCAACTGCGTGCGGCCGAAGCCCTGCTGGACGCCAATCGCGAAAGCCTGCGCAACCGCGAAGATGCGCTCGGCATCGCCCAGCGTCGTTACGACGCCGGCAGCGTTTCGCGTCTGGATGTCGAACAGGCGACCAGTAATCGCGCTGCCCTGGTGGCGCAGATTTCCGCGCTCGAAGGGCAGCGTGAGCTGCTCGGACACCAACTGGCCTTGCTGGTCGGCGATCCGACCCTGGTGGTCACGCCGGGCGCCAATGCGCGCCAGTTGCCGACGCCGCCGGTGCCGCCGACCGGGTTGCCGTCCGACCTGCTCGAGGCGCGTCCGGATGTGCGCCAGGCCGAAGCCAGTCTGGCGTCATACAACGCTCAGATCGGTGTGGCCAAGGCCGCTCTGTTCCCGAGCATTTCACTGACCGGCGCCTTCGGTGGTGCCAGTGCCGATCTGTCCGATCTATTCAAATCCGGCGCGCAGGCATGGTCTGTCGGGGCGGCGCTGAACATGCCGATCTTTGACGCCGGCTATCGCCTGGGCAGGGTCGAGCAGGCCACCGCCGTGCAGAAAGAGGCGCTGGAGCAGTACCGCAAGACTGTGCAGACGGCGTTCAAGGAAGTGCGTGACGCGCTGACCACGCTGCGTCAGGCGACGCAGTCGGAAGATGCCCGCCGCGTGCAGCTCGAAGCCGCCACACGCTCCGAGCAGATAGCCAGCGCGCGCTACAAGGCGGGCGCGGCGGCTTTCCTCGATCTGCTTGATGCGCAGCGCAGCCGCAATGACGCCGACATCACTTATCTGAACGCCCGCCAGGATCGCCTGATTGCGCAGGTGGACCTGTACAAGGCGCTCGGTGGTGGTTGGCAGCCGGACGTGGCTATCTATCGCTGATCCTCGTATCGCGCGTCGCACACCGGAAAAGGGCTGTCGTCAGATGGCCCTTTTTCGTTGACGCGGGTGGCTGGCCAAATATGCCCAGGCCCGCGCCACCTTCACAGGATGCCGCGCAGCAGCCCGCCTTCGACGCGCAGGGCGGCGCCAGTGGTGGCCGATGCCAGCGGGCTGACGACGTAGGCCACCAGGCTGGCGACCTCTTCGGGCGAAGCGAAGCGCTGAATGAGCGACGATGGGCGCATGGTGCGGAAGAACTCCTTTTCGAATTCTTCGAAGGTCTTGTTATCGCGCTTGGCCAAGTCGTCGATGAAGTCACCCACGCCGCGTGAACGTGTCGGTCCGGGCAGGACGCTGTTGACGGTCACGCCGGTGCCGGCGAGCGTATCGGCCAGGCCACGCGCCACCGCCAACTGCGCCGTCTTGGTCACACCGTAGTGGATCATCTCGGTGGGGATCTGCACGGCGCTTTCAGATGAAATGAACACGATGCGGCCCCAGTCGCGCGCCTTCATGCCGGGCAGATACTGCCGTGCCAGGCGCACGCCAGAGAGCACGTTCACGTCAAAAAAACGCTGCCATTCTTCGTCGGGGATGTCTTCGAAAGGGCGTGCCTCGAAAATGCCGAGGTTGTTCACCAGGATATCCACGTCCGGATACTGGGCAGCCAGCCGCGCGGCCCCGCCGGCTTGCGACAGGTCGCCGGCAAAGCCCCGCGCATCGTGCCCGGTCTCCGCCTTGATACGGGCCACCGCGGCGTCCACCGCGTCCTGTTTGCGGCCGTTTACGATGACGCGCGCGCCTTCCTGCGCCAGCGTGTGGGCAATCGCAAAGCCAATGCCGGCGGTGCTGCCGGAGACGAGAGCGGTCTTGCCCGTCAGTTGCAGATCCATGTGGGACTCCTTGATGTCGGGAGGAACGTCAGCGGCGCGATGGGCGCGTCAGCGGGTGAGGAGCAGATACAGTACGCCGATCAGCGCGGCGGCCGCTACCGCCACGGCGCCGAAGGCCAGCGCCAGGACTTTGCGCAGGCGGGTATCCGCCGCTTCGGCCGCTTGCTCGAGGGCGGCGACGGTGCTGTGCAGTTGCGCCGCCAGATCCTTGATGTAAGCGGTGTTTTGCGAGGCTGCGTTCTGCAGTTCGGTGATCTGCTGTTGCAGCGTGGCTTGCGCACCGTCGCCCTTGCGTGTGAAGACGGGCAGGGTGGCGGAGATGATGGTGCCGACGTGTGGCAGCACCGCTTTGAGCGCGGGAAGCACCCAGGTAGCCATGGCAATCCTTTCCTGCGTTGCGCCGCTTTGTGGTGGCGCCGATGCCGCATCCGACAGCTGTCTGCCCTACGGGTTCGCCTCAGGCGGCACGCCCGTCGTACGGAATGCGTGTGAGGTGGGTGAGATCCAGCGCTTCGATGCAGCGTGCGTTGATGGCGATGGTCGGCGCGCCGTCGGGGCCGACACCCTCACCAAAGGGTGCACAGCCGCACGTGGGACAGAAGTGGTGCTGGATGACGTGGCGATTGAAGGTGTACGTCGACATCGCCGCATGCGGCGTACTCAGCGCCAACTGGGCCGGGCTGACGAACCACAGCAGATAACCCTTGCGGCTGCAATGCGAACAGTTGCATTCGAGTACCTCGCTCAAATCACCCTCGACTGCGCCAGCGATGGCGCCGCAATGACAGCTCAACCGGTATTGCGCCATGTCGATCTCCCTGAATGGTCCGGTCGTGGAAACGGATGTCTCTTACATTGTGTGGCCGAAATGACTCTGGGGCGTCAGTAAATGAGAGGCGATCAGTGGGGCCATACTGCATGAAGCAGGCAGTTTGTAGCAAGTTGCGCGGGGGCAATTACGGACGCCAATGAGGATGAAAAACTTGAGAGCTTTTCCACCCGTTCGCCGTATACCACGGTACCCAGAAAGGTTTATTTGATGGCCCTCGTTCTCAAGAAATGGCATGCGTCGCGTACGCCCAATGCCAATGGCAACTATGTGCACCTGGTCGGTCGCCAGCCCGGCTTGCTGGCATGGATTCTCTCCAAGCTCGGTATCGACCCCACGACCGAGATCGAAGTGAAAGATGATATCGTCATTTTCAGTTCGGGCTCTCTGGCGGGGCGCGAGACGCGCGTCATTCCGCTGCGCAATGTCTGTTCGTCGTATTACGCCTACGAAAAGCCCTGGAAGGAAGCGCTGGTGCTTGGCATCGTGCTGTTCCCCTTCTTTCTGATCGGGCTGATTGCGGGGCCTTTGTTCTACTGGTTGAACAAGACGCTTTCGGTCGGCGTGATCGAGAGCTCGAGCTGGGTGGGGGGCTTTTCGTTCAAGCGCTCGGTCATCGAAGGCAAGAACATTCAAGAGGCCGAAGCTTACGAGGTGATCGACATCATCCGGCATTTGATCGAGAAGCAGACCACCTGAACCTGAAGAACGTGCCACGTGATGCAACAAAAAGCCCGGTCATGACCGGGCTTTTTGTTGTCATCGGCGCGGTGCCGGCTCAGTGCTTGTGCTGGCCGCCATTGACGTCGAGCACCTGGCCGGTGATGTAGCCGCTGGCCATGTGCGAGGCGAAGAACAAAAAGGCCGGTGCCATTTCTTCGGCTGTGCCGAAGCGGCCCATCGGGATGCCCGCATAGATGCGCTCGCGCACGTCCTGTGTCTTGTCTGCGTGAAAGGCGGTGTCCACCGTGCCGGGCGAAACCACGTTGAAACGCACGCCATCCTTGGTGTGATAGTCGACCCAGTTCTTCTGCACGTTGTGCAGGAAGGCCTTGGTCGCGCCGTACAGCGAGGCGCCGGGGCCGCCACCGGTATGGCCGGCGATGGAGCCGGTGGTGATGACCGCGCTGGTCTGTCCGGATTGCTGGGCGGCGGCGCTCAGATGGGGCAGGGCAAACTTGGTGGTCATGATCACCGAGCGGATGTTGGCATCCAGCACTGCGTCATAGAAGGCGTCATCGATGTCCGGCAGCGGCTTGCGCGCCACCAGGCCGCCGGCATTGTTGATGAGCACGTCGATGCCGCCGAAGCGCGCCACGAATTCATTGATCAGTCGTTCGCAACCGGCGCTGCTCGACAGGTCCGCTGCGAAGAACGCCGCTTCGCCACCGGCCTGGGACAGTTCAGCCAGCGTGGCGTCGATATCCGCCGGCGCCTTGCGCCCATTGAGGCCGACCTTGGCGCCGGCTTGCGCGAAGGCGCGCGCAGCCGCCAGACCGATGCCTTGCGAAGAGCCCGTAATCAGTACACGCTTGTTTTTCAAATCAGGGAACATGGGATGTCTCTCGTTATGCGTTGCAATGAGCTGCGGCGCATGCCGCAAGCGAAGGAAGCCGGTGTGTGGCGGCGCCAGCGAGGGCGCGAACATGTCTGACAACTCTGCTACGATAGCAGAGCTTTCCACTTCGTAGTCCTCATGCCCGCCTCAGCGCCCGCCGCCCGCCTCAACCTGTTCGGCATCACCTGGCCGATTTTCGTCGAAAACCTGTTCATGGCCTTGATCGGCCTCTTCGGCCTGTGGCTGGCCAGCCGCCTGTCCGACGCAGCGGTCGCCACTTATGGCGTGTCGAACCAGATCGTCGGGGCTTTTCAGATCGTCTTCCGCGTGGTGAGCATCGGCGCCAGCGTGGTGGTGACGCAGCATCATGGCGCGGGCGACCGTGCCGGCGCCGCACGTGTCGCGGTAGCGGGGCTGGCGGCGTCGGTATGGGTGGGGCTGGGGACGCTGCTCCTGGTGGGGTTGGGGGCGGCCCAGATATTGTCGCTGCTGCGCCTGCCGACGGAACTGCTGCCGTTGGGCGTCCCCTTTCTGACGGTCCTGGCCGTGGCCCTGGCCGGCGATTCCGTGGCGATGACCATGATCGCGGTGCTGCGCGCCAACACCTATACCCGCGTGTCGATGCGCATCGTGCTGATCATGAACATCGCCCAGGTGGCGATGAGCGTGCCGCTGATGTTCGGCGTGGGCGCCTGGCAGGGCTTCGGCCTGATCGGTCTGGCGCTGGCCATGATCCTGTCGCGCCTGTTCGCCATGGCGCTGCTGTGGCAGAGCTGGCGCGACAAGCTTGGCCTGCGGATCACGCCGCGCCAGTGGTTTCATCTTGACCGCGTGCCGCTCAGAAACATCCTGCATATCGGCCTGCCGGGCGCTGGCGAGAAGGTTGCCTATCGTGTTGCACTGATCATGACCATCGCCATGGTCGGTTCGCTGGGTGCGGCGGCGCTGGCGGCACAGGCGTATGTGATGCAATCGGTGCAACTGGTGACCCTGTTCGTCAATTCGGTCGGCTTCGGGACCGAGATCGTCATCGGCCACCTGGTGGGCGGCGGTCGCGTCAAGGAAGCCAATCGCCTGATGCTGAAGGCCATGGCCTATGGCTTCGTGGTGATGTTCGGGTGTGCGCTGGCCAATTTCTTCATCACCCCGGCGGCGGTGGCGCGCGCCACGCAGGACGGGCAGATCCTGAGCCTGATCGGTGTCATCGTGTGGATCGAACTGATCCTTGAGCCGGGCCGCAGCCTCAATACGATCATCACCAGCGGGCTGCGCGCATCAGGGGACGCGCGTTTCCCGGTGAAGGTCAGCGCCATTTCGGTCTTCGTGTTCGGGGCGGGGCTGGCCTGGCTGTTGGGTGTGCACCTGGGCTACGGTCTGTCCGGTATCTGGATCGGTTACATGGCCGACGAGTGGGCGCGCGGCCTGTGCATGGCGGCGCGCTGGTATGGCCTGCACTGGACCCCCTATGCGCGCGGCACGCGCCGCCGCATCCTGGCGCACCGCCAGGCCGCCTGAGGCTTATTGCGCCAGCAGCAGGAAGACCGTCGGCTGGCGGGCCAGATCCGGGCGCGGGCTTTTCTTCCAGGCACCGACGCTGCGCGTCATGATCCATTCGTCGGCCGTCGTCAGTGCCCGTGCCACGCACAGGCGCGTGCCGTCTTCACAGCTTTGCAGCAAGGCGTCGTACATCACATCGTTGCGGTAAGGCGTCTCGATGAACAACTGCGTGCGTTGCAGCTTGGCCGATTCGCGCTCCAACTGCTTGATGCGCTGGCTGCGCTCGCCGGCAGCCACCGGCAGGTAGCCATGAAAAGCGAAGCTCTGCCCGTTCAGGCCCGAGCCCATCAGACCGAGCAGCAAGGACGAAGGCCCCACCATCGGCACCACGCGGATGCCGAGGGCGTGGGCATGGCGGACCACCAGGGCGCCGGGATCGGCCACCGCCGGACAGCCGGCTTCCGACATCAGGCCGATGTCGCGCCCGGCCTTGGCGGGGGCGAGGAGTTCATCCAGTGTGCGGCCATCCAGGCGTTCGGGCAGTTCGGTGATCTGCAATGACTGGATCGGCGCAGGGTGGCCCAGCCGTTTGAGCTCGGCGCGCGCCGTCTTGGCGCGTTCAACGATGAAGCAATCCAGCCGCCCGGCCAGGGCCGTGACCTCGGCAGGATGCGAGGCGCCCAGTGCCGACGGGCCCAGACCGACGGGAATCAGATACAGGTTGCCGGCCATGTCAGGGTACCTGCACGCCTTCGGTGCGCAGCATGCGCGCCAGTGCGATCAGGGGCAGGCCGACCAGCGCATTGGGGTCGTCCCCGCGCATGTATTCCAGCAGGGCGATGCCCAGCCCTTCGGACTTGGCGCTGCCGGCCACGTCCAGCGGCTGTTCGCGTTCGACGTAGCGCACGATTTCGTCATGGCCAAGCGTGCGGAAGCGGGCTTCGGTGGGAACGGCTTCGAGCTGGTGTTGGCCGGTGGCGGTGTTGAACAGGCACAGCGCGGTATGGAACACGACGGTGCCACCGCTCATGCGGGTGAGCTGTTCGATGGCCTTGGGCACCGTGCCCGGCTTTTCGAATCGTTCGTCGCCGCGATAAGCGACCTGGTCGCTGCCGATGATCAGGGCGCTGGGGAAGCGGGCGGCCACGGCGCGGGCTTTTTCCAGCGCCAGGCGTTCGGCGGTACGGGCCGGATGTTCGCCGGCGAGCGGCGTTTCATCGACTTCCGGGCGTGCTGTCTCGAAAGGCAGGCCGAAGCGTTCAAGAAGTTCGCGGCGATAGCGCGAGGTCGATGCTAATACAAGATGCAGAGGGGAGGTGGGCATGGCATACTCGCGCGCCGTCTGCACGCAGGCATGCGTATTGCGACGACAGGCTTTGACAGAGTTAGCCAAAAATAATACCATCCGCCGTTTATGTCGCACCAGCGAAACGCGCCTTCGCACCAGATAGCCGATCCTTTCGAGTTTGCCCGCCGCGGCGCGCGACTGGAAAGCGAGGTCGATGCGGCCATGCTGCCGCGCCTGGCCGATGTGTTGCGCTCGACGCGTGCCCAGCCGGTACGCTTCGTGGTGACCGGGGCGGTGGAACGCAGCGCAACGGGTGAGCGGCTTTTTTTGCGCCTCGTGGGCGAGGGCGAACTGGTTCTCGGTTGCCAGCGTTGCCTTGAAGAACTGCCCCAGGGTGTCGCGATCGATGCCCGCCTGCTGTTGGTGCCGGCCGATGAGCCGCTGCCCGACGAAGAACTGGAAGACGACAGTTTCGACCCGGTTCACGCCAGCCGTGATTTCGATGTGGTCGAAGCGCTCGAAGAAGAATTGATCCTGGCGTTGCCTCTGGCGCCGGTGCATGACGATTGCCATGCGCCCGTCGAGGCGGCGCGTGACGAAGATGCGTCGCCTTTTGCCGTTTTGAAGGGCCTCAAGCGCGACGAAGCATGAATCGCTGTGCGAATTCATTGGAAAAAGCAGCTCGGTCCCGCATCGAGCGAGATTGAGTGAAGCGTTTTAAGGAGTAATTACCATGGCCGTTCAACAGAATAAAAAGTCCCCGTCCAAGCGCGGTATGCACCGTGCCCACGATTTCCTGACGGCGCCGGCGACGGCCGTCGAGCCGACGACGGGTGAAGTGCACCTGCGTCACCACGTTTCGCCGTCGGGCTTCTACCGCGGCAAGAAGGTCATCAAGGTCAAGGGCGAATAAGTCCGCCTGGCGCCCAATATTCGCGAAGAAAAAGCCACGTGGCGTGACGCTGCGTGGCTTTTCTCGTGATATACGCTGCAAAAACTCCCGCAACAACTCAACGCCGAGATGGAAATCACCATCGCGATTGACTGCATGGGTGGCGATCATGGCCCCTCAGTCACGCTTCCGGCCGCTCTCGAATTCCTGCGCGACGATACGCAAGTCAAGGTCATCCTTGTTGGCTTGCCCGATGCCTTTACCGGTCAGTACGGTGAGGCGCTCGCTCAATTCGCGGACCGTGCCGTCATCCGCCATGTCACCGAAGTCGTGGAAATGGACGAGCCACCGTCTTCTGCCTTGCGCATGAAGAAGGATTCGTCCATGCGCGTAGCCATCGATCTGGTCAAGAATGGCGAGGCCGCCGCTGCCGTGTCGGCCGGCAACACGGGGGCGCTGATGGCGATTTCCCGTTTCGTGCTCAAAATGCTGCCCGGTATCGACCGGCCGGCCATCGCGACGATCATTCCGGCCATCAACGGGCATACCTATATGCTCGATCTGGGCGCCAACGTCGACTGCACTGCCGAACACCTGTTGCAGTTCGGGCTGATGGGGGCCATGCTCGTCGAAGCGCTTGAACACCGCGAACGCCCGACGGTCGGCTTGCTCAACATCGGCGAAGAGGACATCAAGGGCAACGAGGTGGTCAAGCAGTCTGCCGGCCTGCTGCGCGCCAGCGGTTTGAACTTCTACGGCAACGTGGAAGGCAATGACATCTATAAAGGAACCACCGACGTCGTCGTGTGCGACGGCTTCGTCGGCAACGTCGCGTTGAAGGCCTCCGAAGGGCTGGCCCAGATGGTCGCCACCACACTGCGTGAAGAACTGACGCGCAATCTGTGGCGCAAGCTGATGGGTGTTCTGATGCTGCCTGTCCTGAAGCGCTTCAAACACCGGGTCGATCATCGCCGCTACAATGGCGCGAGTCTCCTCGGTTTGCGCGGCGTCGTGGTCAAGAGCCACGGTTCGGCGGACAGTTACGCCTATTTGCAGGCCTTGCGCCGGGCGGCCGAGGCATCCCGTAACCGTCTCATCGAGCGTATCGAGCTACGCATGAGCCAATACGCCGCTGAGCACACCAAAGCGGTCGAGTCAGCATGATTTTTTCCCGCATCGCAGGCACTGGCGGTTATGTGCCGGGCGAACCCGTCAGCAACGACGATCTGGTGGCGCGTGGCGTCGAGACGTCCGACGCCTGGATCGTCGAGCGCACAGGTATCCGCTTCCGCTACCTGGCCGGCGCCGAAACCACCAGCGAGCTGGCCGTCAAGGCGGCCAGGCGCGCGCTTGAGGCGGCCCAATGTACGGCCGCCGACATCGATCTGATCATCCTGGCGACCACCACGCCGGACATGACTTTCCCCAGTACCGCCTGTCTTGTGCAGAAGGCGCTCGGCGTGCCCTCCGGCGCCACCGCCTTCGATGTGCAGGCCGTGTGCAGCGGCTTTGTGTATGCCCTGACCATCGCCGACAAGTTCGTGCGCTCGGGCAGTCACAAGCGCGCGCTGGTGATCGGCGCCGAAACCATGTCGCGTCTGATGGACTGGAACGATCGTTCCACCTGCGTGCTGTTCGGCGATGGCGCCGGCGCGGTGGTGGTCGAAGCGTCCGACGAACCGGGTATCCTGTCGTCCGCGCTGCATGCCGACGGCGGTCACAGCGAAATTCTCTACGCCAGCGGCACCATCAGTGCCGGCCAGATCGCCGGTTCGCCGTTCCTGCACATGGACGGCCAGTCGGTGTTCAAGCTCGCCGTGCGCCTGCTTGCCGATGTGGCGGGCGAGGTGCTCGAGCAGGCGCACATGCCGCAGGCCGAGCTGGACTGGTTCATTCCGCACCAAGCCAACATCCGCATCATGATGTCGGTTGCCAAACGGCTCGATCTGGACCATTCCAAAGTAGTGGTGACGGTCGACCAGCATGGCAACACCTCCGCGGCCTCCGTGCCGCTGGCCCTGGACAAGGCCGTGCGCGACGGTCGCATCCAGCGCGGCCAGTCGGTGCTGCTGCAGGGGGTTGGCGGCGGATTCACGTGGGGCGCGGTGCTGCTGCGCTATTGATGCGGCGCCGTACAGGCATTTCCTCTCTCAAGGTATGAACGTGAAGAAATTTGCAGTCGTATTTCCGGGGCAGGGTTCGCAGTCGGTCGGCATGATGGCCGCCTATGGCGATCTGCCCGTGGTGCGCGAGACCTTCGCTGAAGCCTCGGACGCGCTGGGGCAAGATCTTTGGCAGATGGTGGCCGATGGCCCCGCCGAGCTGATCGCGCAGACCATCAATACCCAGCCCATCATGCTGACGGCCGGCGTAGCCGTGTGGCGCGCCTGGCAACAGGCCGGCGGCGCCCAGCCCACCCTGGTGGCGGGCCACAGCCTGGGCGAGTATTCCGCGCTGGTCGCGGCCGGCGCGCTGCGTTTTGCCGATGCCGTCAAGCTGGTGCGTTTCCGCGCGCAAGCCATGCAAGAGGCCGTGCCGGCTGGAGTTGGCGGCATGGCGGCTATCCTCGGGCTCGAACCGGCCGACATCGACAAGGTGTGCGCCGAAAGCGCGCAGGGTGAAATCGTTTCTGCCGCCAATCTCAATTCGACCGGCCAGATTGTGATCGCCGGCCACCTGGGCGCCGTCGAGCGCGCCATGGCGGCGGCCAAGGCGATGGGGGCCAAGCGCGCCGTGCTGTTGCCGGTGAGCGCGCCCTTCCATTGTGCGCTGATGAAGCCGGCGGCCGAGCGGCTTGCCGAGCGTCTGGCGCAGACCGATATCGCCGCGCCGGCACTGCCGGTGCTCAACAATGTCGACGTCGCCACCCCGAGCGATCCGATCGCTATTCGTGAGGCGCTCGTGCGGCAGGCGTATAGTCCCGTCCGGTGGATCGAAACGGTCCAGGCGATGCGGGCCGCCGGCATCGAGGCCGTCTATGAATTCGGCCCCGGCAAGGTTCTTGCCGGGCTGGTCAAGCGCATCGACGGGGAACTGGCCATCGAGGCCATCGTCGATGCCGACAGTTTGAAGCGCGTGCTCGAAGCCGCCTAATCAGGAGACGAACGTTGGCTCAACTCGAAGGGCAAATCGCGCTGGTCACGGGCGCTTCGCGCGGCATTGGCCGTGCCATTGCGCTGGAACTGGCGCGTGGCGGCGCCGTGGTGGTCGGGACGGCCACCAGTGAAGACGGCGCAGCCGCCATCTCTACCGCATTGCGCGAAGCGGGCGCCAAGGGCAAGGGCTTGGCGCTGGACGTGACCGACGCGGCGGCCTGCGAAGCGGCACTGGCCGCCATCGAATCCGAATTCGGTCCGGTCTCCATCCTCGTCAATAATGCGGGCATCACGCGCGACAACATCGCCATGCGCATGAAAGACGAAGAATGGGACGCGGTGATCGATACCAATCTCAAGGCCGTCTTCCGCATGTCCCGTCTGGTCATGCGTGGCATGATGAAGGCCCGTACCGGGCGCATCATCAACATCACGTCGGTGGTGGGCAGTTCCGGCAATCCCGGCCAGGCCAACTACGCCGCCGCCAAGGCGGGCGTGGCTGGCATGACGCGCGCGCTGGCGCGCGAGCTGGGCAGCCGCAACATCACCGTCAATTGCGTCGCACCCGGGTTCATCGACACCGACATGACCCGCGAGTTGCCCGATGCGCAGCGCGACGCGCTGCAAAACCAGATTGCTTTGGGTCGCCTGGGGCGGCCCGAGGAAATCGCCGCGGCGGTCGCCTTTTTGGCCTCGCCCGGCGCGAGCTACATTACAGGCAGCACGCTGCATGTAAACGGTGGTATGTACATGGCATGAGGCCGCTGTTCTTCAGCGAACCGTTTGCTGAAGATCGGCGATCTTTTTTGCTAATATAGGCAAGTTTTTTCGGTATAAACGCATTTACAGGGAAGGAGCAATTCATGGAGAACATCGAGCAGCGCGTTCGCAAGATCGTCGCGGAACAGCTTGGCGTCAACGAAGCCGAGATCAAGAACGAGTCCTCGTTCGTCGACGATCTGGGCGCCGACTCGCTGGACACCGTTGAATTGGTGATGGCTTTGGAAGAGGAATTCGAGTGCGAAATCCCCGACGAAGAAGCTGAGAAGATCACCACCGTTCAACAGGCGATCGACTACGTCAGCGCCCACCTGAACAAGGCGTAACAAGCCGAACGGACGGCGCCCGCCCTGGCGGAGCGCCGTCTGCTCGACTGCATCATGAATCAAGGAAGGAGACCGCGTTGACGCGTCGCCGAGTAGTCGTGACAGGCCTGGGGATCATCAGTCCTGTCGGTAATTCCGTAGCCACGGCTTGGGACAACATCATCAACGGCCGTTCCGGCATCGGGCGCGTCACGCGCTTTGACGTCAGCAACTTCCCGACGCAGATCGCCGGGGAGGTCAAGGACTTCGATGTGGCAGCCTACCTTTCCCCCAAGGAAGCCCGCCGCTACGATACGTTCATCCACTATGGCCTGGCCGCCGCCATCGACGCATTGAAGGACGCCGGCATCGGCGAGCATCCCGACAATGCCGAACGCATCGGCGTGTGCATCGGTTCCGGCATCGGCGGTCTGCCGATGATCGAAGAAACGCACGAAGCCGCCCGTGAAGTGGGTGTCAAAAAGATTTCTCCGTTTTTCGTCCCCGGATCGATCATCAACATGATCTCGGGGATCCTGTCGATCAATTACGGCTTCAAGGGCCCGAATTTCGCCATCGTCAGCGCCTGCGCCACAGGTAACCACTCGATCGGCGAAGCACAGCGGCTGATCGAATACGGCGACGCCGACATCATGGTGGCCGGTGGTGCCGAATCGACCGTGTCGCCGCTCGGCATGGGCGGCTTCTGCGCCGCCAAGGCCCTGTCGACCCGTAACGACGATCCGACTGCCGCCAGCCGTCCGTGGGACGTGGGGCGCGACGGTTTCGTGCTGGGTGAAGGGGCCGGCGTGGTGGTGCTCGAAGAGTACGAGCATGCCAAGGCGCGCGGTGCCACCATCTACTGCGAACTGGCCGGTTATGGCATGAGTTCGGATGCCTATCACATCACGGCGCCGAGCGAAGGCGGCGAGGGCGCTGCGCGCAGCATCGTCAATGCCCTGCGCAATGGCCACACCAACGCCGACGAAGTGAACTACATCAACGCACACGGCACCTCGACGCCGTTGGGGGACATTGCCGAAACCCTGGCGGCCAAGCGCGCCTTTGGCGACTATGCGCACAAGCTGGCGATGAGTTCCACCAAGTCGATGACGGGTCACTTGCTGGGTGGCGCGGCGGGTATCGAAGCCGTGTTTTCGGCCCTGGCGATCTATCACCAGATCGCGCCGCCGACCATCAACCTGCATGAAGTCGATCCGGCCTGCGATCTGGATTACGTGCCGAACGTCGCACGCCAGACCAAGATCGACGTGGCGATCTCGAACTCGTTCGGATTCGGTGGCACCAACAGTACGCTGGTGCTGCGCAAGATCTGACCGACGCTGTCCGCATGGACGATTCGGCATCACCTTCAAACGGCAGCCCTGGGCTGCCGTTTGTCATTGCGTTGCGGCCTTCGCGTGCCTGTCTGGTCGCGATCTGGCTGGCGCATGTGTTGCCTTGCGTCGCGGCGCTGTGGCCCGACGTTCCGGCGTGGGCGCGGGTGGTGGTGTTTGTCGGCGTGGCCGTGTCGGCCTGGCGGACACGTGGCGTACTCAGGAGGCGTGCCGATCAGGCCTTGTCATTTTTGGCCGATGGCCGTGTTCAATGGCATGACGGGGGTGGCGTCCATGATGTCGACGTGGCGCCCACCAGCGTGGCTGTTGGCTGGGCGGTCATCGTCCATTGGCGGCACCCGGCGCGCCGTCGGACCGAGGCTTGCACGGTGTTCAGAGATGGCGTCGACGCATCCGCGTGGCGACAGTTGCGCATCTGGATACGTTGGCGTGCGCCGGCGCTGCATGCACGGCGTAACGCCTGAACATCAACGGCTGGACCAGCGCTTGAGGCCGTGCGGAAAGCGTGCGTTGTTGAGAACGGTCGGCTGGGCCTTGGCGGCCAGTTCCGGGTAGTCGCGCGAAAAATGCAGCCCACGGCTTTCCTTGCGACGCAGGGCGCTGCGCACGATGAGGTCGGCCGTCGTCACCAGGTTGCGCAGCTCGATGAGGTCGTTGGAGATGCGGAAGTTGGAGTAATACTCGTTGATTTCGCGTTCCAGCAGACGGATGCGGTGCTGGGCGCGTTGCAGGCGCTTGTTGGTGCGCACGATGCCGACGTAATCCCACATGAATCGGCGCAGCTCTTCCCAGTTGTGTGAAATCACCACCTGCTCGTCGGCATCCGAGACGCGGCTTTCGTCCCAGGCCGGCAAGCCTTGCGGGCGAGGGCGCGGATTGTTCAGGATGTCTTCGGCGGCGGCCCGGCCGAACACCACGCATTCGAGCAAGGAATTTGAAGCCAAGCGATTGGCGCCATGCAAGCCTGAGCAGGCGGTCTCGCCGATGGCATACAAACCCGGGATGTCGGTGCGTGCGCGCAGATCGATCTGCACGCCGCCGCAGGTGTAGTGGGCTGCGGGGACGACCGGAATCGGCTGGCGTGTGATGTCGATGCCCAGTTCGAGACAGCGCGCGTGGATGTTCGGGAAATGCCCGCGCAGGAAATCCGCCGGCTTGTGGCTGATATCCAGGAAGACGCTGTCGAAGCCGCCTTTTTTCATTTCGAAGTCGATGGCGCGTGCCACCACGTCGCGCGGCGCCAGCTCGGCCCGCTCATCGTGGGCGGGCATGAAGCGCGTGCCATCGGGCAGCTTGAGCAGACCGCCTTCGCCCCGCACCGCTTCCGAAATCAGGAACGACTTGGCCTGCGGGTGATACAGGCAGGTTGGATGGAATTGGATGAATTCCATGTTGCTTACACGGCAGCCGGCGCGCCATGCCATGGCGATGCCGTCGCCCGTGGCCGTGTCCGGATTGGTGGTGTAGAGATACACCTTGCCGGCGCCGCCGGTGGCCAGCACCGTGTGCGAAGCGGCCACCGCCCGCACATGGCCGGTTTCCAGATCAAGCAGGTAGGCGCCCAGGCAGCCTTGTTCCGGCTTGCCCATTTTGTGGCCGACGATGAGGTCGACGGCCGCGTGCTGCTCGATGATCTGGATGTTCGGGTGATGGCGGACGCGGTCGGTGAGCGTCTGCTGGACCGCCGCGCCAGTGGCGTCGTCCACGTGCACGATGCGGCGATGGCTGTGGCCGCCCTCGCGCGTCAGGTGCATGCCCCAGGGAGCGGCCTGGTCGGGGGTAAAAGGGACGCCGGTTTCGCGCAGCCATTCGATGGCTTCGGCACCGTGCTCGATGACGAAGCGCGTGGCGGCCACGTCGTTGAGGTTGCCGCCGGCGATCAGGGTGTCTTCGAAATGCGCTTCGACCGAGTCGGCCGGGTCGATGACGGCTGCGATGCCGCCCTGGGCCCAGGCCGTTGCGCCATCTTCAATGTGACGTTTGGTAACCAGCGCCACCTTCATCCTGTCGGCCAGTCTCAAGGCCAGGGACTGGCCAGCTAAGCCGCTGCCCAGGACAAGCACATCGAATTCCCGCAAGGTGACGCTCCGGATTGTCAAAGATTGAAGCTAAATGACTATAGCACGCGGCTAAGGCCTTCCGCGGCCGCCGCACGCTGAACTTCTCCCGTGGCCCTCGGTCTCAGAGCCAGATTGGAGCGTCGCATCGGGTATACTCGGGCGGTTTATTCCGTCGGTTCGCCGACAACTTCACCCTAGCCGATGAGCGACCGAGAGATAGACCAGCAGTTGGTTGAGCGCGTACAACGCGGCGACAAGCAGGCCTTTGGGCTGCTTGTGTCGAAGTATCAGCGCAAGCTCGGCCGCCTGCTTTCGCGAATGATTCGTGATCCGGCGGAAGTCGAAGACGTCACGCAGGAAGCCTTCATCAAGGCTTATCGCGCGCTGCCTTCCTTTCGCGGTGACAGCGCGTTCTACACGTGGCTGTACCGGATCGGTATCAACACCGCGAAGAATTATCTGGTGTCGCAGGGTAGGCGTGCGCCCACCTCGACCGAAGTGGATTCGGAAGAAGCCGAAACCATGGAGGACGGCGATCACCTGCGTGACATCGATACACCAGAACGGCTCTTGCAGACCAAACAGATCGGCCAGACCGTCAATGCCGCCATGGAGGCATTGCCCGAAGAGCTTCGCACGGCCATCGTGCTGCGCGAGATCGAAGGGTTGAGTTATGAAGAGATTGCGACGGTCATGGGCTGCCCCATTGGTACTGTGCGGTCGCGGATTTTCAGAGCGCGCGAGGCGATATCCGAGCGCTTGAGGCCAATGTTGGATATCGCTCCGGACAAGAGGTGGTAGTGATGGTGAAAGATCAATTGTCGGCTTGGATCGATGGCGAACTCGATCCGGAAGAGGCCGCACGGATGCAGGCCACGATCATGCGCCAGGGCGATCAGCGCACCACCTGCGAAGCGTATTGGCTGATCGGAGACGTACTGCGTGACGAAGCGGCGCTGTCTTCCGATTTCACCCGCCGCGTGATGGCGGCGATCGATGACGAACCCACCGTCTTGGCACCCATGCCGGTACGCGTGCCGACGCAGCGGGCAACCCCGCGCTGGATGCCGATGGCCGCCGCCGTGGCGGGTGTCGCCGTCGTGGGCTGGATGTCCATGTCGATCAACCAGCCGACTCAGACCCTGCCGGTGGGCACCACCGTCGCACAAGGTAATGCCGGTACCGTGCCGGTGACCGCCAAGACGGTCTCCAGCGTGCGGGGCGGTTATGACGACGATCGCGCCTACATGATGGCGCACCAGAATTACGGCGTGGGTTCGGCGATGCCGACCATGGCTGGCTATATCCGTACCGTGGGCGACGAACAGGTGGATACCTCGCGATGAAACTGTTTCATGCGTGGGCGGCCTTGTTTGTGGCCGCCGCCGCCTGCAACGCGGGTGCACAATCGCAAACGAATAACGGGCTGGATGCATTGGGCTGGTTGCAGCGGATGAACCAGGCCGCCCGCAGCGTCAATTTCAGCGGCGTCTTTGTCTATGAAAGCCGCGGCCGTTCCGAGACCTCGCGCATCACCCACCTGGTGGACGCCAGCGGCGATCACGAAAAGATCGAAACGCTCGAAGGCGGCCCGCAGCGGGAGATCGTGCGCACCAATGAAGAAGTGATGGCCTACCTGCCGCAAGACAGGCTGATCATCATCGACCGCGCCGAGACCGGTCGCTTTCCTGGACGCCTGCTCAACGCCATTGGTGCACTGACCGATTACTACACCATTCGCCTGGGCGACAGCGGCAAGCTGGCGGACCGCGAAGTGCAGCAGATCGTCCTCGAGCCGCGCGACGAGATGCGCTACGGGCACGAGCTGTGGCTGGACGTGGCCAGCGGGTTGCTCGTCAAGGCGCGCGTCATCAACGAAAAGGGCGGGGCCGTCGAGCAGTTCGCCTTCAAGGAACTGACCGTCGGCAGCAACATCGATCGTGATTCCGTCAAGCCGCGCTACAACAAGGCCACCGACTGGCGGGTGGTGAATGCGCGGGGGCAGGACGTGCGCGCCGAAGACGTCAATTTGCGCTTCCGTAGCCTGCCCAGCGGTTTTCGCCAGGTGTCCTTCGTGCGCCGCCCGCTCAAGCGCGACGGGCCGGAGGCCTTCCATGCGGTGTTTTCCGACGGCCTGGCCACTATTTCGGTGTTCATCGAGCCCCAGACCGGTCGTACCATGAGCATGCCGCCGTCGTCAGCGTCGGCGGGTGCCATCGGCATCTACAAGCGCGGCTTGGCCGAATACCAGATCACGGCCATTGGCGAAGTGCCCCTGAGGGCGCTGCAGCGGGCCGCCGACGGTGTCGAGCTTCGCAAGCGATAACGTATAGAATCCCGCTCTGAATTGAATCCGGCTCCACGCCGTACCGGCGTTTGGGGCGGATCGTCGATCGGGATTACTCATGCGAGTCGAAGCCACCGTATTGCACATCCGTGATGGGCAGGCCACCGTCGAGGTTGCCAGGCCCCGGGGCGGGTGCGGCCGCTGCGACGAGCCCGGCGGGTGCCGTGGCGCCTCGCTGGTCGATGCCTCCTCGCGCTGCGGCCAATACACCGTGGCCAATGTTCTCGATGCCGCGCCAGGCGCGCGTGTGGCGCTGGACGTCCCGGCCGGCGCCCCCCTGCGGGCCGCCTTGCTGGCCTATGTATTCCCATTGATCGCCCTGTTGGCGGGGGCTGGCCTCGGGCAGGCCCTGGTGGGTAGCGACCTCGGCGCCGCCGCAGGTGCGGGCCTTGCTTTGGCATTTGCCGTGGCGGTGCTGCGCCATCGGCGTCATATGCGCGGCGTCATGGCCCTGCAGCCCCGCATGATCCGGATTGTGGCGGAACAATGACCCCATTTTTTTACGATACGCGCGGCGTACGCGCCTGGGCGGCCATCATGAGCGCCGTGCTGTGCCTGGCTGCGCAGCCGTCCCTGGCCGCGCCAGCGGTGCGGCCGGCCGCCGTCGCCGCCAGCCGCGCCCGCGATCTGCCCGCCTTTGCCGACCTGGTGGCCACCCAGGGAGCCGTCGTCGTCAATATCAGTGCCACGCAGTCTTCGAATGCACCGCGTGCGCCGTTTCTGCGCTACGACGACGAAAACAGCATCGAAATGCCGGGCTGGCTGCGGCGCTTCATCCCCAAGAAAGAAACGCCGCCGAGCACGCCGCGCGAAGAAGAAAACCAGGCCTTGGGTTCGGGTTTCATCATCAGCGCCGACGGCTTTGTGCTGACCAATGCCCACGTCGTCGAAGACGCCGACGAAATCCTCGTGCGTCTGTTCGATAAGCGCGAACTGTCGGCGCGCGTGGTCGGCACCGACAAGCGTACCGACATCGCGCTGCTGAAAGTCGAGGCCAATAACCTGCCATACGCCGCGCTGGGCAATCCCGAAGGCTTGCGGGTCGGTGATTGGGTGCTGGCCATCGGCTCGCCTTTTGGCTTTGAAAGCTCGGTCACCGCCGGCATCGTCAGCGCGAAGGCGCGCGCCCTGCCGGATGAGACCCTGGTGCCTTTCATTCAGACCGACGTGGCCATCAATCCCGGCAATTCCGGCGGGCCGCTGTTCAATCTCAAGGGTGAAGTGGTCGGCATCAATTCGCAGATCTATTCGCGCTCGGGCGGTTTCATGGGTATTTCGTTCGCGATTCCCATCGATGTGGCCATGAACGTGCAGCAGCAATTGCGGCAGGATGGCCGTGTGGCGCGTGGACGCATCGGTGTCATGATTCAGGACATCACCAAGGACATGGCCGACAGCTTCCGCCTGTCCAAGGCCGAAGGTGCGCTGGTCAGCGGCATCGACCCCACGGGGCCGGCCCAGAAGGTCGGGATCAAGGTCGGCGACATCATTCAGCGTTTCGAAGGGCGCGTTGTCAGCAATTCGGTGGATCTGCCGCGCCTGGTGAGTGCTGTGCGGCCGGGTAGCCGAGCGGTCATGCAGGTATGGCGGGGCGGCGCGATCCACCAGGTGGCCGTGGTGGTGGCGGAATTCCCCGATGAGGCGAGCGGCACCAGCAAGCCGCCGGCCCGGCGCGCGCCCTTGGGCGCCAACAAGCTGGGTCTGGTGACGCAGGACGTGTCGCGCGACCAGAAACGCGAGCTCAAGATCCTGTCGGGCGCGTCCATCCGAGAGGCCAGCGGCCCGGCGGTGCGGGCCGAACTGCGCCCCGGCGACGTGATCACGGCGGTGACGGTGCAAGGCGTGTCGACCGAGATCCATTCGGCCGAACACTTCAATCGATTGGCCAACGCCCTGGGCCAAGGCAACGCCATCACCCTGCTTGTGCGGCGGGGTGATACGCAAAGCTTTGTCGGCATGAAGGTGCCGGCCGGGAAATAGGTATAATCGCGGGCTAACTTACTGATTATCTTTGGGTGCCTGGCTACGCTGCCGGCACCCTTTTAATTCATGCAGCATATTCGCAACTTCTCGATCATCGCTCACATCGACCACGGCAAGTCGACCCTGGCGGACCGGCTCATCCAACGCTGCGGCGGCTTGTCCGATCGCGAAATGGAAGAGCAGGTGCTCGACTCCATGGACATCGAGCGCGAACGCGGCATCACCATCAAGGCGCAGACGGCGGCCCTGACCTACGTGGCGCGCGATGGGCAAAAGTACAACCTCAACCTCATCGACACCCCGGGGCACGTGGACTTCTCGTATGAAGTGAGCCGCTCGCTGTCGGCCTGCGAGGGCGCGCTGCTGGTGGTGGATGCTTCGCAAGGGGTCGAGGCGCAGACCGTCGCCAACTGCTACACCGCGCTCGAACTGGGCGTCGAAGTGGTGCCGGTGCTCAACAAGATGGACCTGCCGCAGGCCGATCCAGACAACGCGCGCCAAGAGGTCGAAGATGTCATCGGCATCGATGCGACCGACGCCATTCCGTGTTCGGCCAAGACCGGCATGGGCATCGATGACATTCTCGAAGCCGTCATCGCGCGCATGCCGGCGCCCTCCGGTAACCCGGATGCGCCGCTCAAGGCGCTCATCATCGATTCGTGGTTCGACAATTACGTCGGCGTGGTGATGCTGGTTCGTGTCGTCGACGGTGTACTGCGTCCGAAGGACAAGATCGTTTTCATGTCGACCGGCGCGCAGTTCCTGTGCGAACAGGTCGGCGTGTTCTCGCCCAAGTCGATTTCACGCGAGGCACTGTCGGCCGGTGAAGTGGGCTTCGTCATCGCGGGCATCAAGGAACTGAAGGCGGCCAAGGTGGGTGACACCATCAGCCTGGCCAATCGGCCGGCGCCGGAGCCACTCGAAGGGTTCAAGGAAATCAAGCCGCAGGTGTTCGCCGGCCTGTATCCGGTCGAAGCCTCCGAATACGATCAACTGCGCGAGTCGCTGGAAAAGCTCAAGCTCAACGACGCCTCGCTGCAGTACGAGCCGGAAGTCTCGCAAGCGCTGGGCTTCGGGTTCCGCTGCGGCTTCCTCGGTCTGCTGCACATGGAGATCGTGCAGGAGCGGCTGGAGCGTGAATTCGACATGGACCTCATCACCACGGCACCGACCGTGGTCTATGAAGTCGTCATGAACAGCGGTGAGATCATCAAGATCGAAAACCCGTCGAAATTGCCGGACATCAGCAAGATCGCCGAAGTCCGCGAACCGATCATCACGGCCACCATCTTCCTGCCGCAGGATTACGTCGGCCCGGTCATCACGCTGTGCAACCAGAAGCGTGGCAACCAGGTGGACATGCACTACCACGGCCGCCAGGTCAAACTGGTCTACGACATGCCGATGGCCGAAGTGGTGATGGATTTCTTCGACAAGCTCAAGTCCGTCTCGCGCGGTTACGCGTCGCTCGACTACGAGTTCAAGGAATACCGCAGCGCCGACGTGGTCAAACTCGACATGCTGGTCGGCGGCGAAAAGGTCGATGCGCTGTCGGTGATCGTCCACCGCGCCAACGCCCAATATCGTGGGCGCGAGCTGGCCGCCAAGCTGCGCGAGTTGATTCCGCGCCAGATGTTCGACGTGGCGATCCAGGCGGCCATCGGTTCGCACATCATCTCGCGCGAGACCATCAAGGCGCTGCGCAAGAACGTGCTGGCCAAGTGCTATGGCGGCGATATCTCACGCAAGCGCAAGCTCCTCGAAAAGCAGAAAGAGGGCAAGAAGCGCATGAAGCAGGTGGGTAACGTCGAGATTCCGCAGGAAGCCTTCCTCGCCGTGCTGCGCGTGGACGACAAATAACAGTTTTGCCCGTGGCATGCGCACTGGTGTGGGCATGCCGCGATCCGACGCGCATCGAGCGCGTATGCCGCCTTCGGGGGATTTGTGGATTTCGCATTGATTCTGTTTGTACTGAGTGTCGTGACCGGCATTCTGTGGGGCATCGACGTAGGCTTTGCCCGCAAGCGCCGCCGCGCACGCGCCCAGGAACTGGTGCGCCGTGCCGCGCAGGCCAAGGCCGGCGGCGAAGACGCCAAGGCCGAGATGCTGCTGACCGATGCCGGCGTGCCGCAGTCCGATGCACGCACCCTGGTGCGCCAGTTGGGCGAACCGGATCATGATCTGGCGCGTGTGTCGCTGCGCCTGCCCGATCCGTGGTGGGTCGAGTACGGCGCCAGCTTCTTTGTGGTGATCCTGCCGATCTTCCTGCTGCGCTCGTTCTGGATCGAGCCCTTCCGCATTCCGTCGGGCTCGATGGTGCCGACGCTGCTGGTCGGCGATTTCATCCTGGTGAACAAGTACGCCTATGGCGTGCGTCTGCCCGTGCTCAACAAGAAGGTCATCGACGTGGGCACCCCGCAGCGCGGCGACGTGTTCGTGTTCCGCTACCCGTACGATCCGACGCAGGATTACATCAAGCGTGTGATCGGCGTGCCGGGCGACAAGGTGGCCTATATCAACAAGCGCCTGACGATCAACGGGAAGGAAGTCCCCGTCCGTCTGCAGGACGATTACCTTGATCCTCAGACCTTTGGCGTCTCCAAGCGCTTCGAAGAAAATCTCGACGGGCGCACGCATTCGATCCTGAATGATCGTGACGCGCCCCCCTTCGTGCCGGACAGCATCGTCAAGCCGTTCCCCAATCGTGAAAACTGCACGTACGGGACCGAAGGCGTGACCTGCACCGTGCCGGCCGGGCACTACTTTGCCATGGGCGACAACCGTGACCAGAGCGCCGACTCGCGCATCTGGGGCTTTGTGCCGGACGAGAACATCGTCGGCAAGGCTTTCTTCATCTGGTTCCACGCCGATAGCATCCTGCCGCCGAAGGGGATTGGCTTCGACCGCATCGGCAGTTTCCACTGACCGGCGGTCATCGGTTCAACGGAGGGATCACATGAAGCGGCAAACCGGGCTGACACTGATATCGACCTTGATCGTAGGGCTGGTGCTTCTGGCGGGGCTGCTGCTGCTGCTCAAGCTCGTGCCGGTCTACAACGAATACTTTGCCGTGCGCAAAGCCTTCAACAATGTGGTCAAGAGCGTCGACGTGTCGTCGCCGCCATCGGCCTTCCGCTCGGCGTTCCAGCGCTACACCGAAGTCGATGACATCGAATCGGTCGATCCGGAAACCATCGTCGTCACCAAGCAGAACGGCAAGGCAGCGCTGTCGGTCGATTACCAGCGCCAGGTCAAGCTGTTCGCCAACGTCAGCCTGCTGTTCGACTTCAGCGTCGCGACTGCGGGTGCGCCGGCGGCCTCCGAGTAAAGGATTTTCCCCGCAGTGAGACCCGCCGACCTCGAACCCGTCATCGGCTATCGTTTTCAGCGTCCGGCCTTGCTCTTGCAGGCCGTCACGCATCGCAGCTTCAGTGCCGACAACAACGAGCGGCTGGAATTTCTCGGCGACAGCATTCTGAACATGGTGATTGCCATGGCGCTGTACACGCGCTTCGGCACCCTGAAGGAAGGCGAACTGTCGCGCCTGCGGGCCAATCTCGTACGCCAGGAGGCGCTGCAGGGGATTGCCGAAAAAATCGGCGTCGGCCAGGCGCTGCGCCTGGGCGAAGGCGAGCTGCGCAGCGGTGGGCACCGTCGGCCATCGATTCTGGCCGATGCGACCGAAGCGATCTTCGGCGCGGTGTTTCTGGATGGGGGTTTCGATGCCGCCAAACAGGTCATTGATGCGCTGTACGTCGACATCCTCGATGGGCTCGATCCGGCGCGTTCCCTCAAGGATCCGAAGACCGCCCTGCAGGAATACCTCCAGTCGCGCCGCATGTCGCTGCCGCAATATGAACTGGTGGCGATGCGTGGCGAGGCGCATGCCCAGGAATTCGAAGTGGAATGCTTCATGAGCGGCCTGTCGCTGCGCACGCGCGGCGTCGGTGCCAGCCGCCGCGCTGCCGAGCAGGCCGCCGCGCGTGCCGCGCTTGATCAGATCGGTGCCGGCTGAACGATTTTCAGCACCTTGACGTGCGCGCACGAAGCGCGCATTGTGCGACCCCGCACGTGCTTCACCCACGGCCGGCGATTTTGCCGGCGATCACCTACTCAGGAAGGCTCCCCCATGAACGCTCCCGTTCCCCATACCGGCTTTGTTGCCATCGTCGGTCGTCCCAACGTTGGCAAATCGACTCTGCTCAACCGCCTGGTCGGACAGAAGATCAGCATTGTGTCGCGCAAGGCTCAGACGACGCGCCATCGCATCACCGGTGTGCTCACCGAAGGCGATCGGCAGTTTGTGTTTGTCGATACCCCCGGGTTCCAGACCAAGCATCGCAACGCACTGAATCGCGGCATGAACCGTACGGTGACCCAGGTGCTGGCGGAAGTCGATGTGATCATGTTCGTCATCGAGGCCGGCCGCTTCACCGCCGAAGATCGCCAGGTGCTGAGCCTGATGCCCAAGAGCGCGCGCGTCGTGCTGGTCATCAACAAGGTTGATCTGCAGGAAGACAAAGGCCTGCTGCTGCCCTTCATCCAGCAGATCAGCAGCGAATTCGACTTCGCCGACATCGTGCCGGTGAGTGCCCAGCGCGGCAACAACGCCCCCGAATTGCTGCGCACGGTCGGCCAATACCTGCCGGAGGCCGAATGGATGTTCGGCGAAGACGACATCACCGATCGAAGCGAACGCTTTCTCGCCTCGGAATTCCTGCGCGAAAAGCTGTTCCGCCTGGTTGGCGAAGAATTGCCCTACGGCATGGCGGTGGAGATCGAAAAGTTCGAGATCGAAGGCCGTCTGCGCCGCATCCACGCCGCCATCATCGTCGACAAGGACGGTCACAAGGGCATCGTCATTGGCAAGGGGGGCGAACGGCTCAAGCGCATCTCGACCGAGGCACGCATGGACCTGGAAAAACTTTTCGATGGTCGCGTGTATCTGGAGGTCTGGGTCAAGGTCAAGAGTGGCTGGGCCGATGATGAGCGAGCGCTCAAGAGCCTCGGCTACGAATAGAACGTCGCGTATTGAAGGACACGGCCCCGTCTTCGACGGGGCTTTTTTTTGGTTCAACGAGGAATTCCGGGGAAGGCTGCGCGGATTTTGAGGAAG
>JASGFB010000054.1:0-28545 GCA_047605765.1 Rhodocyclaceae bacterium
GGGGGTGGGGGGGCGGGGGCCCGCCCCGCCCACCGCACGCTAGCAAGACCAAAGCAGCCACGCTCAACCACGGTCCAGGCAGCACAGGTGCCAGGCGACCAAGCCAAACCCCCCCCGTTACTGCTCCCGCTTATGCGGCTTAAGCCGCACATACACCTGCTTCCGCACCCGCGCGACAACCTCCCCATCCGCCGTCACCACATCCACCTTGAACCACCGCAACACCTTGCCCCCCTCCCGCGCAGCCGCCCGGATATCGTTGACCACATCCTCCTCCAGCACGAAATGCGCGAACACATCATCGCGACTCGCCTTCACGAAATCGATCTCCCCCGTCTGATCCCACACGTAGTAATCCCCACCGAGCCGATGCATGAGCAACAGCATCCAGAACGGATCGGTCATGGCAAACAGATTGCCGCCGAAATGCGTGCGTACGTAGTTACGGTTCCACGGGCGCAAACGCAGACGCACCGTCGCCGATTGCCAATGCGGGTCGAGCGCGGTCACGCGAATGCTGTTGCACAGAAACGGCGGCCATAGATTGACCAGCCGGCGAAAGGTCTGAGGACGCATGGCGGGGGCCCGGGATGCGGTTGGAGGCGTCATCAAACCATACGGATGCGTATGGATGCAATCGGCGCATGCGAGTGGGGCGGCAGCGCCGAGCCGGTGCATGCGCCACGCAGGGGGCCACCACCACAGGGTGGCCCGCCACGCCGTGCGCCGTGCTGGCTAGGTGGTGTGCGCCATTGGCATAGCGTTTGCTCGAACGCCGGCAGAGTAGAAGCGGTTAGTGAGCGCCCCCGTGGCGCATGCGCGGGACATTGCTCTGGAAGGCCGCCGCCCGATCGGCGCGTCTTTCGTCGTTTCCGACAGGCCCACGCGAGTGGGCGGGAGCGTACGCATGGCCCACCGTCGCTTGTCCTTGCGCTTCGTGTGCTATCCCGCGCAGCGCGATGCGCCGGCGGCCGGGCAGATGCGCTATGGCGCCCACCACGACTACGGCGGGCTGACGATCCTGCGCCAGGATGCGCCGCCGGGCGGCCTGCAGATCGCCGACCGCGACGGTTCCTGGCACGATGTGCCGCCGCAGCCGGACAGCTTTGTCATCAACGTGGGCGATCTGATGTCGCGCTGGACCGGCGGGCGCTGGCGATCCACCTTGCACCGCGTGGTCAATCCGCCGGCGGCGCAGGCCGACCTGCGCCGCCTGTCGATGGTGGCCTTCACCGGCCCCAACGATGACGCGGTGGTAAGCTGCCTGCCCGGTTTCCGTCCGGTGGACGGGCAATTGCTGGCGCCGGTGGTGGCGGGGGATTACATCCTCGGCACGCTGGCTCTGCCTCGATGGACCTGGGGCGCGCCGCATGGATGGCTGATCGGGCGCCAGGGCGCTTGGCCTATACGCAAGGAGGTTTGGCATGAGCACGCGCGTCAGTCTGATCGGCGCTCCCAGTGACGTGGGGGCGGGGACTCGGGGTACCTCGATGGGGCCGGAGGCGCTGCGCGTGGCGGGGCTGGCCGAGGCGCTCATGACGCAGGGCGTGGACGTGCGCGATTGCGGCAATCTGTCTGGCCCGCAGAACCCCTGGCAGCCGGCGCTCGATGGCTACCGCCACCTGCAGGAAGTCATTGCCTGGAACCAGCTCATCCATGACGCCTGCGATGTCGCCTTCGTCGAGGGACGCACGCCGGTGCTGCTCGGTGGCGACCATTCACTGGTCATCGGTTCGATCAGCGCGGCAGCGCGCGAGTGCCGCCGCTCCGGCCGGCGTCTGGTGGTGCTATGGCTCGACGCCCACGCCGATTTCAATACCTCCAGCGTCACCCCCAGCGGCAATCTGCATGGCATGCCGCTGGCCTGTCTGTGCGGTGCGGGGCCGGATGCGCTGATCGACATGTCCGGCACGGTGCCGGCGATGGCGCCGACGGCCATCCGCCAGATCGGGGTGCGCTCGGTGGACCCCGGTGAGCGGCATCTGGTGCAGGCAGCCCAACTGGAAGTCTTCGACATGCGCACCATCGATGAGTACGGCATGCGTGCGGTGATGCAGCGGGCGCTCTACGACATCGATGAGGACACTCATCTGCACGTCAGTTTCGATGTCGATTTCCTCGATCCGGACATCGCTCCGGGCGGTGGCACAGTGGTGCCCGGCGGCCCCACCTATCGCGAGGCCCAGTTGTGCATGGAGATGATCGCCGACACCGGGCGCCTGTGCTCGCTGGACGTGATGGAGCTGAACCCGGCGCTGGATGACCGCAATCGCACCGGCCGCCTGGCCGTGGATCTCATCGAGAGCCTGTTCGGAAAATCGACCCTGTTGCGCAGAACCATCTGACGCCGCTGCGACGGTCTCGGACCGTTGGCAAGGGCGCGTCAGCGCCGGCACAAGGCGGCCCACGGGCCGCCTTTTTTGTGCACTGCGCAAGCCCCGTCAAGACTTGTAAAGGCGGCCGACAAATGTCGTATGCCATATGACATTTGTGCGAAAGCCGTCGAATTGCTGTGTCGATGCACTTGGCAACCGGTAACGCGTGTCGCACAATGCGACCGGTCGCGTCACATGGTTTTACATTAGAAAAAGACGCGCGTCAGACAAGCAGTCATACAAAGGAGGAGATTCATGAGACCCATCCGTCTCGCGCGCAGCGCCATGCTCGCCGCGATGGTCCTGCCGTTCCTGGCCGCCTGCGGCGGTGATGATGACAATGGCGGCGGCAGCACCTCGTCATCGTCGAGCAGTTCGGTATCCAGCAGCGTCAGCAGCTCGGCAAGTTCCAGCAGCAGTTCCAGTGCTTCCACCGTCTTCACCTGCACCAACGCCTATTGGTTCTGCGACGACTTCCAGTCCGGCGCGTCCGATAAGTGGGATCTGCTGACGGTGGCCGGCGCGGACGGCGCCTTTGCCGTCAACGCCGAAAGCGAAGGCAGCGCCAACCAGGTGCTGCAATACACGGCGGCGGCCAAGGGCGGCGTGCTGGCCCTGAGCAAGGCGGCCTCTCTGTCCGGTGTGAGCAGCGCCGACTACTACGTCGAAGCGCGCTTCAAGCCGCAGACCAATTCCACCACCAGCAACAAGCGCCTGGTCCTGATGGGGCGCTACGTTGATGCCAGCAACTGGTACGGCGTGCTGCTGAACGTGCAGAACTCCACCGGTTCGACCCAGGTCGAGACGGTCAAGATGGTCGGCGGCACGCTGACCCGCACGATCCAGGCCAAGCAGGCCATCTCGCAGGATTCCGAGTGGTACACCGTGCGCCTGGAAATGATCGGCACGGCGGTCAAGGCCTACTTCAACGGCGTGCCGGTGAGCAACGCCACCTATGCCGATGGCACGGTGGCGTATACCGAGTTCACCAACAAGGGCCTGATCGGTATCTATACCGACAACAAGTCGTTCCAGGTCGATGACGTCAAGATCGGCGATCCGAGCGTCAAGCCGGTGCAGCTGACGCTGGACGCGACCTCCACCTGGGCTGCCGAAGCCGGTGACACGGCCAAGGCGGTGAACGTCACGGCGGTCAAGTCGGACGGCAAGACGGCGGACACCTTCACGGTGGCTTCGTCCAACAACGCAGTGGTGTCGGCCACGGTCAACGGCAACGTCGTCACGCTGACGCCGCTGGCGGCCGGTACGGCGACGATCACCTTCACCAGTGGCTCGGACAGCAACGTGACGCGCACCGTCACCGCGACCATCACGCCGGCGTTCATCATGCCGACGGCCACCTACACGCTGACCGGCAAGACCATGCCGACGGCGGGTGACACGGCTGCTTACCCGGATACGCCGCTCAAGGTCACCTTCGACGCTGCGCCCACGCTGGGCACGACGGGTTCGGTGCGCATCTTCCGCAAGAGCGACGACAAGCTGATCGACACCATCAAGCTGTCCGGCGAGACCGATTCGATCGGCTACTCGGGCCAGACCAACGTGCGTACGGTGTACAACTCGCCGATCCGCATCAGCGGCAACACGGTGACGATCGACCCGCACGACAGCAAGCTCGAGTACAACACCGAGTACTACGTGGCCATCGCCGATGGCGCCATCACCGGCACGCTCGCAGGCACCAAGTTTGTCGGTATCGGCAAGACCGGCAACTGGGCGTTCAAGACCAAGGCTGCGGCCCCGACGGGTACCACGGTGACGGTCGACGACGACGGTGTGGCGGACTTCCGCACGGTGCAGGGCGCGCTGAACTACGCCATGCAGAACTACACGGGCGATACCGCCGTGACGGTCAACGTCAAGGACGGTACGTACGAAGAGCTGCTCTACCTGCGTGGCAAGAACAACCTCACCATCAAGGGTGAGAGCCGTGACGGCACGATCATCCAGTACAAGAACTACGAAGGTCTGAACAGCGGTTCCGGCGCCAGCCAGACCCCGGGTTCGGGCACGCCGGCCGGTGGCCGCGCGGTACTGCTGATCGAGCAATCCGACTTGCTCACGCTCGACACGCTGTCGATCAAGAACACCATGCTGCGTTCGACGACCGTGTCCAGCCAGGCTGAGACGCTGTACTTCAATGCTCGCGACACGGACCGCCTGATCGCCAAGAACGCTGCGTTCTACAGCGAACAGGACACCATCCAGGTCAAGGGCTATGCGTGGTTCTACAACACCCTGATTGCCGGCAACGTCGACTTCATCTGGGGTGCCAACCGTGCGGCGCTGTTCGAGAACAGCGAAATCCGTTCGGTGGGCGACACCGCCAAGTCGACCTCGGGCAACTACGTGCTGCAGGCTCGCACGGTGGGCGCCAACGATCCGGGCTTTGTGTTCCTGAACAGCAAGCTGACCAGCGGTGTCGGCCCCGGCGGCGAGCCGCTGACCGATGGCACGACCTATCTGGCGCGTGCTGCTGCGGGCACCTGGTTCGACAACATCGTGTTCGTCAACTGCGCGATGGGCACCCATGTGGCGCCCGTCGGCTGGGCTGCCGGCCTGTTCAGCAACCCGAACCCGAACCCGGCAACGGCGACGGCCACCTCGGGCTGGCGTGAATACGGCAGCACCGACCTGAGCGGTTTGGCGCTCAGCCTGTCGGGCCGCAGCACCACGGCTCGTGTGCTGACGGCATCGGAAGCGCTGCCGTACTCGACGCGTGCCAGCGTGTTCGCCGGCTACAACTCCAACGCAGGTTGGACGCCGCAGCCGTAAGGCGGGCGGCAACCGGGTGGCCACGCCACCGGGTGGAATCGACAAGGGGCAGCTTCGGCTGCCCCTTTTTTTGTCGACACGATGCGCGGTCGGCGCCGACCCGGCTGCCGTTGGCCGACAAATTCGGTTAGCGTGGGCGCATGACGATTCTGATCGGTTCGGCCTCGTGGGCCGACAAAAGCCTGATCGCCTGCGGACGCTTCTATCCGCCCGGCACGCGCACAGCGGAGGCGCGCCTGCGCTACTACGCGCGCCAGTTTCCGCTCGTCGAGGCCGATTCCACCTACTACGCCATGCCCACGGCAGTGACTGCCGGGCTCTGGGCCGAACGCACACCACCGGGCTTCGTCATGAACGTGAAGGCCTTTCGCCTGCTGACCGGACACCCGACCGCGCCGCAGGCCTTGCCGACCGACCTCGTCAGCGGCCTGCGGCTACCCGCTGGCCGGGCGGTGTATTACCGTCAGTTGCCGGGCGCGGCGCGCGACGAGATGTGGCGTCGCTTCAATGAAGGGGTGGCGCCGCTGGCCGGCGAGGGGCGTCTTGGCGTGGTGCTGTTCCAGTTTCCGCCGTGGCTGGTGAACGATCGCGCCGGGCGCGCGCATGTGGCCGATTGCGTGGCGCGTACGGCGCCCTGGCGCGCGGCGGTGGAGTTCCGCCACCAGAGTTGGTTCGCCGGCCCGGCGCGCAGCGCCACCGTCGATTTCCTGCGCAGCCTGGCCGCCGTGCATGTGGTGGCCGACGAGCCGCAGGGTTTCGAGAACAGTGTGCCGGCGGTGTGGGAAGCCAGCGACGATGCGCTGGCCATGGTGCGCCTGCATGGACGCAATGCCCTCAGTTGGCAGGCGGCTGGCATCGGTCGTTCGGGCGGACGTTTCAACTACGAATACCCGGCGCACGAATTGACCGGACTGGCCGTGGACATTCGCCGTCTGGCCGAGCGGGTGGCGGACGTCCACGTTGTGCTCAACACCAACAACGAAGACCAGGGCCAGCGCAACGCGCGCAAGCTCATGCGCATCATGGGCCTGGCCGCGCCCGGACCGTGATGGTACTCAAGGCTGCGCGGCGTGAAGAGGGCGGCCAAGGCTCACCCCCTTTCGAACTGCCAGCGGCCTTCGCCGAGCAGGGTCAGCGCGTGGTTGTGGAAGGCGCCCAGTGAGCTGCGGTGGCCGACGCTCACCAGCACGGCGTCGGGCAGGGCGGTGCGCAGCAGCGTGTACAGCGTATGTTCGAGCCCTTCGTCGAGTGCCGAGCTGGCTTCGTCGAGGAACACGATGGCCGGGCGCGCCAGCAGCGCTCGCCCGACGGCCAGGCGTTGCTGCTCACCGAGCGACAGCACCCGGCCCCAGTCGGCTTCTTCGTCGAGCCGCGCGGCCAGGTGGCCGAGCTGGCATTGGCGCAGCACGTTGGCCGCCGCCTCGGGCGCGGCAGGCATGGCCGCCGGGTACGACAGCGCGGCGCGCAGCGTCCCCAGCGGCAGGTAGGGCTTTTGCGGCAGAAAGAGTGCGTCGCGCAGCGGCCGCGTGACAGCGCCGTCTACGTACGGCCACAGACCGGCCAGCGCGCGCAGCAGGGTGGTCTTGCCGATGCCGGAACGCCCCCGGATGAGCAGCGCGTCGCCCGGTGCCAGTTGCAGGGCCAGGGTGTCGACCAGCGTGATGCCATCCGGCGTGCGCACACTGACGTCGCGCAAGGCCAGGGCGCTGCCCTCGGCCAGATCGGCGGCGGGCAGCGCATCGGCCAGTTCGATGGTGGTGGCGAAGCCGGACAGACGATCGATGACGGCGCGCAGGCTGGCGAATTCATCGTAGGACATGCGCAGGAACGACAGCGCGTCCTGCACCTGGCCGAAGGCCTGCGAGGTCTGCATGACGTCGCCCAGGGTGATCTGTTTGCTGAGCAGGCGCGGCGCCTGAATCAGGAACGGGAACACCACCCCGATCTGGTTGATGCCCAGATTGAAGCCCTGGAATTTGAGCGAGCGGAAGATGATCGCCCACATGTTCGACAGCACGTCCCCGAAGCGCGTGTGCAGCACCTGCCGTTCGGCCGCCTCGCCACGGAAGAAAGCGATGCTCTCGCCGTATTCGCGCAGGCGCACCAGGGCATAGCGGAAGGTGGCGTTGAAGCGTTCCGACAGGAAGTTCAGGCGCACCAGCGGGCGGCCGATCCACATGGCGATGACGGTGGCGGCGATCACGTACAGGTACACCACGAAGACCATGGCACGCGGGATCTCGGTGCCGGCGATGTTCAGCGGGCCGGACAGGTGCCACAGGATCTGCGTGAAGGCGGTCAGCGACACCACCGCCGCCAGCAGGCCCATCGACAGGCTGAGTGTGCTGGTGACGAAGCTCTGCACGTCTTCCTGGATGCGCTGGTCGGGGTTGTCGATGGCGTCCGACACGAAATGGCTGCGGTAGTAGGCCTGATGGGCCAGCCAGCGATCGATCAATACCTGCGTGAGGTGGCCGCGCCAGCGTACCAGCAGCGATTGGCGGATATAGAAATCGGTCAGCGCGCGCAGCACGTGGACCGTCGCCAGCACGCAGAACACCCCCAGCATGTACCAGAAAGCCTTGGCGTCAAGCGCCTGCATGGCGCTGTAGAAGCCGTTGTACCAGTACGAAAACAGCACATCCATGCGCACCGAGAACAGCGCCAGGAAGATGATCAACGCCAGCGTCAGCAGCGGGCGCAGGCTGCGGCGCGGTGAGAAGTACGGCCATGCCAGGCGGGCCACCTGGCGCCCCCAGCGCGTGGTGCGCGCCAGCAGCAGCGCGACGGCCGCCGTGGCGACGAGGCTGATCAGGTAGGTGCGAAGCAGCCACCACAGGCTGTCGGAAAGCTCGTGCGTCCAATCCATGGCGAACCTCGCGTGCGGGGGTGGCGGTGGGATGCGGTTGGGATCAGATGCGGCCGCGTGTGGCGTAGATGTGTTCGGCGTCGGCGTGCGCGCGTTCCTGCGTGCGCAACGCGGCATCGTCGTCGTGGGCGACGAAGTACTCGGCGTCCTGGGCGCGCATCACCATGCGGATGGCGGCCTTGTCGCTGACGTCGTACTTTTCGGTGATCAGGGTGGTGACTTCGTCCAGATATTCTTCGTAGGTCATGCGTCGATGTCTTCGTTGTGGTGCCTGGGACTATAACGCTGCGCACGGCTTGGTTGATGACCGTTCACATTCCAAAGGCGGTGTTTTTGTATCAGAAAATTCTTGTGTAAGGACAAGGCAGGGCGAGGCAGGCGGCAGCACACTGGCGCGCTTGCTTTTCTATCGTGAGTCCCAGCCACGCCCGGCGCCCATCGAGGGGCCGCCGCGCCGCCAGGACCGCCTCACCTGGAGCCCTTCATGCAGACCCGCCAATCCGTCAACGCCGCGTACACCAAGACCCTCGATACCGAAGGGCTGCGCCGCGAATTCCTGGTCGACACCCTTTTCACGGCCGATGAGATGACGATGACCTACAGCCACGTCGACCGCATCGTGTTCGGTGGCGTGATGCCGGTGAAGAGCGAGGTGCTGTTGCCCGATCTGGGTAACGCCTTTGGTACGGCCTTCTTCCTGGAGCGTCGCGAGATGGGCGTGATCAACATCGGCGGCGATGGCGTCATCGTGGTCGACGGCGTGCCGCACGCCATCGGCAACCAAGAGGCGCTGTACATCGGCCGTGGCGCCAGGACCATCAGCTTCCTGAGCGAGAGCGGCGCCAAGCCGGCCAAGTTCTACTACAACAGTTGCCCGGCACACGCCAGCTATCCGACCACCAAGATCACGCAGGAGCAGGCTTCGCCGCAGACCGTGGGTGAAGCGCGCACCAGCAACGTGCGCACCATCTACAAGTACATCGTGCCGGGCGTGGTTGACTCCTGCCAACTGGTGATGGGCTTGACCAAACTGGCCGAGGGCAGTCTGTGGAACACCATGCCGTGCCACACGCACGAGCGCCGCATGGAGGTCTACTTCTACTTCGGCATGAGCCCCAACGGCGTGGTGTTCCACATGTGTGGCGAGCCGACCGAAACGCGCCACATCGTGATGCGCAACGAACAGGCCGTGATCAGCCCGAGCTGGTCCATCCACAGTGGCGTGGGCACCGAAGCCTATACCTTCATCTGGGGCATGTGCGGTGAAAACCAGACCTTCCCCGACATGGATCACGTGGCCATGACGGACCTGCGCTGAGCCACCGTTCCGACGACAAA
Organism: Rhodocyclaceae bacterium; assembly: GCA_047605765.1. Taxonomy (GTDB): domain Bacteria; phylum Pseudomonadota; class Gammaproteobacteria; order Burkholderiales; family Rhodocyclaceae; genus JBGVSA01. The sequence continues at coordinate 9,382 of JASGFB010000054.1, forward strand.
AAGGCGCCCTGGGGCGCCTTTTTTGTTTGCCGGGCGACGGTGTGCCGTTCAGTGCTTGAAGCGCGCCAGCAGTCGCAGGTCGTCACCCATTGGCGTCATGTCATCGATGAGCAGATCGCGCCGTTGATCGAGGTCGGTCATCTCCGGCAGCGCCAGCAGGCCGCGCGCGGCGTCGCCGAAAAAGCTCGGGGCCAGGTAGAGCAGCACCGCGTCGGCCAGCCCGGCGGTCACCAGGGCGCCATTGAGGCGCGCGCCGGCTTCGCTGAGCACTTCGTTCACGTTGCGGCGACCCAGCTCGATCATCAGGGCGGCCAGATCGACACGGCCGTTGGCATCGGGCAGGGCGACGATCTGCGCGCCCGCATCCACGTAGGGGCGGTGGCGCTCGGTGTCTTCCACCGCTGTGGCGATCAGCGTGGGCGCGCCTTGCAGCACGGCGGCATCGAGCGGCGTATGCAGATGGCGGTCGACGACGATCTTCATCGGCTGGCGCGGCGTGTCGACCGCGCGCGCATTGAGGCGCGGGTTGTCAGCCAGCACGGTGCCGATGCCGGTCAGCACGGCGCAGGCGCGTGCGCGCCAATGATGGCCGTCGGCGCGTGCCGCCTCACCGGTGATCCACTGGCTCTGGCCGTTGTTGAGCGCCGTCTTGCCGTCGAGCGTGGCGGCCAGCTTCAGGCGCAGCCACGGGCGGCCGCGCGTCACGCGTGAGACGAAGCCTTCGTTCAGACGCCAGGCCTGCTCCCCGAGAACGCCGACTTCGACATCGATGCCGGCGGCGCGCAGCCGTGCGAACCCTTGTCCGGCGACCAGCGGGTTGGGGTCTTGCATGGCGGCAACGACGCGTTTGACGCCAGCGGCGATCAAGGCGTCGCAGCACGGCGGGGTGCGTCCGAAATGCGAGCAGGGTTCCAGCGTGACGTAGGCGGTGGCGCCACGGGCGGCTGCACCGGCGGCGCGCAGGGCGTGGACTTCGGCGTGCGGTTCGCCAGCGCGCTCGTGCCAGCCTTCGCCGACGACGGCGCCGGCATCACTGACGATGACGCAGCCCACGCGCGGATTGGGCGTGGTGGTGTAGAGCGCGCGCTCGGCCAGTTGCAGGGCGCGCGCCATGAACGGTTCGTGCGATGACATGGGGATTCCTTGAGGGCCGCACGCGCCCGCTGCGTCAGGGCGTGCGCTGCTTGGGGCGGCCCTTGGGCGAGACTTCGCGGATCACTTCGGAGAACTCGGCGGCGTCCTCGAAATTGCGGTACACCGAGGCGAAGCGGATGTAGGCGATCTTGTCGAGGCGCTTGAGTTCGCGCATGACCTGTTCGCCGACCTTCTCGGACGGGATCTCGCGCTCGCCCATGGCGAGCAGGCGGCTCTCGATGCGCTCGACCGCCGCTTCGACGTTTTCGGCGGTCACCGGGCGCTTGCGCAGCGACAGCTTCATGCTGGCGAAGAGTTTTTCGCGGTCGTATTCGGCGCGGCTGCCGTTGCGCTTGACGATCTGCGGCATGCGCAGCTCAATGCGCTCATACGTGGTAAAGCGCTTGTCGCACTCGGTGCAGCGGCGGCGGCGACGGATGATGTCGCCCTCGTCGTTTTCGCGCGTGTCGGTGACCTGAGTCGAAGGGGTGCCGCAGAACGGGCATTTCATGGCGTCGGACGGCCGTGTCGGTTACGCATGCAAAAAGGCGGACGTGCCCCGTGGGCTACGTCCGCCATCCTACCGGACGCCGCTCTGACCATGGCCGCGCGTGGCGGCGATACGAATGGGATCATGGCGGAGCGGCGTTCCCCGGGTTTCAGGCCCCGTACACCGGGAACTTCTTGCACAGGGCGGAGACTTCACCCCGTACGCGCTCGATGACGGCGGCATCATGCGGGGCGTCCAGCACGTCAGCGATGAGGTGCGCCACGCGTTCGGCTTCGATTTCGGTGAAGCCGCGGGTGGTCATCGCCGGGCTGCCCAGGCGGATGCCGGACGTCACGAAGGGCTTTTCCGGATCGTGCGGGATGGCGTTCTTGTTCACCGTGATGTGGGCCTGACCCAGCACGGCTTCGGCTTCCTTGCCGGTGATCTTCTTGGCGCGCAGGTCGACCAAGAACACGTGGCTTTCGGTACGGCCGGAGATGATGCGCAGGCCGCGTTGTTCGCCCAGCACGCGTGCCATGACGCGGGCATTGGCCACCACTTGTTCCTGGTAGTTGCGGAACTCGGGCGTGGCCGCTTCCTTGAAGGCCACCGCCTTGGCGGCGATGACGTGCTCCAGCGGGCCGCCTTGCAGACCCGGGAAAATGGCCGAGTTGATGGCCTTTTCGTGTTCGGCCTTCATCAGGATCACGCCGCCGCGCGGGCCGCGCAGCGTCTTGTGCGTGGTCGAGGTCACCACGTCGGCGTGCGGTACCGGGTTGGGGTAGAAGCCGGCGGCGATGAGGCCGGCGTAGTGGGCCATGTCCACCCAGAAGATGGCGCCCACGTCCTTGGCGACCTTGGCGAAGCGCTCGAAGTCGATGCGCAGCGAGTAGGCCGAAGCGCCGGCAACGATGATGCGCGGCTTGTGCTCGTGCGCCATGCGTTCCATGGCGTCGTAGTCGATTTCTTCCTGCTCGTTGAGGCCGTAGGCCACCACGTTGAACCACTTGCCGGACATGTTCAGCGGCATGCCGTGCGTGAGGTGGCCGCCTTCGGCCAGGCTCATGCCCATGATGGTGTCGCCGGGCTTGGCGAAGGCCATCAGCACGGCCTGGTTGGCCTGCGAGCCGGAGTTCGGCTGCACGTTGGCGGCATCGGCGCCGTACAGCTTCTTGAGGCGGTCGATGGCCAGTTGCTCGACGATGTCGACGTATTCGCAGCCACCGTAATAGCGCTTGCCGGGATAGCCTTCGGCGTACTTGTTCGTCAGCTGCGAGCCCTGGGCTTCCATGACGGCGGGGCTGACGTAGTTTTCGGAGGCGATCAGTTCGATGTGGTCTTCCTGACGCTGGTTCTCCGATTGGATCGCAGACCACAGTTCAGCATCGACCTGGGCAAGAGTTTTTTGCTTTGAAAACATGGTTTTCCTGATTGAGGGGGCGGCCAGTGGCGAATCATAACCCGTTCGCGCGCCCGGCTGCGCGATACGAAGCGGGGCGGGCCGAAATTCTATACGAATCAACGGGCTTGCGCGCCATTCGGCGCCCCGCCATGGGGGGCTGCGCTAGAGGGGTAATTCGTCGAGGTTGTGGTCGAGATGGGCACGCTGGTCCCAGGCGATCAGCGCCCAACCCTGGCCGTCCCATGAAATCCAGTTGAGCGTGGCATTGCCCAGCGCGAAATCACGCGCTTCCGACAGCGGTTTGCCGGTGGCAATACGATAGGCAATGTCCAGTACGCCGCCGTGGGCCACCACCAGGATGGTCTGGCCAGGATGGCGACCGGCGATGCTGTCCAGCCCATCGCGCACGCGCTCGGCGAAGACCGCCAGGCTTTCGCCCTCGGGGGGCGCAAGTTCCGCGTCACGTGCGCGGATGCGTGGCTGGATGTCGGGATACCGCGCGGCCGCTTCATCCGGCGTCATGCCCTGGAGGACACCGAAGTTGCGTTCGCGCAGGCGCGCGTCGTCGGCGACCCTCAGGCCGACCTGCTTGGCGATGATGTCGGCGGTGGCACGCGCGCGCTGCAGATCCGAGCTGTAGATCGCTTCGAAACCCTCCTGCGTCAGATGCGCGGCGGCGGCGTGCGCCTGGCGCAGGCCTTCGGCATTGAGCGGAATGTCGGTGAAGCCTTGCAGGCGGCGGGCGACGTTCCAGTCGGTTTCTCCATGGCGGACGAGGCAGAGGCGAGTGAGCATGGGGCGATGAGGGTGTGAGCGCGGCAGGGTTCGACAGGACGCGGGGCGCAACAGGCATGGCGCGCCTGTGCCCTTGGTTTCCCCTTATATTACCGCCGTTTGCGCCGCAAAATAATCCGCCTCACAACGATAAGGCCGTATGCACTTTGCAAGCGGCCCCCGCCACGGACAGAGGGGTGGAGACCATGGATGTGCTCATTCGCCTATCCAGAGGGATAGACGCGCTGAACGAACGGGTCGGGATGGCGACGATCTGGCTCATTCTGCTGGTGACACTCATCAGCACGGCCAACGCCATCGTGCGCAAGGCCTTCGACATCAGCTCCAACGCCTACCTGGAAATCCAGTGGTATCTGTTTTCGGCGGTGTTCCTGCTCGGTTCGGGCTATGCGCTGTTGCGCAACGTGCATGTGCGCATCGACGTGCTGGTGTCGCGCTTCAGTCCGCGCGTGCATGCCTGGATCGACATCTTCGGCACGATTTTCTTCCTCTTCCCCATCACGCTGATGGTCATCTGGCTGTCGTGGGGCGTCTTCATGACGGCCTTTTCGACGGGCGAGATGTCCGGCAGCGCGGGTGGGCTGATCCTGTGGCCGGCGCGCCTGATGGTGCCGGTCGGCTTTACGCTGCTGTTCCTGCAGGGGCTCTCCGAGCTGATCAAGCGGGTGGCCTTCCTGCGCGGCCGCGTCAAACTCGATGCCGCCGATGAGGCCAGCGCGGAAGAACTGCTGGCCGAAGACATCCGTCGCATGCAGGGCATCAAGGAGGGCGGAGAATGATCCAGTTCCTCATCGACAACATCGCGCCGATCATGTTCGGCACGATGGTGTTGTTCATGTTGCTGGGCTATCCGGTGGCCTTTTCGCTGGCGGCCTGCGGGGTGGTGTTCGGCTTCATCGGCATCGAGCTCGGGCTGCTGCCGCCACAGCTCTTCCAGGCCATGCCTGACCGCATCTGGGGCGTGATGAGCAACGACACGCTGCTGGCCATCCCGTTCTTCACCTTCATGGGGCTGATCCTCGAACGCAGCGGCATGGCCGAAGATCTGCTGGAGACCGTCGGCCAGCTGTTCGGCCCGGTGCGCGGCGGTCTGGCTTTTGCGGTGATCTTCGTCGGCGCCATGCTGGCGGCGACCACCGGGGTGGTGGCGGCGTCGGTGATTTCGATGGGGCTGATCTCGCTGCCCATCATGCTGCGCTACGGCTATGACAAGCGGCTCGCCAGCGGGGTGATCGCGGCGTCCGGCACGCTGGCGCAGATCATTCCGCCCTCGTTGGTGCTGATCGTGATGGCCGACCAGCTCGGCCGTTCGGTGGGCGATATGTACAAGGGCGCGTTCATACCGGGTTTCATTCTGACCGGCCTCTACGTGCTGTATGTCGTTGGTGTGACGATGTTCCGTCCGGCGGCGGCACCGGCCTTGCCGCCCGAGGCGCGCACCATCCGCGAGCCGGACGGCAGCAGCGGCCTGCGCTCGGTGCTGGTGCTCACCGTGCTGTCGGTGATCGTGGCGGTGCTGTTTGCGCGCACCCGGCCGGCGGATGAGCCGACTGACGAGCTCATCGTGGTGACTATGTGCGCTGGGGTGGGCTTTGCCTTCGTGGTGGCCTGCGTGGCACGTGTGCTCAAGCTGCGCATCCTGTCGCAGATGGCGCAGCGCGTGACCTTCGTGCTGATTCCGCCGCTAGCGCTGATCTTCCTGGTACTGGGCACTATCTTCCTGGGGGTGGCGACGCCCACCGAAGGCGGTGCCATGGGGGCGAGCGGGGCGCTGGTCATGGCCCTGGCGCGCCGTCGCCTGAGCTGGAGCCTGCTGCGCCAGGCGATGGAGTCGACCGCCAAGCTGACCACCTTCGTGGTGCTGATCCTGATCGGCTCGCGCGTGTTCAGCCTCACCTTTTACGGGGTGAACGGCCATGTGTGGGTGGAGCATCTGCTCATCGACATGCCGGGGGGCGTAGTAGGCTTCCTCATTGTCGTGAACATCCTGGTCTTTCTGCTGGCCTTCTTCCTGGACTTCTTCGAACTGTCGTTCATCGTGGTGCCCTTGCTGGCACCGGTGGCCGAAAAGCTCGGCATCGATCTGATCTGGTTCGGCGTGCTGCTGGCGGTGAACATGCAGACCTCGTTCATGCATCCGCCATTCGGCTTCGCGCTGTTCTATCTGCGTTCGGTGGCGCCCAAGGTGGTCAAGACCACCGATATCTATTGGGGCGCCGTGCCGTTCGTGCTGATCCAGATTGTCATGGTGGGGCTGGTCATCGCCTTTCCGCAGTTGGTCAACGTGGGCCTGGGCAAGCAGCCCACCATCGACGTCGACAAGGTGCAGATCGACATTCCCGCGTCCGAAGACGGGGATGCCGCCGCCGACCTGCAGCGCGATCTGGGGGGCGCGCCCGAAAGTGCGCCGACGGCGGGCGCCGCCACGTCGGAAGACAGCGCAGCCGAAGCGCTGCAGCGCCAGTTGCTGGGCAAGTGAGCGCCGGCGGGCCGATGCCCGCCGGATTCATCCCGTCAAGGCCGGCGTGGCGCGTCCGCCGAGGACGCCGGCCACGCCGCAGCCGAACGACCACTCATCCGTCTGGGTGGTCGACATTACGATCATCACGTCCTCCGGGCGCAGACCCGGCGCCTCGCCCAGGCAGGCCACCGCGCGCTGATAGAAGGCTTCGCGCATGGCCGCGTCGCGCGGTCGTCCCACCGTGATGTGGACCAGCACGAAGTCGTCGCTGCGCGGGCCGAACAGATAGTTGCGGTCGAAGATGAATTCGTCCGGCGCCAGTTGCTGGACGATCTGGAAACGGTCCTTCGGTGGCACGCCGAACGCATCGACCAGCGCCTGATGCAGGCTGTCGGCGATGGCGCGCACATGGGCGGCGGGCTTTCCCTTGAGCAGTGAGATACGGACGTAGGGCATGGTCATTCCTCCTTGTCGTGGCGGGGCTGGGTGTGTTCGAGCTGGGCGATGGCCGAGGCCGCCGCCGGCCAGCCGGCGTAGAAGGCCAGGTGGGTGATCAGTTCGACCAGTTCGTCGCGGCGCACGCCGTTGTCGACGGCGCGTGCCAGGTGATAGGGCAGTTGTTCGAGTCGGCACAGCGCCACCAGGGCGGCCACCGTCACCAGACTGCGCTCGCGTGCGGGCAGCGTCGTCCGTGCCCACATGTCGCCGAACAGCACGCGGTCGGTCAGCTCCGCCAGCTTGGGGGCGGCGTCATGCAGGGTGTGCTTCATCGAGGTCTTCATGCGGCGCTCCAGGTGCTTGACGGCCCCTACCTTAAGCGCCCAAGATCATTCTGAATATCGATATCTTGTGGATGAACAGTCCACAAAAACGGGACTGATCATGCGGCGGGTGAATTTCGACGTGGATGTCCTGCGCGGCTTCGTGGCAGGGGTGGAGATGGGCAGCTTCGCCCAGGCGGCCGAGCGTCTGGGCCGTTCCACTTCGGCACTCAGCGCGCAATTGAAAAAGCTCGAAGATCAAGCCGGCGTCCCTCTCGTACGCAAGGCTGGGCGCGGGCTGGCGCTGACGCCGGCGGGCGAGATCCTGCTCAGCTACGCGCGCCGTCTGCTGGCACTCAACGACGAGGCGGCCAGCGCCGTGCGTGGTGCCGGGCTGGATGGCGTGGTCCGTCTGGGTATGCAGGAAGATTTCGGCGAAGGCATGCTCAGCCATGTGCTCGGCAGTTTTGCGCGTGCGCATCCGCAGGTGCGCATCGAAGCGCGCGTGGCGCGCAGCGCCGATCTGCTGGCGCTCGTGCAGCGGGAAGAACTCGACCTGACCCTGGCCTGGGACATGGGCCACGTCCCCGCCCATGCCGAACGCGTGGCGACCTTGCCGATGCGCTGGATCGGTCCGGCCACCGGGCCCTTGCCGTTGGAGGACGACGCACCGCTGCCGTTGGTCGCCTTCGACGCCCCCTGCGTGATGCGCAGCGCCGCCATTGCCGCCCTCGATGGCGCGGCGCGCCCGTGGCGGGCAGCCTTCACCAGCCCCAGCCTGGCCGGCGTGTGGGCGGCGGTGGGGGCCGGCCTTGGCCTGACGGTGCGCACGCCGATCGGCGTGCCGGCCAGCTTGCGCATGGTCGATGGCCTGCCGCCGTTGCCGCCCATTGGCGTGCTGATGCTCAGCGCGCGCGCACATCCGTCTCCGGCGGTGGCATCGCTGGCGCAGACCATGCGCCAGCACGTCGTCGACGTGGCGGCGCGTGCCACCGCGCCCCGTTGAGCGATCAGATCAGGGGCACGATCAGCAGCGCCACCAGGTTGATGATCTTGATGAGCGGATTGACCGCCGGCCCCGCCGTGTCTTTGTAGGGGTCGCCGACGGTGTCGCCGGTGACGGCGGCCTTGTGGGCATCCGACCCCTTGCCGCCATGGTGACCATCCTCGATGTGCTTCTTGGCGTTGTCCCAGGCGCCGCCGCCGGCCGTCATCGACAAGGCCACGAACAGACCGGTGACGATGGTGCCCATCAGGACGCCGCCGAGTGCCTGCGGCCCCAACGCGAAGCCCACGATGATCGGCAGCAGCACCGGCAGCAGCGAGGGGATCATCATCTCGTGGATGGCCGCCCGCGTGAGCATGTCGACCGCGCGTGAATACTCCGGCCGCGCAGTGCCGTCCATGATGCCGGGGATCTCGCGGAACTGGCGCCGCACCTCCATCACCACCGAGCCGGCCGCGCGGCCCACCGCTTCCATGGCCATGGCGCCGAACAGGTAGGGCACCAGCCCGCCGATGATCAGGCCGATGATGACGAGGTGGTTCGACAGGTCGAACGAGGTGTCGTGGCCGTTGGCCGCCAGGGCGTGCGTGTAGTCGGCGAACAGCACCAGCGCCGCCAGCCCGGCCGAGCCGATGGCATAACCCTTGGTCACCGCCTTGGTGGTGTTGCCGACGGCATCGAGCGGGTCGGTAACGGCGCGTACGGTGTCGGGCAGTTCGGCCATCTCGGCAATGCCGCCGGCATTGTCGGTGATGGGCCCGAAGGCATCCAGCGCCACGATGATGCCGGTCATCGACAGCATGGCCATGGCGGCGATGGCGATGCCGTACAGGCCGGCCAGCGCGTAGGCCACCCAGATCGCCACGCACACCGCGATTACCGGGCCGGCGGTGGCCTTCATCGAAATGCCCAGGCCGGCGATGATGTTGGTGGCGTGGCCCGTCTCGGACGCCGCCGCCACCTGGCGCACCGGTGCATAGTCGGTACCGGTGTAGTACTCGGTGATCCACACCAGCAGGCCGGTCAGCAGCAGGCCGACCACGCTGGCGCCAAAGATGCGGATGATGGCGCCGCCCTGGATGCCCAGCAGCGAATTGAGCACATCGTCCGGCACCAGCCAGCGCGTGACGAAGTAAAAGGCCACCACGGCGATCAGGCTGGCGACGATGAGGCCCCGGTATAGCGCCGCCATGATCTTCTTGCCCGGCACGATGCGCACGAACAGCGCGCCGATGATGCTGGCCACGATCGCTACGCCGCCCAGCGTGAGTGGATAGACCACGCCGAGCTGCGGCGCATCGGTCAGCGTCAGCGCGCCCAGCAGCATGGCGGCAATGAGCGTGACGGCGTAGGTCTCGAACAGATCGGCGGCCATGCCGGCGCAGTCGCCCACGTTGTCGCCGACGTTATCGGCGATCACCGCCGGGTTGCGCGGATCGTCTTCCGGAATGCCGGCCTCGACCTTGCCCACCAGGTCGGCGCCCACGTCCGCCCCCTTGGTGAAGATGCCGCCACCCAGGCGCGCGAAGATCGAGATCAGCGATGCGCCGAAGGCCAGCCCGATGAGGGGCTTGAGCACTTGTGACAGCGGCATGTCGGGCGGCGCATTGGTGGACAGCATGAAGTAATAGCCGGTGACGCCGAGCAGGGCCAGGCCGGCCACCAGCATGCCGGTGATGGCGCCGCCGCGAAAAGCCACGGTGAGCGCTTCGTTGAGGCCCTTCTTGGCTGCTTCGGTGGTACGCACGTTGGCCAGCACCGATACGTTCATGCCGATGTAGCCGGCGGCGCCGGACAGCACGGCGCCGAGCGCGAAGCCTATCGCGGTGGGCCAGTCGATGGCGAAACCGATGATGATGAGCAGTACCAGACCGACGATGCTGATGGTGATGTACTGCCGATTGAGGTAGGCGGCCGCCCCCACCTGAATGGCCGCCGCGATCTCTCGCATGCGTGGGCTGCCGGTGGGCAGGCCCAGGATCCAGCGGCTCAGCAGCAAACCATAAAGAACGGCCAGCACAGAGCTGGCAAACGCGATCCAAAGCGGTGCCGACATTTCTCTCTCCAGGGATAGAACAGCCAAACACGTGTGCTTCTTCGGCGCTCGAATGCGCTCTGTGGTGTCGGCAGGCCATGCCCGGATGACGCCGGGACGGCCGGCCGCGTTCGCTACGCTAGCATCGGTGCGCGCCGCGCCGCGCTACGGAAAACCCGTAGCCGATATGCGTTAAGGCGCGTGAAGTCTTTGTAAGGGGGCGAAACGCCTTCATGGTCTGTCATATCCGCCTGCTTAGAATGAAAACACCCAGGGGCGACGCAGGCATTCACAGAAAGACCAGGCCACCGGGGGGCACACGGGCGCAGCCCGGGCATACAACAGGGAGTATCACCATGAGCGATATCGAAGAGCGCCGCGACGCCGATCCGGCTGCGGCGGACACCCCCATGAGCCGGCGCCGTGCCTTCGGCGTATTCGGCTCGCTGGGCGCGGCAGCCTTGTTCGGCTGTGGCGGTGGCGGGGCGGATGCTTCGACCGGCACGGCCACCGGCGGCAGTTCGTCGGCGGGGGCATCGGCCAGCGCCGGCAGCACGTCCAGCGCGGGCAGCAGCGCCGCCTCGAGCGCCTCGGCCAGCGCGGCTTCGTCGGCGGCCGGCAGTTCCGCCGCCAGCGTGGCATGCACATTGGTGCCGCAGGAGACCGAAGGGCCGTACCCTTTGCTGGCGATCCTGTCCAACAGCGCCATCACGCGGCGCGACATCACCGAAGGCAAAACCGGTGTGCCGCTCACGCTGACGCTCAAACTGGTGAGCACCGCCCAGAATTGCGCGCCCATCGTCGGTGCGGCGGTGTACATCTGGCATTGCGACAAGGATGGCGTCTATTCGGGCTACACCAGCCAGACTGGTGGCGTCAGCACGGTGGGACAGATGTTCCTGCGCGGCGTGCAGGTGACGGACGCCAGCGGCGCAGTCAGCTTCACCACCCTCTATCCCGGCTGGTATGCCGGCCGCATCACGCACATCCACTTCCAGGTGTATCTCAACGACAACCTGCGCGTGACGGCGACGGCCACCTCGCAACTGGCCTTCCCGCAGGACATCACGCGCGCCGTGTATGCCTCATCGCTCTATGCTGCACGTGGCCAGAACACCTCGGTGACGAGCTTCGCCGCCGACAACGTGTTCAGCGACGGCACCACCTACCAGATGCTGGAGGTGTCGGGCGACGTCACCGATGGCTATGCCGCCGCGCTGACAGTGGGCATTGCCGGCTGAGGCACGCCACCCGGCGTGTAATCCAAAGCTGATTAACTGATTTGTCTTGGCGCCTGCACAGCGATACGCTCCGGCTCGTGCCGCGCGATCCACGGCCCGCCCCGTGCGGGCCGCCTCGGGCCGGGCGGTGGCTATTCACACCACTGACCGGGCTGCCTTGGGGCTGCCCAAGGAGACTCCGTGAAATTCGAAACCCTTGCCATCCATGCGGGCTACAGCCCCGATCCCACCACTCATGCGGTGGCCGTGCCGCTGTACCAGACGGTGGCCTACGCCTTCGACGATACGCAGCATGGTGCCGATCTGTTCGACCTCAAGGTGCCGGGCAACATCTATACGCGCATCATGAATCCCACGCAGGACGTGCTGGAAAAGCGCATCGCCGCGCTCGAGGGCGGCATCGCGGCGCTGGCGGTGGCGTCCGGCGCGGCGGCCATCACCTATGCCATCCAGACCATCTGCGAAGCGGGTGACAATTTCGTCTCGGCGGCCACTCTGTACGGGGGCACCTACAACCTGTTCGCCCACACGCTGCCGCAACTGGGCATCGAGGCGCGCTTTGCCGATTACCGCGATCCCAAGGCGTTCGAAGCACTGATCGACGCACGCACCAAGGCCATCTTCTGCGAATCGATCGGCAACCCGCTGGGCAACATCACCGACTTCGCGGCCCTTGCCGAGCTGGCTCATCGTCACGGCCTGCCGCTGATCGTCGACAACACCGTGCCCAGCCCCTACCTGTGCCGGCCCATCGAGCACGGTGCCGACATCGTCGTGCAATCGCTCACCAAGTACCTGGGCGGTCACGGCACCTCGCTGGGCGGCGCCATCATCGATTCGGGCAAGTTCCCGTGGGCCGAGCACAAGACGCGCTTCGCACGCTTGAACGAGCCGGACGTGTCCTATCACGGCGTCATCTATACCGAGGCGCTGGGGCCGGCCGCCTACATCGGCCGCGCGCGCGTGGTGCCGCTTCGCAACATGGGCGCAGCCATCAGCCCGTTCAACGCCTTCCAGATCCTGCAGGGCATCGAGACAGTGGCGCTGCGCATGGACCGCATCTGCGACAACGCCGTGCGCGTGGCCAAGTTCGTGCAGGGCCACGAGAAGGTCAGCTGGGTCAATTACGCCGGTCTGCCGGACCACCCCGACCACGGTCTGGTGCAGCGCTACCTGGGCGGGCGCGCCTCGGGCATCCTGAGCTTCGGCATCAAGGGTGGGCGTGAGGCCGGTGCGCGCTTCCAGGACGCGCTCAAGCTCGTTACGCGGCTGGTGAACATCGGCGACTGCAAGTCGCTGGCCTGCCATCCGGCGTCGACCACTCACCGCCAGTTGTCGCCGGCAGAGCTGGCCAAGGCGGGTGTGTCGGAAGACATGGTGCGTCTGTCGATCGGCATCGAACACATCGACGACATCCTCGAAGACGTCGCGCAGGCGTTGGCGGCGGCCTGATCGTCGGCCAGGCGCGGCGCCCGCCGGGGTGCCGCGCCGTGGCCTGGACGAGGCCGGGGTTTACGGCGGGCGGGCAGGGGGGCTAACGTCGACCCTGATCCGCTTTCGTCATCGCGGTGGCTCGATGAGCCGTACCGCGTCCCCCACAGGAGCCCGTCATGCAATTGACCAGCCATTCGATCGCGGCCGGCACGCGCATCCCCGCGCGCTACGCCGCCGGCAAGCCCGATGCCAGCAGCATCGTTACTTTCTCCGACAACATCAATCCGCACCTGGCCTGGCGCGATGCGCCGGCCGGCACGCGTTCGTTTGCGCTCATCGTGCACGACCCCGACGTGCCCAGCCGTGGCGACGACGTCAACAAGCCTGATCGCGAAGTGCCGCCCGACCTGCCGCGCGTCGATTTCTTCCATTGGGTGTTGGTCGACTTGCCGGCCGATCTGACCGAGATCCGTGAAGGCGAATTCAGCGATGGCGTCGTGCCGCATGGCAAGCCGGGCCCGAATGCGCTGTACGGCGCGCGCCATGGCGTCAACGACTACACCGGCTGGTTCGCGGGCGATCCGGCCATGGCGGGGGATTACTACGGCTATGACGGCCCGTTCCCGCCGTTCAATGATTCGCTGGAACACCACTATCACTTCACGGTGTACGCGCTCGACATCGAGCGCCTGCCGCTGGAAGGCCGCTTCACCGGCCAGCAGGCGCGCGATGCGCTCAAGGCGCACGTGTTGGCGCAGGCCAGCGTCGTCGGTACGTATTCGTTGAACAAACGCCTGGGCTGATCGAGGGGCCATGCCCCGACCCTGCGTGACAAGGCGCCCGCTGGGCGCCTTTTTTTGTGCCGTGGTGGCGTGCTAGAACGTGAAGGGGCCATGGTAGTGGCGCATGACGGCGATGGCCAGGACGATGCCGGCCACAAGCAGGGCCCACCTGAAGCGGGTGCGTCGGCGCATGGCCCGCTCGGTGCTGGCATGGGTGGCCGTTCGTCGCCAGGCTGCCAGCAGGGAGGTCGGCATGTAGTGCGCCACCATGTCGCGCTCGGCGCGGATGGCGGCCAGGATCTGCGCCAGGGTGCGTTCTTCATAGGCCATGCGGCAGGCCAGGTAGGCCATCAGTACCAAGGTGCCCTGGCGGACCAGCGCGCTGGCTGCTGCCGGATCGATCGCCAGTTGTTCCGCCAGGGCCATCGGCAGGGCGTCGTTGTCTTCCCCAAACAGATGGCCCAGCACCTGCGGCGGAATGACATCCAGCGGCGAGCCGTCGGCGTCGCCGGATGGCTGGGCGACCTGGATCGCTGCGCTCAGACCACCCAGCGCTTCGATGCGCGTGGTGGCCTCGACCAGTGCCGCCGCAGGTGCGCCTTCCGCTTCGTGCGCGAGGGCGTACAGCAGGCTGGCCATGGCCTGGCGGATGCCGCTGTCGACCTTGTCGGGCGCGATGCCCCAGTGCTCTCCCATCTCTTGGCAAGCGCCTTCGCCGATCAGAATGAGAGCGGTGTTCCAGATATCCAATTGGCATTCCCCCGCAGGGTGCGCCGGCGTACGGCGCGGGCCCGGCATGACACGATCAGGGGCGGGAGGCTAGAAGGGCGACGCGATCCGATGGTTGATCGCTGGCAATGGAGCGGACGGGTGGGCGTGGAAAGGGCGGTTTCCGACCGCCCTTGTGTCGCGTTCAGGGTGAGCGGCCGGAGGTTTCGCTCACGGTGTTGCTCAGGATTGTGGGAAGAGGGGCGCTTCGTCCATGAGGGCGATCTGCTCCTTGAGTTCCAGGATGCGATCCTGCCAATAGCGCGTGCTGCCGAACCAGGGAAAGGCGGCGGGGAAGGCCGGATCGTCCCAGCGCCGCGCAATCCAGGCGGCATAGTGCACCAGGCGCAGGGTGCGCAGGGCTTCGATCAGGTGCAACTCGGCGCGATCAAAGTCGCGGAACTGTTCGTAGCCGTGCAGAACGGCCCCCAGTTGCTGTTCCATGGCGATGCGATCGCCCGCGAGCAGCATCCACAGATCCTGCACGGCGGGGCCGCTGCGCGCGTCATCGAAGTCGACGAAATGCGGCCCGTCGTCGGTCCACAGCACATTGCCGACGTGACAGTCGCCATGCAGGCGCAGGCTGGCGACGGCGCCGGCCCGCTCGAAGCAGCGCCGCACGCCGTCCAACGCCTGGTCCACCGTTCCTTGCCAGGCGCTCAGGAGTTCGGGCGCAACCTGGTTGTGGGCCAGCAGCCAGTCACGCGGTTCGGTGCCGAAGCTGGCCAGCGTCAGCGCCGGGCGCTCGACAAAGCGCTGGCGTGCGCCGACGGCATGGATGCGGCCGAGAAAACGCCCCAGCCATTCGAGCGTGCGCGTGTCGCCCAGCTCGGGCGCGCGACCGCCACGGCGGGGGAACAGGGCAAACCGGAAGTCGCCGTGGCGATGCAGCGTCTGGCCGTCGATGGCCAGCGCCGGCACGGCCGGTATCTCGGCCTCGGCCAACTGGGCCACGAAACGGTGTTCTTCGAGGATGGCCTCGTCGGACCAGCGGCCCGGGCGGTAGAACTTGACCACCAGCGGCGCGGCGTCTTCGATGCCGACCTGATAGACGCGGTTCTCGTAGCTGTTGAGGGCCAATTGGCGGCCATCGGTGAGCATGCCCACGCTGTCGACCGCGTCGAGTACGGCGTCGGGGGTCAGGCCGCTGAAAGGGGCTGAAGTCACGGAAGGTGTCCTTGGTCGCAAGAAAAGTGCCCACATTGTGGCGAAGTTCTCGGACGCGTGCTGGGCGGGGTCGATACCATGCACTTGCCGGTCATGCCGGTTCAGTCCAAGGGAGAGAAATTCATGAGTACCGCCAAGGCCTTGCGCCGCTGGCTCGCTGTGCTGATGGCTGTGGGGACCATCGGCGGGGCGCACGCCACGATCATCATCAACGATCACATCGACCAGTATTACAGCTGGACCACCTTGCCGTCCGGCCGCTCGGTGGATTTCTTCAACATCCGTTCGACCGGCGGCGCCGCGTCGTTCGCACTCGAATCGAAAACAGCCTTTTTCGATACGGCGCTGTGGCTGTTTCGCAAGGACGGTGCGCTCGACTACACCGATCTGATCGCCTCCGACGATGGCGGCACCTGGAGCTGGAACGCGCTCCTCAACGTGACGCTGGCACCGGGGTTGTACATTCTGGCGGTCGGGTCCGACTGGTTGTCCACGCCGCTCGACGGCGCCAAGGATATCGTCAATGGCCTGCAATTCGAAAACGGCCTCGACCGTACCTGGTCCACGCCGCTCTCCTATCAATTGACCCTGTCGGGTGCCGTCACCACCAACCTGGCCGCCGCCATCAATGCGGTGCCGGAGCCCGCTTCGCTGGCCCTGGTGCTGGGCGCGCTCGGCCTGGCCGGCGTGGTGGCCCGTCGCCGTCGCCGCTGATCGCGGCCCGTTTGCCGACGCCTTCCGCCGTGTCATGCGGCGGAAGGCGTTTTTCATTGTGCGGACGGATTCAGGCCTCGCCGCCGGGCTGCGCCGCGCGCACC
This sequence comes from Rhodocyclaceae bacterium, assembly GCA_047605765.1. Taxonomy (GTDB): domain Bacteria; phylum Pseudomonadota; class Gammaproteobacteria; order Burkholderiales; family Rhodocyclaceae; genus JBGVSA01. The sequence continues at coordinate 25,676 of JASGFB010000054.1, forward strand.
TTGCTCATGGCGAGGTTGGCGGCGGCGGTGCGGGTTTCCACGCCCAGCTTCTCGAAAACGTGCTCCAGGTGCTTGTGTACCGTGCGCGGGCTGCTGCCGAGGATATCGGCGATGTCTTTGTTGGTCTTGCCCTTGACCACCCAGTAGAGCACTTCGGATTCTTTCTGCGTCAGGCGGAAGGCGGCCATCAGGGCTTCGATGACGGCGGCGTCGGATTCCTCGCGCAGCACCACCAGCCATTCGCCATCGGTGGTCTCGTCGTGCAAGGTGAAGATCAGACGCCGCGCGCCCTGCACGATCACCAGCGGCGCCGGCGGCGTGTGCGCGTTGAACTGACGGCGTGCCGTGGTGGCTTCGATCCAGTCGAGTACCGGTTGCGGCGCGCTGTCCGATTCACCTTCGAAATAGGTCGCCAACAGACGCCGTCCGAGCGCGGTCTGCCAGGTCACGCGGCCGCTCGCCGGGCGGATCGCCAGGGTGGCCTGGCCGAAGGCGTCCAATGCGCTGCGCGCCTGCTTCATGAGGCGGGCGCTGTGCAAGTGGGTGACGATGCGGGCGATCACTTCGCGCGTGCGGATCGGTTTGGTGACGTAGTCGGTGCCGCCGGCTGCGAAGGCGGCGATGACGTGCTCGGTTTCGGTCAGCCCCGTCATGAAGATGACTGGGATGTGCTGGGTGCTGAAATCGGCCTTCAGGCGCCGCGATACTTCGAAGCCGTCCATGCCGGGCATCATGGCATCCAGCAGGATGATGTCCGGCAACGCCTGGCGCGCGCGCTGCAGGGCGCTCTCGCCGTTGGTGGCCACCAGCACGGTGTAGCCCGATTCGTCCAGCGCGTCGTGCAGGACGGACAGGTTCTCCGGCACGTCGTCGACGATCAGGACGATGTCGCTGGCGCTGCGGTCAAGACTGGGCGTCGGCATGGAGTTCGTTCTTGAGCAGTTCGCTCATTTTTTCGAGTTGAAACTGACGCACCAGCGCGCGCATGCGTTCGACATAGGCGGCGTAGGCCGGGTCGAGGGTGGCGATGGCGTCCAGTTGCGCCTGGATGCCGCGTACGTAGCCGAGCGATACCTGTTCGGCCAGCGCCTGCAAGTGGGCGCGCGGCGGCAGTGGCGGCAAGCCCACCACAGTCGGCGCCGGGGCGGCGGGGACGCTGGGCGCATCGATCCAGCGCAGCCCGAGGCGGCGTCCGATCCATTCGAGCAGATCGGCCACTTTGACGGGCTTGAGGTGGAAATCCTCGGCCGGCAGTTCGACGTCGTGGTCGAGCGCCTTGTCGAAGGCATTGGCCGAGATGATGGCGATGTGCGCGTCGGACAGCCGGCGTGCGCGGATCTGGCGGATCGTCTCCCAGCCATCGATGCCCGGCATCGCCAGGTCGAGGAAGATCAGGTGCGGCGCAAAGCGCGGCAAGACTTCCAGGCATTCGGCGCCGGATGCCGCCTGATCCAGCTCGAAGCCCAACGGGGCGAGAATGCTGGCGAGCATTTCGCGGTCGACCTGCTCGTTGTCGACGATCAGGATGCGCCGCCGCTCGCCTTCGTAACCGATGTGCTGGGTGCGCGGCAATTCGCGCGCCGCTTGCGCCGAGTGCACGTGCGGCAGGTACAGGCGCACCGTGAACAGGGTGCCGCACCCCGGCGTGCTGCTGATCTTCATTTCGCCGCCCATCAGGTCGGTGAGCATCTTGGCGATGGTCAGGCCGATGCCGGTGCCGCCGGCACTGACCGTGTGGGCAGCGCTGCCGCGCGCGAAGGGCTCGAAGATGCGCTCGATCTCGTCGGGCGGAATGCCCGGGCCGGTGTCCTCGATCTCGAAGGTGGCCATCTCGCGCAGATGGCGGATGCGGAAGGTGACCGCCCCGTGCTGGGTGAACTTGATGGCGTTGCCGAGCAGGTTGATGAGGATCTGGCGCAGGCGCTTTTCGTCGGCGCGCACCACGGCGGGCAGCTCGCCATGCGGCTCGAAACGGAAGCCGATGCGCTTGTTGCTGGCTTGCAGCTCGAACATGCTCACCAGTTGCTGGATCATGTCGGCGAAGTCGATGGCCCGGATCGACAGGGTCATCTTGCCGCTTTCGATGCGGGCGATGTCCAGGGTGCCCTCGATCAGCGACAGCAGGTGATCGCCGCTGCGGCGGATGATGTTGAGCGCCTCGTGCCGGTGTGGCGGGATGGACGGATCACCGTCGAGAATCTGTGCATAGCCGAGGATGCTGTTGAGCGGCGTGCGCAGTTCGTGGCTGATCGACGTGATGTAGCGGCTCTTGGCCTGATTGGCCTGCTCGGCGGCGATGCGCGCGCGTTGCAGTTGCTCGTCGGTGCGCCGGTGCAATTCGATTTCGCGCATCAACAGGTGCGTCTGGCGGTTGGATTCTTCCTGCGCCACCTGCCGGCTCTTGTGCGTCAGCACCAGCCACCACGCCACGATGCCGCTGACCAGCAGGAGCGCGGCAAATGCCTTGACGAAGGCGGTGCGCAGTTGCGGGACGAGGGCCGTCTGGCCGCCCAGCATCTGCACTTCGTGGTAGTACAGCATGCCCAGCAGCAGCGCCAGAAAGGGCATCACCACGGCCATCAGCAACAGGTAGTGCGCCAGGCCGGTGTCGACGTACGGCCACACGCGGCGTGGCAATATTCGGCGCAGCACTGCCGCCCATTGCGAAGACAGCCGCGCCTGCGGCTTGCACAGATCGTCGCAGCGGGCGTCGAGCGCACAGCACAGCGAGCAGATCGAGCCATGATAGGCGGGGCAGTGCGCCATGTCGTCGGCTTCGTAATCGCGCTCGCAGATGACGCAGCGCGCCGTGCCCGGCGCCTGGCCGGGGCTGGTGCGCGCCAGGTAATAGCGCCCGCCGGTGGCCCAGG
>JASGFB010000055.1:0-28398 GCA_047605765.1 Rhodocyclaceae bacterium
GCGCCTGGTACCGGCCGGACAGCGCGGGCATCGACCGCGGCGGCTGCATCAACACGCTGACTTCGCAGCGCCCCTCGCCGCTGGCCAAGGGCAATCCGCAGCACACCAACCTCGTGCAGATCGCGCGGGCATGAGGAGGACGTTATGACAACGCAATATGGTTTCTACATCGATTCGTCCAAATGCACAGGCTGCAAAACCTGCCAGCTCGCCTGCAAGGATTTCAAGGACCTGCCGGCGGAGGTGAACTTCCGCCGCGTCTATGAATACTCGGGCGGCTCCTGGTACGCCGACGGCGGCACCTGGAACCAGGACGTCTTTGCTTACTACCTGTCGATCGCCTGCAATCACTGCGCCGATCCGGCCTGCACCAAGGTGTGCCCGAGCGGCGCCATGGCCAAGCACGAAGACGGCCTGGTACGCGTCGACGAAGAGGTCTGCATCGGTTGCAAGTCATGCGCCATGGCCTGTCCCTACGGCGCCCCGCAGTACGACGCCAGGAAAGGCCACATGACCAAGTGCGACGGCTGCCATGAGCGCGTGGCAGTGGGCCAGCAGCCGGTGTGCGTAGACGCCTGCCCGCTGCGGGCGCTCGAATTCGGCCCGCTCGACGAATTGCGGCAGAAGCACGGTGCGATGGCTGCCGTGGCGCCCTTGCCGCCGGAACACTTCACACATCCCAGCCTGGTCATCAGGCCGAGCCGCAAAGCCCGTCCCGTGGGCAGTCATGACGGGGTCCTTGGCAACCCGAAGGAGGTCTAATCATGGGCTGGAACGAATGGCCGTTGATCCTGTTCACCGTCATCTCGCAATGCGCAGTCGGTGCTTTCTGGTGGTGCAGCCTGGCCTTGTTCGGCGCCAACCTGCCGGCCGACCAGCGCCGCAGGCTCGAACGCAACATGCTGCTGTTGTGGATCATGATGGGCATCGCCTTCATGGTGTCGAGCTTCCACATGGGCTCGCCGCTGCGCGCGATGAATTCCATGCTGCGTTTCGGGCACGCCAACCTGAGCAACGAGATCGTCTTCGGCGGTGCCTTCGCCGCCACCGGCGCGCTGTACTGGCTGCTGTGCCTGCGCAACATGGCCAGCGCCGGCACGCGCAGCCTGGTGTTGCTGGTGTCCGTCGTATGCAGCGCTGCGTTCCTGTGGAACACGACGTCGTTCTACATGATGTCGACAGTGCCCACCTGGTACACGCCGCTGACGCCCGCCGCCTTCGTGCTGACCACGCTGATGGGGGGCAGCGCAGTAGCTTGCGTGCTGTTCAATCTATCCGCCATCGAGGGCCCCTGGCTGTTGCGTAGCGGGCCGGCCATGCTGGCCTGTGTCGCCGTGGTGGCGGCGGTCGGCGTAACCATCCTGCAGGCCATGTCGCTACCGGGCATCCAGTCGGCGATCCACCAGGCGGCGGCGCTGTCACCGGACTACGGCAGCCTGATGCTGCTGCGCTTCGTCCTGCTGTTCGCTGCCCTGGCGCTGTGGCTGCGGCAGTTGCCGCGCGGCGGTACGCTGAACATCGCCACCTGCGCCAGTTGCATCGTACTCATCATGGCTGGCGAGATGATCGGTCGTGGCGTGTTCTATGCGTTGCACATGACCATGGGCCTGGTGTAGAACCCCCCTTGCCACGAGGCGGACCGTCGCGGGTCTCAGCCTCGTGGCGCCGCCTCACGACACCACGCCTCACGACACCCCATAACCCGTTCTGACATGACCCCACGCATGGCGCCCAGCGCCGATCCTGGTTCCGTCGCCATCTGCTGTCGTATCTTGGGCGCCCTGTTCTACCTGCCACCGACGACGGCGAGCACGCAGCCGTTTTTCGATCTGGTCCGCCAGGGGCTGCTGCCACAGTCGTGGCCTTTCGGCACAGCGGATGAACTCGATTCGGTGCAGAGGCTCATGGCGCAAGGGCTCGATGAAAGACACCTCGCCGACGCCTACGGGCGGCTGTTCATCGGCCCCGATCACCTGGAAGCGCCGCCCTGGGGCTCGGTGTATCTGACTGAAGACGGTACCTTGTACGGTGATTCCACCCTGGCGCTGCGTGCCTTCCTCGATACCGAAGGCATCGTGCTGGACTGGCGCATCAACGAACCGGAAGATCACATCGGCCTGTTGTTCTGGGCCATCGCCTGGCTTGCCGAGCACCAGCGCGACGACGCGCTGGCGACGCTCCTCGACGACCACCTACGGCCCTGGGCCAGCACCTACCTGGCGCAATTGGAATCGGTGGCGAGCCACCCCTTTTACGCCGGCCTGGCGCGGCTCGCCGCCCTGACCCTGCAGGCGCTGCCGGCAACATCTGCGCCCGGCTGAGCGCGGGCCGCCCGCCCCGCCCTACTTGATCACGCCGCACGCCACGCGGGCGCCACCACCACCGAGTTTCTCGGGCGCATCCATGTGGTTGTCGCCACCGGCATGCACCATCAGGGCATGTCCCGGCAGATCGCGCATCTTGAGCCGTGGCGCCAGCACCGGCTGCATGGCGTGGCCGTCCGCCGTCACGTAGAGCGCCGGCAGATCACCCAGATGGCCTTTGCCCCACGGCCCTTCGTGCTTACCCGTCTTCTTGGGGTCGAGGTGTCCGCCGGCGGCGCCCGCCGCCGTGGGCTTGCCATCCAGCACGGCCGGCCCGCAGTCGGCCTTTTCGTGCACATGAAAGCCATGCACGCCCGCCGGCAGATTCGACAGGTCGGGCGTAAAGACAACGCCATAGGGCGACTCGCTGATCTTGATGCTGCCGATCGGCGTGCTGCCACCCTGGGCATCCACCAGGTTCATGTTGACCTCGACGGGCGCAGCCGCCCATACCCACGCAGGCAGCGCCAAGGCTGCCACCATTACTAATCGCTTGTTCATGACTCCCTCCAGTATTGGTCTACGGATCGATGCCGACAGCAATCAACATGCCGCCTGAGGGACTGACGCCCCCCGCATTGATGCACGGGAACGTACCACACATGGAACTCATGTACGCATGGGTGGTCGCAAATGCGGGCATCACTTTCTATAACCAATGAAGGCGGCATGGGTCGTCGGCGCGCGTGCGCCAGCCAGCCAAGCTTTCAATGCATCCCCGGGGAGTCCTGTTGCATGACGTTTTTCCTGCGTACGTTCGCACGCCTCGCGCCGTGCCTGTTCTTCTTCGCCGTGGCCCATGCCCACGCTCAAAGCCCACTCCAGGATTTTGCCGCCACCACACCCGCCTCGTTCAGCGGCGTGTTGCCGTGTGCCGACTGCGGCGGCCAGCGCTATCGGTTGAATCTGTTCGACAACGGTGCCTATGCCCTGCAGATCGACTACCTGGGCGTGACCGACAATGACCACGCCAGCGAACTGGGGCGTTGGACGGTGGCACCCGGCGGCCGCACGCTGGTACTCGAAAGCGGCAACGAACGGCCCTTGCGTTTCGCCATCGAAGCGGGCGGCCTGCGCATGCTCGACATGGAAGGCAAACCGATCCGCTCGCGACTCAACTACGTACTGCGGCGGGATACGCAATTTTCGGCCGTGACCTATCGCGGCAACCTGCGCGGCACGTACACGCGCGTCGGCGACGACGCCGTCTTCGAAGAGTGCGGCAGCGGCATCCGCCTGCCGGTCGTCGAGCTGGGCGACTACCAGGAACTGGCATCGCGCTATGCCCGCGCGCGGCCCGCACCCAATACCGCGATGGTCGCCACCGTCGAGGGGCGCATTACCAGCAACACGGTGGATCAAGACCAGCGCCCCGGCCTGCTGGTCGAACGTTTTCTTGGCATATGGCCCGGCGAGACCTGCGGCACGCGTACCACCGCACATCTGGTCGATACCTACTGGCAACTGACGCGCCTGGGCAATGCGCCGGTGCGCATGCCCGCGGGGCAGCGCCCGCCCTACCTCACCCTGCTGAGCGAAGGCCGCCTCACCGGTTCGGGTGGCTGCAATCTGCTCAATGGCCACTACACGCTGGCGGGCAATGCCCTGGCCTTCGCGCAAGTGGCCGGCACCGAGATGGCCTGCATGAACGGCATGGACCAGGAAAGTCGCTTCGTGAATGCGCTGGCGCAGGTCTATGCATGGCGCATCGACGGCGAACACCTCGAGTTGCTCGACCGTGGCGGCAATCCCCTGGCCCGTTTCGAGGCTGCCGCCCTGCGCTGAATGGCGTATTCCGTCACAATCACACCGCGTCGAGGCACGGGCCATTTTCGGCCGTACCTCGATGCCGTCCCGGTTCGTCCCAAAAAGGCGATCTATGTCGTACCAAGGCGGAATGCCACAAAGCATGCTGCCGCGCTCGGGAACGAGTCAGCCCAAATCAACTAGGCTGCGCTTTCAGATAATTCTGATTCATTCGGCCCTGGTGAAAGTTCATTCTTGCGAGTCGCCTATGCGCCTCCGCAGAGGTGGGCCACTTACCTGATCACATATAAAAGACAGAAAGCCATCAATGAAATACGGACATCTAGAGCAGTTCATGGATCACGTGCGCGCGCGCGATCCGCACCAGCCGGAATTCGCCCAGGCGGTGCACGAAGTCATGGAAAGCATCTGGCCTTACCTGCGCGCCAATCCGCGTTACGCCGACGCCGCCATGCTCGAACGCATGGTCGAGCCCGAGCGCCTGATTCAATTCCGTGTCGCCTGGGTCGACGACGCGGGCAACACGCGCGTCAACCGCGCTTTCCGCATTCAGCACAGTTCGGCCATCGGCCCCTACAAGGGCGGCATGCGCTTCCACCCCTCGGTGAATCTGTCGATCCTGAAGTTTCTCGCCTTCGAACAGACCTTCAAGAACGCCCTCACCACGCTGCCGATGGGCGGCGGCAAGGGCGGCTCCGACTTCGATCCCAAGGGCAAGAGCAACAATGAAGTCATGCGCTTCTGCCAGGCCCTGATGCTCGAATTGCATCGCCACCTCGGCCCGGACACCGACGTGCCGGCCGGCGACATCGGCGTGGGCGGGCGTGAAGTCGGCTACATGGCCGGCATGGCCAAGAAGCTTGGCAACAACGCCGCCTGCGTGTTCACCGGCAAGGGCCTGTCCTTTGGCGGCAGCCTGATCCGCCCGGAAGCCACCGGCTACGGCCTGGTGTACTTCGCCGAGCAGATGCTCAAGCGCGCCAACACGGATTTCGAAGGCAAGACGGTGGCCGTATCGGGCTCGGGCAACGTGGCGCAGTACACCATCGAACGCCTGCTGCCGCTGGGGGCCAAGGTCGTCACGGCATCCGATTCGGCCGGCACTGTGTATGACCCGGCCGGTTTCACGCGCGAGAAGCTCGACGCCCTGATGGCCCTGAAGAACGAGCGCTACGGCCGCATCGAAGAATACGCGCGCGCCTTCGGCCTCGAATACCTGCCGGGCAAGCGTCCCTGGCACATCCCGGTCGACGTTGCCCTGCCCAATGCCACCCAGAACGAGCTCGACGAGAACGATGCGCGCGTGCTGGTGGCCAACGGTGTCAAGTGCGTGGCCGAAGGTGCCAACATGCCGTCGACGCCGGGCGCCGTGACGGTATTCCGTGACGCCGGCGTGCTGTACGCGCCGGGCAAGGCCAGCAACGCCGGCGGTGTCGCCACGTCGGGCCTGGAAATGACGCAGAATGCCCAGCGCCTGCCCTGGTCGCGCGAAGAGGTCGATGCGCGCCTCAAGGCGATCATGCTCGACATCCATGCCAACTGCGTACGCCACGGCGAGGGTGTCAACGGCGTGGTCGACTACGTCAATGGCGCCAACATCGCCGGCTTCGTCAAGGTTGCCGATGCCATGATGGGCCAGGGCGTGATCTAAACCCCGCCCCCACGGCGGGCCGCCATGGCCCGCCGTTTTTCCTTCCGCCCATTCACCCCTGGCCACCGGCATCGCACCGGCACGCCGCCCCGCCGCACCCCCGCAGCCGCCCCCGGCGATCACACCTGACGCACACCTGCAACGCAGGCGCGTTAAGCTGGCGGCGATACAACTGCAAGGAGATGCCTGTGCGCTCAGTGTGCGTATTCTGCGGGGCCAGTTCAGGCCTGCGGCCGCTGTACGCCGAGGCGGCCACGGCGCTCGGCAATGCCATCGGCCAACGCGGCTGGGAACTGGTCTGGGGCGGCGGTCGCGTCGGCCTCATGGGCGTAGTCGCCGATGCCACGCTGAACGCCGGCGGCACCGCCGTCGGCATCATCCCGTCGTTTCTGGCGGCGCGCGAACTGGCTCACCTGTCGGCACAGATCCACGTGGTCGATTCGATGCACGTGCGCAAGGCCGACATGGCCCGCCGTGCCGACGCCTTCGCCATCCTGCCGGGCGGGTTCGGCACCATGGATGAATTTTTCGAGATCCTGACCTGGGCACAGCTCGAAATCCACGCCAAGCCCATCGGCCTGCTCAACGTGGCGGGCTTCTTCGATCCGCTGCTGGACCTGATGCGGCACATGGCACAAGAAGGCTTCGTGCGGCCAGCTCACCTGGCCCTGGTTCACGTCGCCGACGATCCCAACGCGCTACTCGACCTGCTGGCCCGCGCCTGAGCGGCCCGTTGCGTGACGGTGGCGGCGCGGCGTAGACTGGCGGCTCCGCATGACTGACGCGAACCGGGGCGATCACCCCAAGGGAGTGCGGGCGGCCGACTGGCCGATGAAGCCGTGCGTCTGGGCGCCTTTTCCGGCATTCGCCGGTCCGGCCGCGCAGCACGCACTGGGCCGGCGATTCTCTCCAGGAGTTTCGCCATGCATCCCCCCGCCTCCGATCTCGTCCGGCCCCTGGCCGCATCCGACCCCGCACTGTCCGCACTCATCGATGCCGAAGCACAGCTGCAGGCCGACACCATCCGCCTGATCGCATCCGAGAATTTCGCTTCGCGCGCGGTGCGTGAAGCCACCGGCACGGTCCTCACCAACAAGTATTCCGAAGGCTATCCCGGTGCGCGTTACTACGAGGGCCAGCAGAACATCGATGCGATCGAGCAACTGGCGATCGATCGCGCCAAGGCCTTGTTCGCCGCCGACCACGTCAATGTGCAACCGCACTCGGGCTCACCGGCCAACCTGGCGGTGTACCTGGCCTTCCTGCAGCCCGGCGACACCGTGCTCGGCATGGATCTGGCCCATGGCGGGCACCTCACTCACGGCGCCCGCGTATCGATCACCGGCAAGTACTTCAACAGCGTGTCGTACGGGCTCAATCGCGACACCGGGCGGCTCGACTACGACCAGGTACGCGACCTGGCGCGCGCGCACCGCCCGCGGCTCATCATTGCCGGCCATACGGCCTATCCGCGCCACCAGGATTTCGCCTGCTTCCGCGCCATTGCCGACGATGTCGGCGCCACGCTGATGATCGACATGGCGCACTTCGCCGGCCTGGTGGCGGGCGGCGCGCATCCGTCGCCGATCCCCTATGCCGACGTGGTGACCACCACCACGCACAAATCGCTGCGCGGTCCGCGCGGCGCCATGATTCTGTGCCGCCTGGCACACGCCGCCCGTATCGACAAAGCGGTGTTCCCGGGCTTGCAGGGTGGCCCGCACGACAACGTCACCGCCGCCATCGCCGTGTGCCTGCACGAAGCATCGCAAGCGAGTTTCCGCGACTACGCCGGGCAGTGCGTGCGCAACGCCGCCGCCCTCGCAGGCACACTCGCCGAGCGCGGCTTCGATCTGGTCACGGGCGGCACCGACAACCATCTCGTGCTGGTCGACCTGCGCAACAAGGATATCGGCGGCAGGAACGTGGCGCAGGCCATGGCGCGCGCCGGCCTGATCGCCAATTACAACGCGGTGCCGTGGGACACCCGTCCGCCGCGCGATCCATCCGGCCTGCGTCTGGGCAGCCCCGCCATGACCTCGCGCGGATTTGTCGAAGCCGATTTTGCGCGTGTGGCAGCGTGGATCGATCGCCTGGTCACGGCGCGTCTCGATGACGAAGTCATCAATACTGTTGCCGCCGAAGTACGCGCGGCGTGCGCCGGACTGACACCGATCTGAGCATACCGCCCCGGCACGGTTAGAATGGCCGGCTCGCCCGTGCCGGGCCCATGCACACGCCATGCAGAATCTTTTCCATCACATCGCGCTGGCTTCGCCGCTGTTCGTCCTCGTCCTCATCGGCTATGCGCTGGTGCGCTGGGGCAAATGGCCCGCCACGCTGGCCGAGACCCTGACCCGCTTCGTCTTCGTACTGGCCCTGCCGGCCCTGCTCTTTCGCATGATGAGCGGGTTCTCGCAATTGCCGCCGGTCGACGAGCGTCTGCTCATCGCTTTCTTTGGCGGCTGCTTCGCGGTGTTTCTGCTGGGCCGCCTGATCGCCCGCCATCTGTTCGGCCTGGACGGCGTGGCCGGCTCGATTTTCTCGTTGGGTGGCGTGTTTTCCAACAATGTGCTGCTCGGTCTGCCGCTGGCCAAGGTCACTCTGGGCGAAGCGGCCCTGCCCAGCGTAGCCCTGGTGTTGGTATTCAATTCGCTCATTCTGTGGACCCTCGTCACCGTCTCGGTGGAATGGGCGCGGCACGGCTCGTTTTCGCTGCAGGGCTTCGCCAAGACGGCACGCAGCGTCATCACCAATCCGATCGTGGCAGCCATTCTCGGTGGCACGCTCTATGGCCTGAGCGGCCTGCCGCTGCCGCAGATGATCGACGCGCCGCTGGCCATGATCGCCACCGCCGCCGCGCCGATGGCGCTGTTGGCGCTGGGCATGGGTCTGGCCACCTATCCGGTGCGGCAGGACTGGCACCTGAGCGTATCGATCTGCGTCATGAAGCTGATCGTGCAGCCGCTGGCCGTGTGGCTGATCGCGCGCGCGCTCGGCCTGCCGACGATGGAAACGCAGGTGGTGGTGCTGCTCGCCTCGATCGCGGTGGGCGCCAACGTCTACCTGATGGCGCGCCAGTTCAACGCACTTGAAGGCCCGGTCGCCGCGAGCCTCGTGCTGTCGACCGCCTTGGCCGCCCTTACCACGCCGCTGGCTCTGACACTGACGGCGTGACCACGCGGGCGGCGCGGCTTTCGCCGCCCCCTCGCCGTCGCCTATGCTGATGGATTGGATACCGCATGCCCGGGGAGGAACTCCCCACCTGGCATCTCGTCTGATTTGTGGACGCTCAATCCCTTAGCGAGGCATCACGATGACCCAGCCAGCCGATCCATTCAACGCTGTCCGCACGTTCACCACGCCACACGGCGATTCCGGCCGGTACTACGCCCTGGCAGCCCTCGAATCCGCCGGGCTGGGCGCAATCAGCCGCCTGCCGGTGTCGATTCGCATCGTGCTGGAGGCGGTCCTGCGCCATTGCGACGGCAAGAAAGTCACCCCTGAGCACGTCAAGCAACTGGCAGCTTGGCAGCCGCAGGCCACGCGCACCGAAGAAATCCCGTTTGTAGTGGCCCGCGTGGTGCTGCAGGATTTCACCGGCGTGCCCTTGCTGTGCGATCTGGCCGCCATGCGCAACGTGGCCGAATCACAGGGCAAGCCGCCCAAGATCGTCGAACCCCTGGTGCCGGTCGACCTGGTGGTCGACCACTCCGTGCAGGTCGACCACTACGGCACGCCCAATGCGCTGCGCCAGAACATGGAGCTTGAATTCGCCCGCAACAGCGAACGCTATCAACTCATGAAATGGGGCATGCAGGCCTTCGATACCTTTGGCGTCGTACCGCCGGGCATCGGCATCGTGCATCAGGTCAACCTCGAATACCTCTTCAAGGGCGTACGGCAGGCCCAGGGCGTGTACTTCCCCGATACGCTGGTGGGTACCGACAGCCACACCACCATGATCAACGCGCTCGGCGTAGTCGGCTGGGGCGTCGGAGGTATCGAGGCCGAAGCCGCCATGCTTGGGCAGCCGGTGTACTTTCTCACCCCCGACGTGGTCGGCGTCGAACTGAGCGGCGCGCTGCGCGAAGGCGTCACCGCCACCGATCTTGTGCTCACCGTCACCGAAATGCTGCGCAAGGCCAAGGTGGTGGGCAAGTTCGTGGAATTCTTCGGCGCCGGCACCGCCAGCCTGACGGTGACCGATCGTGCCACCATCGCCAACATGGCGCCGGAATACGGCGCCACCATGGGGTTCTTCCCGGTCGATGACAAAACCATCGACTACATGCGCAAGACCGGCCGGCCGCAGGCCGACTGCGCCATGCTGGAGGCATACTTCCGCGCGCAGGGGCTGTTCGGCGTGCCAAACCCGGGCGATATCGATTATTCGGTGACGCTGGCGCTCGACCTGGCCACCATCGTGCCCTCGCTGGCCGGCCCCAAGCGCCCGCAGGACCGCATCGAACTGTCGGCGATGCGCCAGAGCTTCGAGCATCTTTTCGCGGCGCCGGTGGCCGACAATGGCTTCGGCAAGCCTGCCGCACAACTGCCCGTGCGGGTGGACACCCAACTACCGGACGTCACCCTTGGCCAGGGCGATGTCCTGATCGCCGCCATCACCTCGTGTACCAACACCAGCAACCCGAGTGTCATGATCGCGGCCGGTCTGCTCGCCAGGAAAGCAGTCGAGCGGGGGTTGCGCGTGGCGCCGCACATCAAGACCTCGCTGGCGCCCGGTTCGCGCGTCGTCACCGATTACCTCGGCAAAGCCGAGCTGCTCGAACCGTTGGCCAAGCTCGGCTTCGCACTTGCCGGCTATGGCTGCACGACCTGCATCGGCAACTCGGGCGACCTGGCGCCGGAGCTGAACGAGGCCATCACGCGCAATGACGTGATCGCCGCCGCCGTACTGTCGGGCAACCGCAATTTCGAAGCGCGCATCCATCCCAACATCCGCGCCAACTTCCTGGCCAGTCCGCCACTGGTGGTGGCCTTCGCCATCGCCGGCCGCGTCAACATCGATCTGAGCACTGAACCCCTGGGGCACGACAGCGCGGGCAAGGCGGTGATGCTCAGCGACATCTGGCCGAATTCCGATGAAATTGCCGCCGTGCTGCCGCTGGCGCAGGACGTCGCCACCTTCGAGCGCCTGTACGCCGACTTCACGCGCGACAACGATCTGTGGAACAACGTCCCCGCGCCCACCGGCGAGGTCTACACCTGGCCGCCCTCCACCTACATCGCGCGACCGCCCTTCTTCGAAGGATTCGCCACCACGCCCGGCAGCGTCGGCGACATCCGTGGCGCACGCCCGCTGCTGATCCTGGGCGACTCGGTCACCACCGACCACATCTCGCCTGCCGGCGCCTTCGGCGAGACCACGCCGGCCGGGCAATGGCTGGTGTCGCAGGGCGTAGCGCGGCGCGATTTCAATTCATACGGCTCGCGGCGCGGCAACCACGATGTCATGGTGCGCGGCACGTTCGCCAACGTGCGCATCAAGAACCTGATGCTGCCGGCGCGGCCCGATGGCACGCGGATCGAGGGCGGTTTCACCCTCAAGGACGGTGCCCAGACCACGGTGTACGACGCCGCCATGGCCTACCAGGCCGCCGCTGTGCCGACCATGGTGTTTGCGGGCGAGGAATACGGCACCGGCTCATCGCGCGACTGGGCCGCCAAGGGCACCCTGCTGCTGGGGATCAAGGCCGTGGTGGCACGCAGCTATGAGCGCATCCACCGCTCCAATCTGGTCGGCATGGGGGTGCTGCCGCTGCAGTTCAAGGGCAGCGACTCGGCGCAGAGTCTGGGCCTCACCGGTGACGAGCGCTTCGATGTCATCGGCGTCGATGGCGAACTCACACCGCAGCAGGATATGACCCTGCGCATCCACCGCCCCGATGGCACGACACAGGATGTCACAGTGCTCAGCCGCATCGACACGGCGATCGAGGTCGACTACTACCGCCACGGCGGCATCCTGCCCTATGTGCTGAGGGATCTCCTGCGCGCCGCCTGAGCAGCCCGCCCACCGCTGCCCGGCACGTCGCCGGGGCAGTGGCGGGCGGCTCGCCAAGGTGGTGTCGGCAGGCGAGAAAAAAGCGCCAAGCAATTGAAATTCAGGCACATCGCCCTTAGTTTCATGCAATCAGGACCATAGGCTGCGGGCTGCTTCCCTCCCCCCCTGAATTTGGTTAGCATTTATCGCGTCGTGGCTCGTCGCCGGCGCAACGCTGGCCCGGGCCGTTTTTCATACAGAGAGGAATCATGAGCGAACATATTCTTCACGTCTCCGACAGCAGCTTCGAAAATGACGTGCTCCAATCCCAAACCCCGGTGCTGGTCGACTACTGGGCCGAATGGTGCGGCCCCTGCAAGATGATTGCTCCGATCCTCGACGAGGTCGCCAAGGAATACGCCGGCAAGCTGACCATCGCCAAGCTCAATATCGACGAAAACCAGGAAACCCCCGCCAAGTTCGGCATCCGTGGCATTCCGACTCTGATGCTCTTCAAGGGCGGCAACGTCGAGGCGACCAAGGTCGGCGCCCTGTCCAAGTCGCAATTGACGGCGTTCCTGGACAACAACCTCTAAAACGTTTGCATTAGCGTTTGACAGCCCCGAAATGAGCGGATACAGTTTCGGGCAGTTTTGCTGTGGCGTATATCCGCACGACCCCCACGCCACGGCGCAGGATCAAACTATCGGACAAGCAAGATAGTCAAAATCCTGACTCCCTCGCGTCCCGGCACGAACCGTGCGACGACGAGGCGGTAATAGCAGTACCGGCCGTTGCTGGCCTAATTTCCAAAATTCCCGAATCCTTCCTGACATTCTCAGCAATCGCTGGGCGTTCTTCGTTTTATCCATCCAAGGTTTGCCATGCATCTATCAGAGCTCAAGGCTCTTCACGTCAGCCAACTCCTCGAAATGGCCAACGCCAATGAAATCGAGGGCGCCAACCGTTTGCGCAAGCAGGAACTGGTTTTCGCACTGCTGAAGAACCGTGCGAAAAAGGGCGAACCCATTTACGGCGACGGCGCGCTGGAAGTCCTGCCGGATGGATTCGGTTTCCTGCGTTCCCCCGATACGTCGTATCTGGCGGGCACCGATGACATCTACGTGTCGCCCTCGCAGATCCGTCGTTTCAATCTGCATACCGGCGACACCATTGAAGGCGAGATCCGCACACCCAAGGATGGTGAGCGCTATTTCGCCCTGGTGAAGGTCGACAAGATCAATGGCGAGCCGCCCGAGAACGCCAAGCACAAGATCCTGTTCGAAAACCTCACCCCGCTTCACCCGGACGAATGCCTGCGCCTGGAGCGCGACATCCGCGCCGAAGAAAACACCACCTCGCGCATCATCGACATCGTCTCGCCCATCGGCAAAGGCCAGCGCGGCCTGCTGGTGGCGCCGCCCAAGTCCGGCAAGACGGTGATGCTGCAACACATCGCCCACGCCATCACCACCAACCATCCCGACGTCGTGCTGATCGTGCTGCTGATCGACGAACGCCCCGAGGAAGTGACCGAAATGCAACGCTCGGTCAAGGGTGAGGTGGTCGCATCGACCTTCGACGAGCCGGCCACGCGCCACGTGCAAGTGGCCGAAATGGTCATCGAAAAGGCCAAGCGCCTGGTCGAGCACAAGAAAGACGTGGTCATCCTGCTCGATTCGCTGACCCGCCTGGCACGCGCCTACAACACCGTGGTGCCGGCTTCCGGCAAGGTGCTGACCGGCGGTGTGGACGCCAACGCCCTGCAAAAGCCCAAGCGCTTCTTCGGCGCCGCCCGCAACGTGGAAGAAGGCGGTTCGCTGACCATCATCGCCACCGCGCTGATCGACACTGGCAGCCGCATGGACGACGTGATCTACGAAGAATTCAAGGGCACGGGCAACATGGAAATCCATCTTGACCGTCGCATGGCCGAAAAGCGCGTCTATCCGGCAATCAACGTCAACCGCTCCGGCACCCGCCGCGAAGAGCTCCTGCTGGAGCCCTCCGTACTGCAAAAGGTGTGGATCCTGCGCAAGCTCCTCTACAACATGGATGAGCTCGAGGCGATGGAATTCCTGCTCGACAAGGTCAAGCAGACCAAGACCAACGCCGAATTCTTCGACGCCATGCGTCGCTGAGCATCGGTTACGGTGTGTGGCAAAGGGCCGCTGGCTTGTAGCGGGCGGCCGAAAGTGCCATAATCTTTGGCTTGGCGGCCACATTCACCGCCCGTTGAAAGGACAGATCATGAAAAACGAAATCCATCCGCAATACGCAGAAGTGCAAGTGTCGTGCAGCTGCGGCAACAACTTCACGACCCGCTCGACGGCCGGCAAGCCGATCCACGTCGAAGTGTGTTCGTCGTGCCACCCGTTCTACACGGGCAAGCAGAAGATCGTCGACACGGCTGGCCGCGTCGAACGCTTCCGCCAGAAGTACGGCACCAAAAAGGCTGCTGCCTGATTTTTCGGCAAGCCATGAAAAAGGCAGCTTCGGCTGCCTTTTTTGTTGCACTTTCGCCCTCTACCCTCTTGCCGGCGGCATAGACCGCGCCCCAAACACCCCCGCTCGTCCTACAATCGGGACCCGCCACGTACTCCGACCCAGGCAGACCGCATGCGCTTCATCGACGCACCCACCACGCGAACCATCAAATTCCCCGGCTGGATGCTTGTCGTGCTGTTTCTCGTTTACGCCCTGCCCGGCAACATCGGCCATGTCCCCTGGCGCGGCGACGACGTCGTACACATCGGCATCGCCACCCAGATGCTGCACGACGGCGACTGGCTGGTGCCGCGCATCGCCGGCATGCCCTTTCTCGAATGGCCACCGCTGGCACACTGGCTGGGCGCCAGCGCGGGCGCACTGCTCGGTTGGCTGCTGCCGCTGCATGACGCCATCCGCCTGGCCACCGTCCTGGCGCTGGCCCTGACCGTATGGCCCCTGGCCGCCACGGCACGCCGCCTGTTCGGCGAGGATGCCGGCAACGCGGCCTTTCTGCTCAGCATCGGCTCACTTGGCCTGCTGATCCATGCCCACGAAGCACAACCGCAGATGTTCGTGCTGGCAGCCCTGTCGTGCACGCTGTACGGCCTCTCGCTGATGCCGCAGCACCCTCGGCGCGGCAGCCTCATCGCTGGCTGCGCGCTGGCTGCGGCCTTCCTCAGCGGCGGGCTGGCAGGCGTGGCGCTGACGCTGCCGCTGTGGCTCTTCCTGCCGCTGGGCTGCCGCCAATGCCGTGAGGGCTTCCTGCCCGGCGCCTATGTTCAGGCACTCGTCATCGCCATCGCACTGTCCGCCATCTGGCCGATCCTGATGGCCATTTACGAGCCGGCGCAGTTGGCCGTCTGGTGGCGCGATGAAATCAATGACGTATCGCCCGGCCTCATCAGCCTGACGCGCATCAACGATCAGCTCAGCCTGCTGACCTGGTTCGCCTGGCCGCTGTGGCCGGTCGCGCTGTGGGCGCTGTGGCATCGCCGCAGCCAGCTGCGCGAATACCACTACCTCATGCTGACGGTATCGCTGCTCATTTCGCTATGGGTGGTGGTGGCCACCGGCCCTGTACGGCCAGCCAATGCCTTGCCGTTGCTGGCACCGCTGCTGGTGCTGGCGGCGTCCGAACTGGCGCGTCTGCGACGCGGCGCGGCCAATGCGTTCGACTGGTTCGGCGTCATGACCTTTTGTGCCGTCGGCGTCTTCCTGTGGGTAGCCTGGAGCGCGCTCCACCTGGGCTGGCCGGCACCGCTCGGCCGCAACATCATGCGCCTGACGCCGGGCTTCGAGCCGACCTGGAACTGGGGCCTGCTCGGCGTGGCGGTGGCGCTTTCCGCCGCCTGGATCGTGGCGCTGGTGCGCATGCCCTACTTCCCCCTGCGCGGGGCGCTGCACTGGGCACTGGGCATCACGCTGGTGTGGTGCCTGAATGGCGCGCTGTGGTTCGACTGGTTCGACTACGACAAGAACTACCGCCCCATCGTGCAACAGGTTGCGCAACGCGTGCGCGGCGAGCAATGCATCGCCGTCGACGGCTTTGGCGACGGCCAGCGCGCCGCCTTCTATTATTTCGGCGGCATGCAGGTCGACGACAATCCAGGCGCCGACAATCGCTGCAAAGTGCTGGTCACCTATGCCGGCGGCCGCAACCCGCTGCCCGAGGTCGGCAGCGCCTGGCAACGCGTCTGGCAGTTCGAAAAAGGCCGTGGCCGTCAGGCCGAGAGATTCGTCCTCTATCGTCGCGGCTAGCGTCAGCCCCGTCGCCCCACATGAAAAAGCCCCGCAGTGCGGGGCTTTTTCATGGGTACGCAGTGAATCAGGGCTTACTCGGGCCAGGCGGCAAGAAAATCCTGCCAGTGCACGCCCGGCGCCTGCCGCAACAGGCCCCGCAGCACGGCCAACTCGCGCGCCAGGGCCGATGGATCGATATCCCCGCGCAACACGGCCAGGCGCCGCATCACGACGTGGGTCAGCACGGCTTCGATCTCGCAGGCAGCCGCCGGCGTAGGCGCGGCGGCCAGCATGTGCGCGGGCAAGCCAATCAGGCCCGCCAGTTCGGCCAGTGGCGCGGGCTCATGCGCAGCCGGCGCCAGCGTCGCCGCCAGATCAATCACCGCCACGCGCTCGACGGCACCCACAGTTTCTTCACTGAGGTGAACCGGCGCCACGCCAGCCGCCCAATAATGCGGCGCGGCAACGCCATGGATCAGCGCACGCATATGCAGGACAGGTAGATCGACACGCTGCGCCTGCCACGAGGCCAATTGCGGCCGCGTGTGCTCGATGTCGTCGAAGAAGCGCTGCAGTATCTGGGCTTCGCTCAGCGCCGGCACGGCCAGCGACATGAGGCGGATATGCGGGCCGTCGTGCCACACGCCGGCGATCGCCACGATGCGCTGCACGTGCGGCGCCAAGGCATCGCAGCCGTGCGAGGCGCGGCGGCGCTGCATGGCGTATTCGGCCACATCATGATCGCTCATGCGGGCGGGCAGGTTCGTCAGGCGACGCAAACCCGCCACGTCCGGCGCGGTCTTCAGGGCAAAAGCTAGAGTGGCGCTCAAACGCTGACCCTCACGCCGGAAAGACGCCGGTGGACAGATAGCGGTCACCGCGATCGCACACCACCGACACGATGACCCCATTGTCGACCTCGGCCGCCACACGCAGCGCCGCGCACAGCGCGCCGCCAGACGAGATGCCGGCGAAGATGCCTTCCTCGCGCGCCAGACGGCGGGTCATTTCTTCCGCCTCGGCCTGCGAGATGGATTCTTCGCGATCCACGCGGCGCGCATCGAAGATCTTCGGCAGGTATTCCTCGGGCCATTTGCGGATGCCGGGGATCTGCGATCCTTCGGCCGGTTGGCAGCCGACGATCTGGATGTTCGGGTTCTTTTCCTTCAGGAAACGCGATACCCCCATGATGGTGCCGGTGGTGCCCATGCTGCTGACGAAATGCGTGACGCGGCCATCGGTCTGCTGCCAGATTTCAGGGCCGGTGCCTTCGTAGTGGGCGAGCGGATTGTCCGGGTTGGCGAACTGGTCGAGGATGATGCCCTGACCGTCGTTGCGCATGCCTTCGGCGACGTCGCGGGCCATTTCCATGCCCCCTTCGCGCGGCGTCAAGATCAATTCGGCACCAAAGGCACGCATGGTCTGACGGCGTTCGACGCTCTGGTTCTCGGGCATCACCAAGATCATGCGATAGCCACGCATGGCAGCGGCCATCGCCAACGCGATGCCGGTATTGCCGCTGGTGGCTTCGATCAGCGTATCGCCGGGCTTGATGTCGCCGCGCGCCTCGGCGCGCATGATCATCGACAGCGCCGGGCGATCTTTTACCGAACCGGCCGGATTGTTGCCCTCGAGCTTGAGCAGAATGACGGTGTTGCGCGCCTCGATGGCGGCGCCAGGCAGGCGCTTGAGCCGCACGAGGGGCGTGCGGCCCACGTAATCTTCAAGCGTGGGGAAGTTCATGTTGAGGTCTTATTGGACGCGGCGCCGCCGCGAAGCCCTCCATGATACTCCCGCGCGGCACCGCTGGCGGGGCCGCATGAGGCCGCGCCAGTCGGGCCGACCTCAGCGGCGGGCGCCGGCGTGGCTGGCCAGGGCCGCCGATTCGTCGCGCAATTGCAGCAGATGCGAACGCATCGCCGACAGTTGATCTTCCAGCATGCCCATCAGTTGGATGATGGCCCGCTGCGGCGTGCCGGCCTGGGCACGTGTGCTGTCGATGTGGCGCTGCAGGTTGCGCAGCGATGCCTGGTGCGCGGTCGGCGCCGACGCGATGAAGGATTCAATGGCGCGGCAGCGCGCCGCGAAGAATGCAGCCGGATCACGCGCCGCCAGATCGGCCCAATATTCGAAATCGAAGTCGCTTGCCTGTTGCGCCACGATGCCTCCCAGGGGTGAAGGGGGATGGAACCCTTGCACAGTACGCTTGCACAAGAGCGTTCGTCTGTCAGTAGTCGTCCGACAGTGGGCGGTACGCCGCCGGCATGAAGCGCGGCGTGCATAAGGCTAGAAATATCAGATCGTGTTGCGTGTCAGCGTGTATTCGTTGGCGAACGCCCGGCGGAATTACCACCACGTCGCCTACCCCGACGGGCATCGGCGGCAGGCGGCCGACCTCGGCGCGGCCACTGCCCTGCAGGATCACATAGCGTTCGGCGATGCCATCGAGCACATGCCAGGCGGTGGTGGCACCGGCCGGCACGCGGGCACGCGCCACCGACATGGCGTCGTCATCGGGCGAGTTCCACCATTCGGTGATGAAGCAGCCCTCTTCGAACAGATACTCGAGCGTGCCGGCGTTGAAGACGATGCGCGGCTTGCCCTCGGGCTGTTCGGCCGCCATGGCGTCAGCCCAGGCGCCCTACGCGCAGCGTCAATGGCCAGCGCACCGTGCGCCGCACCGAAGGCTCGCCCCACAGCGCCAGGAGCTGCTCGGTAAGCGCCACCACCGGGTCGTTGCCATGCTCGGCGATGTAGCGCCCCACCGACGACCAGCTGCGGATGTAGCCGAGCAACTGGGTCAGATCCCATTCGGTTTCCATGGCAAAGGCCGGTGGCATTTCTTCGATGAAGGGGAACGGCAGGTCGCGATAGCCGTTTTCGACGTGGCGCCGCTCGGGCGGCCAGAACGGGCCGACGGTTTCGGTACGGAAGTGCTGCACCGGCGCATCGATGTGGCTGTCCACCACCTGCACGATGCCGTAGCTCCATGCTGCCAGCACCCCGCCCGGCGACAGCACGCGGCGCACTTCGGCATAGAAGGCGTCGAGGTCGAACCAGTGCAGGGCCTGCGCCGCCGTGATGAGATCGACGCTGCCGTCGGCGAGCCCGCTGTCGGGCGCATCGGCCACGCGCCACTCGACGTTGTCGCGGTTTGGCGCGGCGGCGATCTGCGCCGGCGCCAGATCGCTGCCGAGCACCCTGGCGAAGCGCGTCGCCAGATCGACCGTGGCCTGGCCGCTGCCGCAGCCGCAATCCCAGGCCAGTTCGCGGCGTGGCGCCAGATTGGCCAGGTAATCGAACATCGCGGCCGGATAACGCGGCCGGAACGCGAAGTAGCCCTTCGCCACGGCGGAAAAATGATCCTTCGGCTGATTCACCTGCCCTGCCCCTTGTGCCCATGGCCGGCCGATGCGGCCGCCGAAAGCGTCAGTAGACCGCGCAAATGGCGTTCCTGCAAGCTTTATGGCATCTGCCATGATGAAGAGGTCCGACCCGCCGGGAGATCCCCATGAGCCCGTCCAACGCCCCCACTGCCGTCGCGCCCGTGCCGGCGGGGTATCACAGCGTGACCCCCTATCTGTGCGTCAACGACGCCAGCCGTGCCATCGACTTCTACACGCAGGCCTTCGACGCCCACGAAACCCAGCGCATGACCGGCCCCAACGGCAAGATCGGCCACGCCGAAGTCCGCATCGGCTCCTCGCCCGTCATGCTGGCCGACGAATACCCCGACATGGGGTTCCTCAGCCCGACCACGCTGGGCGGGCCGGGGCTGACCCTGCTCCTCTACGTAGCCGACGTCGATGCGGTCTTCGCCAAGGCCATCGCCGCCGGTGCCGAGGCCTTGCGGCCCGTGCACGTCGAGTTCTACGGCGACCGCACCGGCACGCTGCGAGACCCTTTCGGCCACGTCTGGCACGTCTCGTCGCGCGTCGAGGACGTACCGCCCGACGAGCTGCGTTCGCGCGCCCAAAAAGCCATGGCGGGCGGATGAACGGCGTCCCGCACGCAGCTTCCCCTCTGCGTGGCAAACCCGGCCGGCCGCGCTTTGGCTAAAATGCTCGTTTCGCCGCGCCCGCCACTGCGGCGCCTTCCCTTTGCAGCAGGAACTGCCCGTGAGCCAACCGAACGACAAGAGCGCCCCCGCCCAGGCGACCAACTTCCTGAAGAACATCATCGATGCCGACCTCGAAAGCGGCGCCTATGCCGGCCGCCATTTCGCCGGCTCGCCCGGCGATGCCGCCCACCAGGCCAGCGGCCCGGTCGATGCGGCGGCCATCCGCACGCGTTTTCCACCCGAACCCAACGGCTACCTGCACATCGGCCACGCCAAGTCGATCTGGCTGAATTTCGGGCTGGCGCGCGAATATGGCGGCATCTGCCACATGCGCTTCGACGACACCAATCCCGAGAAAGAAGAACAGGAATACGTCGATTCGATCCTCGACGCGGTGCAGTGGCTGGGTTACTCGTGGGAATCCGGCGGCACCAGCCACCTGTACCACGCCAGCGACTACTTCGATTTCATGTATCGCGCGGCCGAATACCTGATCGGCGCCGACCTGGCCTACGTCGACGCCCAGAGCGCCGACGCCATGCGCGCCAATCGCGGCACCCTGACCGAGCCCGGCAAGGATTCGCCCTGGCGCAATCGCCCGGCCGAGGAAAACCTGCGCCTCTTTGCCGAGATGCGCGACGGCAAGCACCCGGACGGCTCGCTGGTGCTGCGCGCCAAGATCGACATGGCGTCACCCAACATCAACCTGCGCGACCCGGCCATCTACCGCATCCGCCACGCCGAACACCACCGTGCCGGCGCCAAGTGGTGCGTGTATCCGATGTACACCTTCGCGCATCCGATCGAAGACGCGCTCGAGTGCATCACTCACTCGATCTGCACGCTCGAATTCGAAGATCAGCGCCCGTTCTACGACTGGCTGCTGGCGCGCCTGGCCGAAGGCGGCCTGCTGGCCCGGCCGCTGCCCCACCAGTACGAGTTCTCGCGCCTGAACCTCACGTACATCATGACCAGCAAGCGCAAGCTCAAGCAGTTGGTCGACGATCATCACGTCACCGGTTGGGACGACCCGCGCATGCCGACCATCGTCGGTCTGCGCCGCCGTGGCTACACCGCCGAAGCGCTGCAACTGATGTGCGAGCGCACCGGCGTGTCCAAGTCCGATAGCTGGATCGACTACAGCATCCTCGAAGGCGCCCTGCGCGACGACCTCGAAGGCAAGGCGCCGCGCGCCATGGTGGCGCTCGATCCGCTCAAGCTCAAGCTGACCAACTGGGACGCCGTATTCGGCGCCGGCCACGTCGAAGCCTGCGCCGCGCCGCTACATCCGCACCACGCCGAAATGGGCACGCGCGCCTTCAACCTCACGCCCGAGGTATGGATCGAACGCGAAGACTTCAACGAAGCGCCGCCCAAGGGCTATCACCGCCTGTCGCCGCCGCGCCTGGGCGCCGACGGCGCGGAAATCGCCGGCAGCATGGCGCGCCTCAAGTATGGCTACGTCATTCGCTGCACCGGCTGCGAAAAGGATGCCGACGGCCATGTCACCGCCGTGCTGGCCGAGATCGTGCCGGACACCAAGAGCGGCACGCCGGGCGCCGACAGCGTCAAGGTCAAGGGCGTCATCACCTGGGTGTCGGTGAGCGAAGGCGCACCGGCCGAAGTGCGCCTCTACGACCGCCTGTTTACCGTGCCGCATCCCGGCAGCGGCGACCATGACTTCCTGCTCGATCTCAACCCGCATTCCAAGCGGGTGGTGCAGGCCTGGGTCGAACCGGCCCTGGCGCACGCCAAGGCGGACGACAAGTTCCAGTTTGAACGCCATGGCTATTTCGTCGCCGATCGCAAGGACCACGCGGCCGGCAAACCGGTGTTCAACCGTACCGTGACCCTGCGCGACACCTGGCAGAAGTAAGCCCCGCCCCGCAGCCCGGCCCCGCGCCGGGCGCGCCTGGCCGGGGCCGCCACCCGTACAATAAGCCCGTGCCAGCCCCCGCCAGCACTTCGCCCCGCCGCATCGCCCATCTCGACATGGACGCCTTCTACGCGTCCGTCGAACTGCTGCGCTACCCGGACCTACGCGGCCAGCCGGTGGTCATTGGCGGCCGCCGGGTGAGCGTGGACGAAGCGGCCCATGGCGTAACCCGCTTCGCTCGCCTGCGCGAATACAGCGGGCGCGGCGTTGCCACCACCTCGACCTACGAAGCGCGCGCACTCGGCGTATTTTCGGCCATGAGCCTGATGAAGGCCGCGCAACTGGCGCCGGACGCCATCCTGCTGCCGGCCGACTTCGACCAGTACCGCAAGTATTCGCGCCTGTTCAAGGCGGCGGTGGCGCGCATCGCGCCGCACATCGAAGATCGCGGCATCGACGAGATCTACATCGATCTCACCGAGGTGCCCGGCGAGACCCGCGAAGTCGCCGTACGCATCAAGACCGCCGTGCACGAGGCCACCGGCCTGTCGTGCTCGATTGGCATCACGCCCAACAAGCTGCTTTCCAAGATCTGTTCCGACCTCGAAAAACCCAACGGGCTGACCATCCTCGACATGGCCGACCTGCCGGCGCGCATCTGGCCGCTGCCGGTACGCAAGGTCAATGGCATCGGCCCCAAGGCCGAACGCAAGCTGGCCAGCCTGGGCATCAACACCATCGGCCAACTGGCCGCTGCCGCGCCCGAACTGCTGCAGGAGCACTTTGGCCGCAGCTATGCCGAATGGCTGCACCAGGCCGCCAACGGCGAGGACGAACGGCCGGTAGTCACCCATTCCGAGCCCAAGTCGATCAGCCGCGAACTGACCTTCGAGCGCGATCTGCACGTCAAGGCCGATCGCGGCGAACTATCCTCGCTGTTCACCCATCTGTGCGAGCGCGTGGCGGACGATCTGCTGCGCAAGGGCTACGCCGGCAAGACCATCGGCATCAAACTGCGCTTCGACGATTTCACCACCGTCACGCGCGATCTGAGCCTGCCCGAGCCCACCCGCGATGCCGCCACCATCCGCCGCGCCGCCGGCGAGTGCCTCAAGCGCGTCACACTGGACAAGCGCATCCGTCTGCTTGGCGTACGCATGAGCGCGCTGCACCCCCTGGCCGCTGGCGACGATCCCGCCCCGCCCGCGCATCAGCCGTCGTTGTTCTGAGCGCCCCCTTATCCACAAAACCTGTGCATGAGCCTGTGAGTAACTTTTGAGTAATACAGGCAAGTGATTGATGCGCCAGCGGGCGCCACCTCGCGCCCAAGAAATAAGCCGTTGCGCATATGCGACAGGTCGGCACATGAAGGCGACATAGCTCAGAAAACCATGCCCGGAGAGGCTTTCCGGGCCGTTGAATGGGACCGATAACGCCCTGTTGCGGTGCGGCTTGCGCCGCAATGGTTGCCTCGCTGATTTGTCAGGGCTACCCTTACTGCCGCCCGCGCTGACGGGAAGACTGAAAATTTCAGGAGACGCTTTATGAAACTATGCGCTTTGAGCGCTGCGCTCGCCGCGGTTGGCCTGCTGGCCGGCTGTGCGGGCATGGACGCAGCATCAGATGGTTTGTCGGCCGAGGCTATCGCCCGTCAGGCCCTGCCGGCCAACGACGGCTGGGCTGCTACCGGCCCCGGCACCGATGGCGGCTCCAAGGCCACGGCCAACCACGTCTACACCGCCACCAACCGGGCCGAACTGGTCGCCGCGCTGAATGCCGGCGGCACGCCCAACGCGGCCAAGATCATTTTCATCAAGGGCACCATCAACCTGTCCGTCGATGACAACAACAAGGAACTGTTCGAGAAGGACTACGCCCCGGCGGGTTACAACTTCGACCAGTACATGAAGGACTACGCGCCGGCCAAGTGGAACGTCAAGCTCGAAAAGGGCCGCCCGGTGCGCGACCTGACCGGCACCCAGGAAGAGCTGCGTGAAAAGGGCCAGAAGGCCCAGAAGGCGCGCATCCTGATCAACGTGACGTCCAACACCTCGATCATCGGCGCCGGCAAGGATGCCAAGATCGTCAAGGGCAACCTGTGGATCGGCGAAGGCACCGAGAACGTCATCATCCGCAACATCACCTTTGAAGACGCCTTCGATTACTTCCCGCAGTGGGATCCGGGCGACAGCTTCAAGATCGACAAGAGCTACGCCGGTTGCCAGGACGCGTACGTCGACGCCAAGACCGGCCCGCAGCAATGCCCGGGCGGCCGCTGGAACTCGGAATATGATTCCATCTCGATCAACGGCGGCAAGCGTGTGTGGGTCGACCACTGCACCTTCACCGACGGCGATCGTCCGGACAAACTGTTCCCGCCGGTCTTCCCGTATCCGCACAACCAGGTCGAACAGAAAGTGCAGCACCACGACGGCCTCGTCGACGTCACCAACGGTGGCGACTTCGTGACCCTCAGCTACAACCTGTTCAAGGACCACGACAAGACTTCGCTCATCGGTGGCAGCGACAGCAACAAGCTGGACCCGGGCAAGCTGTCGGTGACCTATCACCACAACTGGTTCGACAACAGCGGCCAGCGTCTGCCGCGCGTGCGCTTCGGCAAGGTTCACACCTACAACAACTTCATCCAGGGCGACTCCGCTGGCGCGCCCGATCCGAAGCTGACCGACGCGCAGAACCACGAGAAGGCGATCAAGGAACACGGCGGCAACAACATCTTCCGTGCGGGTTTCGGCATCGGCAAGGATTCGCAGATCTACTCGGAGAACAACTACTTCGAGGTCAAGAACAGCGATCCGATCTATCTGGTGGCGATCCAGGGCGGCAAGGTGTTCTTCGACGAAGGCTCGATGTTCAACGGCAAGCCGGTGGATCTGTTGGCTGCCGCCAACAAGCCGAACCCGAAGAACCAGGTCAGCAAGGAAGTGGGTTGGAAGCCGACGCTGTATGGCTCCAAGCCGATGCCGACCGAGCAGGTCCCGGCCTACGTCAAGGCCAACGCTGGCGCCGGCAAGCTGTAATCGCCGCCGCTTCGGCACGAAAAAGCCTCCCCTCGCGGGAGGCTTTTTCGTTTGCGCCGCCCAGCGCCCGCGCCGGGCGATGCACAACGGGGTGCGCCGGGAGGGCGTAATCCGATAAAATCGCGGGATGCTCTATCAGCTCTCACGCCCGTTACTGTTTTCGCTCGATCCGGAAACCGCTCACACCCTTGCTCTGTGGTCGATGCACCATATGAGCGGCTTCATTCGCTGCCAGCCCTCGCAAGGCGGCGCCCCCGTCGAAGTCATGGGGCTCAGTTTTCCCAATCGCATCGGCCTGGCGGCCGGCCTCGACAAAAATGGCGAAGCCATCGACGCCCTGGCCAGCTTCGGCTTCGGCCACATCGAAGTCGGCACCGTCACGCCGCGCCCGCAGCCGGGCAACCCGCGTCCGCGCATGTTCCGCATCAAGCGGCAGCAGGCCATCATCAATCGCATGGGCTTCAACAACCATGGCGTCGACAACCTCGTCGCCGAAGCCAAGGCCGCGCGCTTCAAGGGCATCCTGGGCATCAACATCGGCAAGAACTTCGATACGCCGATCGAGAACGCCGCCGATGACTACCTGGCCTGCCTGGACACGGTGTACGCGCACGCCAGCTACGTGACCATCAATATTTCGTCACCCAACACCAAGAATCTGCGCCAGTTGCAGGGCGAGTCCGAACTCGACGCCCTGCTCGGCGCCATCAAGGCACGGCAGGTGGCGCTGGCCGACAGCCACGGGCGCTACGTGCCCATCGCGCTGAAGATCGCGCCCGACCTGGACGACGCGCAACTCACCAACATCGCCGACGCCTTGCGGCGCCATCGCATCGATGGTGTCATCGCGACCAACACGACCCTGTCGCGCACCGGCGTCGAAGGTGAAAAACACGGCGCCGAAACCGGTGGCCTGTCGGGTGCGCCGCTGCGCGAACGCGCCACCGAAATGGTCCGTGCGCTGGCCCGCCAACTGGCTGGCGAGCTGCCGATCATTGCCGTCGGCGGCGTCATGGCCGGCAGCGATGCCGTCGACAAGCTCAATGCGGGCGCCGAACTGGTGCAGCTGTATACCGGCTTCATCTACCGTGGGCCGGCGCTGGTCAAGGAATGTATCGAAGCCACGCGCGACTATCGCGCGCCGGCACTGGCTGCGGCCTGAGCCGGGCGCGTCGCGCCTTGCCGCACGCGGCCTGCGGGCAGCGCGCGGCGGGCGACGTACGCGCATAGCCGGGTGAGGAAATGACCCACTATCTGTTCCTGCTGCTGGGCGCCGTGCTCGTCAATAACGTCGTCTTCGTGCGCATTCTCGGCCTGTGCCCGTTCATGGGTGTTTCGCGCAAGCTCGAAACGGCCGTCGGCATGGGTGCGGCCACGGCCTTCGTGCTGACGCTGGGCTGCGCCACCAGTTACCTGATCGACCACTACCTGCTGGTGCCCTTCGGCGTGCCCTACCTGCGCACGCTGGCGTTCATCGTGGTCATCGCCGCCATCGTGCAGCTCACCGAGCTGGTCCTCCAGAAGACCAGCCCGGTACTGCACCAGGTGCTGGGCATCTATCTGCCGCTGATCACTACCAACTGCGCGGTGCTGGGCATTCCGCTGCTGTCGGTGGCCTACAGCTACGGCTTGCTCGAATCGATGCTGTTCGGTTTCGGCAGTTCGGCCGGCTTTTCGCTGGCGCTGATCCTGTTCGCCGGTATCCGCGAACGGCTCGAGGGCGCCGACGTGCCGGTGCCTTTTCGCGGCGCCGCCATCGCCATGGTCACCGCCGGCCTCATGAGCCTGGCCTTCATGGGCTTCGCCGGGCTGGACAAGTACTGAGCATGTTGCCCGCCCTCCTCATCATGCTGGGCCTGGCCGTACTGATCGGCGCCACCCTGGGCTACGCCTCGCTGCGCTTCAAGGTCGAGGGCGATCCGCTGGTGGACAAGATCGACGCCATCCTGCCGCAGACACAATGCGGCCAGTGCGGCTTTCCCGGTTGCCGGCCCTATGCCACGGCCATCGCCGATGGTGGCGCCGACATCAACCAATGCCCGCCGGGCGGTGACGAAGGCATCCATAAGCTGGCCGATCTGCTGGGCCGCGAGTACAAGCCCCTTAACGCCGACAATGGCGTCGAAAAACCCAAGGCAGTGGCCGTCATCGATGAAAGCCTGTGCATCGGCTGCACCCTGTGCCTGCAAGCTTGCCCGGTCGACGCCATCAGCGGCGCAGCCAAGCAGATGCACACCATCATCGTGCCGCTGTGCACCGGTTGCGAACTGTGCGTGGCCCCCTGCCCGGTCGATTGCATCCGCATGGAGGCGCTGCCGGAAACCGTCCACAACTGGAAGTGGCGCTACCCGGTGGTACGCCTGCAGCCCGCCACGAGGACGGCCGCGTGAACGCCCTGCGCCGATTGTTCCGCTTCAATGGCGGGGTCAAGCCGCCGAGCCGCAAGGCCGACTCCACCACCGCGCCGATCGCGGCGCTGCCTCTGCCGCCGCGCCTGATCGTTCCGCTGCACCAGAGCATCGGTGGCACGCCGCGCCCGCTGGTGTCAGTGGGGCAGAAGGTTCTCAAGGGGCAAGCCATCGGCGCGGCCGACGGCAACGTCTCGGCCGCCGTGCATGCCAGCAGCTCCGGTAGGGTGGTGGCGGTCGAACCGCATCTGATGCCTCATACCTCGGGCCTGACCGCCTTGTGCGTGGTGATCGAACCCGATGGTGAAGAACGCTGGATCGAAGCTTCGGCGTTGCCTTACACCACGCTGCCGGCGGACGAGTTGCGCGATTTCCTGCGCGACGCCGGCGTGGTCGGCCTGGGCGGTGCCGTCTTCCCAAGCCACCTCAAGTTGCGCCCAGGGCGTGCCGGTGCCGCGCGCACACTGATCGTCAACGGCGCCGAATGCGAGCCCTTCATCACCTGCGATGACATGCTCATGCGCGAGCGGGCCGCCGACATCCTGCGCGGGGCCCTGGTGATGCGCCACATGCTGGGGGCGGAAGAAATCCTCGTCGGCATCGAGGACAACAAGCCCGAGGCCGCAGCCGCCATGGCGCGCGCCGTCGATGCATTGGGCCCGACGCCGGCGCCCATCAGCGTCGTCAGCGTACCGACGCGCTACCCGGCCGGCGGCGCCAAGCAATTGATCCGCGTACTCACCGGCATCGAAGTCCCCCACGGCGAACGCTCGACCGACTACGGCGTGCAGTGCTTCAACGTCGGCACCGCGCTGGCCGTCCACGAGGCGGTAACGCTCGGCCGCCCTCTGGTGTCACGCGTCGTCACGGTGGCCGGCAACGTTGCCGCGCCACGCAACTATGAGGTGCTGTTCGGCACGCCGATGGACCACCTGGTACACCAGGCCGGCCCGCACGCGGACACCGACGCCTTCATCATGGGCGGCCCGATGATGGGC
>JASGFB010000056.1:0-28361 GCA_047605765.1 Rhodocyclaceae bacterium
CCATGGCCGCATCAGTTTCTACTTCTGCGACCCAGTAAGAATGGGGGCATTACCAACTGACTTCGGCGGTTGCGCAGTGTTGTCGACCAACGGCACTGGCAACGTGCTGTTCCTAGACAAGCAAGCCAGTAGCAACGGAAATATCGACCCTGGCTTCGTGACAATGGCCCAGTTGCCAGCCACAGGCCAAGTGCTTTCAGTTCAGGATGGGGCTTATACCGAAAGGACCATCGCCGATCTTGCAACTTCACCGACCAACGACTGCATGCCGCCATTCGTGTTCAGCAAAGGGCAGATGAGTGCTCAATGCATGAATGACGGAGTACTGCAGGCGCAGACGTCGCTCGTAAAGAGTCAAGCACCGATGCCGGCAGGTGTCCTTGGCATAGTGAGCAACGGAGTCGCGTCACCGATGTTGCTGCAATTGTCGCCAGACGCATGGCTACATGTAACGCCATCGCAATCATTCACGGGCAATGATCCGAAAGAACCCGGTTCTATCGGCATATTCCAGCGCTCGGGCTCATGAGCACCTGACCCGTTTTGCATCCGGAAAATGTAGAGGGGCGAGATGGCACTTGCCCCTCTTCCGAGTGGTCATTCAACATGTGCGACGGTCGCCAATTTTTCGATCGCGGCCTATTCTCGTGGTGCGGCCTGCCGCTTAGGATATGAACCCACCCACTTATATCCTCTGATGACGTCCCAGAAATCAGCATCAGGGATCACTCTCTCTTGAAATTCAAATTTCGTATTAGGAGATGCAGGAAAAACCGCCCCGCCTTGTCGAAGGACATCAATTAGAGCATCCTTCGAACGCTGGAGACTGCTCTTTAAAGGGACTTGACGTATCTCCGCAATAGAGGCCAATCGCTGCAAATTCCAAGTATATCCATTCTCCACCAACCACATCGCAATATCAAACCGCCCTCCACTCACAATGGCATACTCAGGTGCACCCGACAAAGAGTCATGCCCGTTTATATCCGCCCCATTTTCAATCAGAAGTTTCACATGATCAAACAATCCATAATATGCTGCCACCGAAAGCGGAAGATCAGGTCTTTCGACCCCCTTGGGAGAGTTAAGCTCCGCCCCATATCGCAAAGCCAACTTAAGAAACTCTATGTTGCCTGCACTTGACGCCATAATCGTCGCGGTCCACCCCGAGGCAATAACGGATCCATCCTCTTTCAAACCGTGCCCCTTGCCGTCTCCTGGGCCTATACCGCCTCCACCAAGATTAGGATTTGCGCCAGCTATGAGGAGAGCTTCAAACCCCTTCACATTGTCAGCACAAATAGCCCAGAGAAGGGGCGGCACTGCCTTGTCTTCAACATGATTGACAACATGGGGATATTTCGACGACAACAACGCGATCTCATCTACGTCGCCGCGTGTTGCAGCCCTCACCAACGCAACGGCGTTTTCGTCGTGATAGGCCTTGGCGACCGTCCTCCCTGCGCAACTCGTATCAAAAAAACCTGCATGGGCAGGTGCTCCAATAGTCACAGCGATCCACGCAAGGAACCATCTCCACGGAAAGGTGCTCATCTTTTTCCTGAACTCATTCCCTCTGAAGAGGGGGTAACATTTCATGAGCCGAACTCAACGTCTGATCGGGCCGAGGCGTTGCTGCATCAATAAATCGACCATTCAAATAGTGCCAATTTATCTAGTCATGGACATCCACTTCCCCAACGCCTGAGAACATAGTTCGGACCAATAGGAGGGGTTTCTGGCGACAGAATCAATAATGATAACAGGCGTAAGCGCAACTGAGATGGCGTCGGACGGCCAACGATCTTTCAGCGAAGGAGACTGCGCGTTTTTTCAATGAACGACGTCGGATCAGCCTACTAACGGTTAAGCTTCGAACCCATGGACCCGACAATATTGCGCTACCGACTATTGCTCGCTGCGCCACGAACTTCCGCTTCTCCTCAGCGGCGGTAGTGCTGTTGCGTCCAATAAGACAGATGTCGGCCAGAAGCGGAGGTCGTCCGCACCAAATAGCTGACGCTCCAGAGGCCGCTCTACTCTGACACCTGCCGGATAGCGTAGGCGTGCAATTCGGCCAAAGCGACCATTCGACTGGCAAGCAGGTCGGTCCGTTGCACCTTCAATAGCGGCCTCTTATGAGGTTCCGGCCGCCTGTTCAATGCATCAAAATTAGCGCCCTCTCCCTAATCTACTTGGACAATCGTCACGACGCTGATTTGCGCTTACGTCCCTCAGGCTGTCTTGTGACCAGCCGTCAGTTCAGCCCCACCTATCGCTGCGGAGATCAGCGCAAGTCCACCCCCTTGCAGAAGACTCATAGACTGGTTGAAATATTGCCAATCGATAAGGACGGCGACGGCCGGATAGACAAACTGCAGGATGATGATTCGACTGGTGTTCAAACGGGTCATGCCTAGGTAAATCAGGGTGTAGGCCAGACCGGTATGGATCAAGCCAAGACTTGCCAGCCACCCCCAAGTGCTTCCCCAGTCTGGCCAAATCGGCCAGGCGCAAAGCGCCAGCGCTCCAATGATGCATTGCCACCACGCTATGATGCCGACGGGAATTTCTCGCAATCTGTCGGCGACGATGGTGACACTAGCAGTACAGAACGCGCCTATCAGGCATGCCAGCACGCCAAGCCATTCAGCAAGCCCGAACACTTGCTTGATGTCCCCAACCGCTGCGTGCTCAAGGATGCCTGTAGCTAGGGTAAGTCCGAGAATGGTCGCGATCAGAAGAAGAACACGCGACAGGCCCAAAGGAGTTTTCAGCCATATGGCAGCGAATAACATGACCCAAAGGGGCTGGACGTGGAACAGTACGACGGCAACGCCGGTTGGAATCCGCTCTATGGCAAAGAAGAAGAGTCCCCAAGCCATCACCATCAACGAGCCGGTTGCGATTACCCACGGCAATGCTTCCCGGGCCGGCCAGAGGCAGTGCAGTCTGCCATTCCAATACAGCCAGATGGTCAGCGCAAGTCCCCCAAAAGCACAACGAAACCAAGTCGCGGTCAACGCATCGGTTTGAGCTTGATGCACGAATACCCCTATCGTACCCAGGAGCAAATTACCGATCACGAATGGCAAGAGACCTGTCTTGTGATGCCGGGTGGTCGAGGTTAAGGCGCGTGTCGTAGTCATGGCGATAGTTTGATCGCCGGCTTATTTAACGAAAAGCGCATAATTTGAATGGTATTGATTCGAAAAACGAAACCTTCCGGGCGTATGAATATGCAGGATCTCCAGCTAGATTGGCTCAAATGTTTTGTTGCGGTAGTGGATGCCGGTTCGCTTTCGAGCGCGACAAGCGAAGTACACCGTTCGCAGTCCGCCGTCAGCATGCAGCTCAAGAAGCTTGAAGCCGCCTTGGGGCAGCGTCTCTTGGAGCGAGATGCAAGAAAACTATGCCTGACGGAAGCGGGTCAGACCTTGCTTGGTTATGCACGGAGAATTCTTGACCTGAATGCCGAGGCCGGTGCCGCCTTAAGTGGCGAGGCACTGACTGGGCGAGTGCGTCTGGGAGTGCCCGATGACTACGCCGCGAAATACCTGACGCCTGTGCTCAAACGTTTTGCGCCGAGACACAGTGGCGTCGAGATTGAACTGGATTGTGAGCAATCCACCTCGTTAATCCCCCGAGTGGCCCGAGGCGATCTGGATTTGGCCTTGATCTCTCGCGATCATCCCCGGCGAGGCACACTCCTGTTTTTTGAACCGATGGTGTGGGTCGGCTCTCCACAGTTCGAGTTGTGGCGCCGCGATCCGCTGCCTATTGCAGTGTATGAGGATGCCAGCCTAGCCCGGCGTGGTGCGATCCATTCTCTGGCGCTTCAGGGGCGGCGGTTCAAGGTGGTGTATCACAGCTCAAGCCTGGCTGGGCAGATTGCAGCGGTGGAAAGTGGCCTAGCGGTGGCCGCTCTCACTCAATGCAGCGCTCCAGCACAGCTCCAAACTCTGGGCGGTGAACAGGGGTTGGGACCACTGGGGCCGATGGAGGTAGCGGTTTATCGGAGCCGTCAGTCGCGCGGTTCAAAAGCTGTAGACAGCCTGCATAATTTGCTGGTCAAGACACTCAGGCAAGCAGGTGAGCTGCCCCATTTGCCATAGGCCCTATTTAGGACCGCTCTGAGCTACAAAGCGGTCAATGCCTTGGTGGAGCCGACCGTCAGCAAAGGCCGAATTGCCGTCCGTGAGAAGCCGCATCGGGACGACAGCTCCAATCCGATAGCGGCCCTTGAGTCCCCACGGACCGACCGGCAGCAGTGGGTCGGGATCCGTCATTGAAGCCAGCTCTTTGGCGACTGTTATTGGCTAGTCGATATTTTTGGATCGATATCGTGTCGTTTCTATCTAAGCTAACGACATACCTCGCTCAAGGCCCGGAAGCACGGCGCTCTACGTGGTCTGGTCACTGACTGGGCTATTTTTTATGGCAAGTTGAGAGCGTTACAGCGGCTGGACAGCATGGTCATCGCCCCCACGAACAGAGGCCAGGGCGACAGATCGTCTCAGACGGCACAAGCGTCCATCGGATGTGAAGGCATTGCGACATCGTCCATGACGCGGCAATCAACGCGCATGCTCCGGGAACCCTTTCCCGCCATCTCTCCGGTTACCCCAATTGAGATGACGACGTTGATGCCGCGCGCTCGATGGCTGAGTCGGAATCCAAGAGGACTGCTTCTGCTGACTTCCCACGAGACGATGCAAGCCTGTCCGCCATGACATCGCTTAACGGCCCCTGCTGTGGCCGGGCAATCTTCATGGTGCTGATAGTGGTGCCGCTAGCCGAGTAATCGCCGCTCGCTACAGATGCGATAAGTCGGGAAGGATTAATGAAGGCGCTGTCGAGGATTCGGCGGTAGAGGGGGGGTGGAGCGGGCGATGGGAATCGAACCCACGGCTCTAGCTTGGGAAGCTAGGGTATTGCCATTATACGACGCCCGCTCGGTCGGCAACGGAAGGCTCCGTTGCGAAGGGAGCCGATTCTACGGAAAACGGGCCGCTTGCTCAACAGGCCAGATCAAGGGGGCCAAAGAGGGCGGGCGGCCTGGGGCCGCCCCGGTGTGGTTCAGAACTTGGCGGTGATGCCGGTGAAGATGATGGTGTCGGTGCGTTTTTCGTTGGCCTGCACCTTTTCGCGGTACTTGTTCAGCACCGATAACTGCAGACCGAAGCGGTCGGTGATCTTGGTGGTCAGGTCGACCTGGAACACCGAGCGGATGCCGCCTTCGCCGACCGTATTGGGGAACAGCGCCCAGCGCTGGCTGAGGGTAGCGTTCTCCGAGATCTTGTAGCTGAAATCGTTGCCGACCAGCGGCTCGATCCCCTTGGCGTCATCCGCCACCTTGTTGTTTTCGAAAGTGTAGGCCAGACCGCCGTACACGTTCAGCTGGTAGGTGTCCGAACGCAGGATCCGGTAGCCGGCGCCAAAGCCATAGGTCTGGCGCAGGTCCAGGTCCTTGAAGGGGTCGCGTTCGAATGTCATGTCGCCGAAGCCGAACCACGATTCGGCAAAGTTGCGCTCGTACCGCGCCTCGGCCAGATCGTTGTCGGCGGTGGTGTTGCCGTTGCTGGTGTTGCGTATGAAGATGCCATGCAGCGCGATGCGGCTGTCGCGCAGGGCGCGGATGGCGTCGGCGGTGAGGGTGGCTTGTGTCGAGTTGCTGTTGCCGCGGTTGATGGTCATGCCAAAGCCGACCGAGCCATCCCAGCGGCCGTTGCCGCTCTTGGGCGAGCTGGCCAGGTTGTTGAAGGCGGGGTCGGAGGGGCGGGCTTGCCCCCAGGCGGGCATGGCGGACAGCAAGGCAGCGCCTCCCAGCGCCGCGACAGTCAGGCGAGTGAGCGTCATGGTCTGTTATTGATATGAGGGTCGGAGGAAAACTCGGCCCTGCAAAAAACGGGCCGACCTCGAACGGGTGTTCGCCACACCGTCTGGCGGGTGGTGCCGGCAGGGGCGCGGGCGCGCTGCGTGCTAAAATCGCGCCTCTTTCCGATGCGCCGCCGGCCAATCGAGCACCGCACGAGCCATGCTGCAACTGACTATCAATGGCGAACCTCGCCAGTTCACGTCCCCGCTGACCGTCGCCCAATTGCTCGAACAGCTTTCGCTGGCCGGCAAGCGCGTCGCGATCGAACGCAACGGCCATATCGTGCCGCGTAGCGTGCATGGCGAAACCGCCCTCGCACAGGGCGATGCGCTCGAAATCGTCGTCGCTGTCGGCGGCGGTTGAGCGCCGCTGTCGCTCAGTCTTCCGAATCACCCCTCGTTGTCCATCGAAGGCACCTCAATCATGAACGATCCCTTGGTGATCGCCGGCAAGCAGTACACCTCGCGCCTGCTGGTGGGTACCGGCAAGTACAAAGATTTTGCGCAGACGCGCCTGGCCCTCGACGCGGCCGGCGCCCAGATCGTGACGGTGGCCATCCGCCGCACCAACATCGGCCAGGATGCCGGCGCGCCCAATCTGCTCGACGCCGTGCCGCCCTCGCAGTTCACTTACCTGCCCAATACCGCTGGTTGTTATTCGGCCGACGAGGCGGTGCGCACCCTGCGCCTGGCGCGTGAATTGCTCGATGGTCATGCGCTGGTCAAGCTCGAAGTGCTGGGTGATCAGCACACGCTGTTCCCCAACATGCCGGAAACGCTCAAGGCGGCGGAAACGCTTGTAAAGGAAGGCTTCGAGGTCATGGTCTATTGTTCAGACGACCCCATTCAGGCGCGCATGCTCGAAGACCTCGGTTGCGTGGCGATCATGCCATTGGCGTCATTGATCGGTTCCGGCATGGGCATATTGAACCCATGGAACCTCAAGCTCATTATCGAGTCCGTGAAGGTGCCGGTGATCGTCGATGCCGGCGTGGGCACGGCTTCGGATGCGGCCATCGCCATGGAACTGGGTTGCGATGGCGTGCTGATGAACACTGCGATCGCCGCCGCCAACGATCCGGTGCGCATGGCGGGCGCCATGAAGAAAGCGGTCGAGGCTGGCCGCGAAGCGTTCCTGGCCGGGCGTATGCCGCGCAAATACTATGCGGCGGCGCCCAGCTCGCCCACCGGTGGCTTGATCGGTCGTCAGTGACGGCATCTGTACGCCGGGCGACGGCCTCATAACGAAGCAGAGGAGACAACCATGCCTCAGCAGCTTGTTTGGGTCGACATCCCGGCGCTCGATCTGCCGCGCGCCATTGCCTTTTATTCCACCGTGCTGGCGCATGCGGTCCACGAGCAGGCCCACGAACGCGGGCGCCTGGCGGTGTTGCCCAGCGGACCCGGTGAGGCCTCTGCCTGCCTCATCGAGCAGGCCGGCCTGCGGCCATCGATGGACGGCCCGCTCATCTATCTGTCCGCCGAGGGCCGGCTCGATGAAGCCGTCATCGCGGCGGCGGCGTGTGGCGGGCAGGTGCTCGAAGCGCCGCGCGCCATCGGTCCTTTTGGGTATCGCGCGCTGATCCTCGATTCCGAGGGCAATCGCATCGCGCTGTATTCCTCGCAACCCTGACTTATTGAGTTTCAATGGAAGACGATATTCCCCGCCTCTCGCGGCAACCGATCCGCAGCTTCGTGCTGCGCCAGGGACGCATGTCCGACGCGCAGACGCGCGCCATCGAAACGCTGATGCCGCGTCATGGCATCGCGTACGTCAATGCGCCGCTGGATTACGCCGCCGTTTTCGGTCGGCAGGCGCCCACGGTACTGGAGATCGGCTTCGGCATGGGCGTGGCGACCGCCGACATCGCGCAGGCGCGGCCCGACACGGATTTCATCGGCATCGAGGTGCACGGCCCCGGCGTGGGCAATCTGTGCAAGCTGATCGAAGAGCGGCAGATCACCAACCTCAAGGTGGTTCAGCACGATGCCACCGAGGTGGTGCGCGACATGATCCGGCCCGATTCACTGGCCGGCGTGCATGTGTTCTTTCCCGATCCGTGGCCGAAGAAAAAACACCATAAGCGCCGCATCCTGCAAACGAGTTTCGTGCATGAGCTGGCGGCGCGCCTGGCGCCGGGCGGCTACCTGCATTGCGCCACCGACTGGGAAGAATATGCGGTGCAGATGCTCGAAACCCTGGCCGCCGAACCGTTGCTGGAAAACTCCAGCGACGGCTACGCGCCGCGTCCGGACTACCGCCCGCTCACCAAGTTCGAAGCGCGCGGCCTGCGCCTGGGGCACGGCGTGTGGGATCTGATCTTCCGTCGCCGTGCCTGATTTTCATCTCCTTGCCGCGGCGGTGCGGGCTTACTGACGGTCGACCGGGTAGGCCTTGAAGGCCGCCAGTTGCTCGGCGCGCGCGGCGAACGTCGCCAGCGCCGGGTAGCGGGTCGGGTCGGTGAGTTCCGGCACGGCGAAGCGGTTGAACGACCACGCCACCGCCAGGGTGACGTCGGCCTGCGTCATGTGCACGCCAAACAGCCAGGGCGATGCCTTGGCCGCCATCGGTTCGAGCAGATCCCAGGCGTGCGCCAGTTGCGCCGTGATGCGGATCACCCAATCCTCGAACTGCTTGTCCTGCGGGCGCAGTTTTACTTCGTAGATGTACTGCACCGTTTTTTCGGCCGCCACCAGCGCCACCCCGATGATGTGCAGCGTTTTGCGCCGTACCCAGGGCGCGCTCGGCATCAAGCGGTGCGAGGGCGACACGGTCGATTCGAGGTAATCGAGGATCAGTGTGCTGTCGATGAGGATCTCGCCGTCGTCGCACAGCAGTGTCGGCGCCTTGACCATCGGATTGACGATCTTGAAGGCTTCGAAATCGCGGAAGACCGAAACGGATCGATGCTCGAAAGCAATGTCCATCAACGCCGCCGACACGGCGACGCGTCGTACGAAGGGTGAATCGAGCATGCCAATCAGTTGCATGGATCAACCTCGGCCACATTCCGGTGTGCCAGCTTAACGCAGAGGCGTAAGCTTGCGCAGGGCTTTTGCCACGCGCCGCGTGCTACAGGTTTTCCTGCCGTCAGCGCCGTGCCCCGCATGGGCTGCTATCATCGCGCACCAAAGTGGTTCGTTTCACCATAAAAAGAGGGGATAGCTTCATGAAGTTTCTACGCTTGGCCGTCGCAACCCTTGTGGCCGGCCTGCTCTCATCCGCCCATGCTCAAACCTGGCCGACCCAGCCGGTGCGCATTGTCGTGCCCACCCCCGCCGGCAGTTCCGTCGACATCGTGGCCCGCGTGGTGGGCGACAAGCTCAAGGATGCGCTTGGCCAACCGGTGGTGGTAGAAAACCGCGCGGGTGCCGGTGGCACCATCGGCGCCGACGTGGTCGCCAAGGCCCGTGACGGCCACACGCTGCTGCTCGGGTACAACGGCCCGCTGACGGTGGCGCCGTCGCTGTTCCCCAAGTTGCCGTACGACCCGGTCAAGGATCTGCAGCCGGTGATCCTCGCCGCCACCCAGCCCAACGTGCTGGCGGTGCGCAGCGAACTCGGGGTGTCCAATCTCAAGCAACTCATCACCTACGCCAAGGCGCACCCCGGCAAACTCGATTACGCCTCGGTCGGCAATGGCTCGCTGTCGCATCTGTCGATGGAAATGCTCAAGATGGATGCTGGCCTGTTCATGCTGCACGTGCCGTTCAATGGCGGCCCGCCCGCCGCGCAGGCGCTGGGGGCCGGTGAAGTGCAGATGGGATTTGCCGCGCTGTCCAACGTGCAGCCGCTGGTCAAGGCAGGCAAGGTCAAACTGGTGGCCGTCTCGAACGGCAAGCGCTCGGTGGCCCTGCCGGATGTGCCGACGGTCGCCGAACAGGGCTTTCCCGGTTTCGACGCGACCACCTGGAACGGTTTCCTGGCGCCGGCCGCCATGCCCAAGGATGTCGTGGTGCGCCTGAACAAGGCCATCGGCCAGATCCTGGCGCAGCCGGATGTCCGCAACAAGTTGCTGGCTGCGGGTGCCGAGCCTGCCGGCGGCTCGCCGGAGGATTTCGCCGCCT
This sequence comes from Rhodocyclaceae bacterium, assembly GCA_047605765.1. Lineage (GTDB taxonomy): Bacteria > Pseudomonadota > Gammaproteobacteria > Burkholderiales > Rhodocyclaceae > JBGVSA01. Next base: position 9,946 of record JASGFB010000056.1, read on the forward strand.
TGATGAAGAATGAATTTTCGCGCTGGCCGGCGGTGGTCAAGCGCTCGGGCGCCAAGGTCGACTGACCGACATGCGGCGCCCACCGGCGCCGCCCTGATTCTTCCTCTGACGCGGCCCGCCGGGCCGCGCCCGTTTTGTCATGAAGACCTCCACGTTTCTTTCACGCAACCAGGACACGCTCGCGGGGCTGCTGTTCATCATCTGCGGGCTCGCCTTCGCCATCGGTGCCGGCGCGTACGACATGGGCAGCGCCGCGCGCATGGGGCCGGGTTATTTCCCTCGCCTGCTCGGTGCCGTGCTGGTGCTGCTCGGCATCGGTGTCTACCTGGGGGGTTGGCGTTCGCCCGCACAGGCCGGTGGCGGGCGCTTTCCCTTGCGGCCCTTGCTGGCGATCTGCGCCGCCATCGCCGTGTTTGCAGTGTTGCTCAAGCCGGCCGGACTGGCGCTCGCGTCGGCCGCGCTGGTGGCTGTTTCGTCCTTCGGCCAGACGCGACCGCGCTGGGGTGAAGTGGCCCTGGCCGCGCTGGCTCTCACCGTCGCCGCCGTGGCGGTGTTCGCGTATGGACTGAAGCTGCCGCTCAACGTGTGGCCCGCCTGGTGACCCAACCCGCCTGACGATTGAGGACGGCGCCGGAGCCGTCCGCCCGGAAAACAATCATGGATCTGCTCTCACATCTGGCGCTGGGCCTGGATACGGCGCTGTCGCTCAACAATCTGCTGTATTGCTTCCTTGGCGCGCTGTTCGGCACGGCAGTCGGCGTATTGCCCGGCCTCGGGCCGGTATCCACCATCGCCATGCTGCTGCCGCTGACCTATGCGCTGTCGCCGGTGTCGGCCCTCATCATGCTGTCGGGCATCTATTACGGTGCGCAGTACGGTGGCTCGATTACCGCCATCCTGGTGAATCTGCCGGGTGAATCGTCTTCGGTGGTGACCTGCCTGGACGGCTACCAGATGGCGCGCCAGGGGCGCGCTGGATCGGCGTTGGCGGTGGCCGCGCTGGGGTCCTTCTTCGCCGGCACGGTGGCGACCGTGTTGATTGCGGCGTTTGCCACGCCACTGTCGGAGTTCGCCACCAGCTTCCGTTCCGTCGAGTATGTGTCCCTGATGGTGTTGGGCCTGGTGGGGGCGGTGGTGCTGGCGCATGGATCGCTCATCAAGGCACTGGCGATGATCGTGCTGGGTTTGCTGCTGGGCATGGTCGGCACTGATGTGAATTCCGGCGTGGCGCGTTTCGCCTTCGATGTGCCGGAGCTTTCCGACGGCTTCAATTTCGTGGTCGTCGCCATGGGCCTGTTTGCCTTCGCCGAGATCATCCGCAATCTCGAACAGGCCGAGGCCGGCGAGGCGTCATTGCAGACTGTCACCCGCCTGTGGCCGACGCGTGACGATATGCGCCGGGCGACCCCGGCAGTGCTGCGCGGTACACTGATCGGGTCGATTCTCGGTGTGCTGCCCGGCGGCGGTGCGCTGATGTCGTCGTTCGCTTCGTATTCGCTGGAAAAAAAGCTCTCGCGTCGGCCGCAGGAGTTCGGCCGTGGCGCCATCGAAGGCGTGGCCGGGCCGGAATCGGCCAACAACGCGGGCGCGCAGACTTCGTTCATCCCCATGCTGACGCTGGGCATTCCGCCCAACCCGGTGATGGCGCTGATGATCGGGGCCATGACCATCCATAACATCCAGCCCGGCCCGCAGGTGATGAACACCGATCCGGCGTTGTTCTGGGGTTTGATCACATCGATGTGGATCGGCAACGGCATCCTGCTGGTGCTCAACCTGCCGTTGATCGGCATCTGGATCCGCATGCTGCGCGTGCCGTACCGGCTGCTCTATCCGTGCATCCTCCTGTGCTGCGCGATCGGCGTGTACGGCATCCAGAACAACCTGTTCGACGTGCTGCTGACTTTGCCCTTCGCGCTGCTCGGCTACGTTTTTCATCGCCTCGGCTGTGAGCCGGCGCCTCTGCTGCTGGGTTTCATCCTGGGGCCTTTGCTCGAAGAGAACCTGCGTCGCGCCCTGTCGCTGTCGCGCGGCGACCCCACCGTGTTCCTGACGCGGCCGATCTCGGCCGCCCTGCTGGCGCTGGCGGCGATCCTGCTGGTGGCGGTGCTGGTGCCGGCGATCAAGCGCGGCCGCGAAGTGGTGTTTGTCGACGAAGATTGAACGCGCGGTTACGCGTGCGCGTCGGCGTTGGCCAGGCACAGCTGGTTCTTGCCGGAACGCTTGGCGTCATACATGGCGGAATCCGCCGTCGCCAGCAGTTCGTCGACGTTGCCATGGGTGTGCGGCGTATACAGGGCGATGCCCACGCTGGTGGTCATGATGACGTCGTGGCCGTCCAGCGCGAAGGGGCGCCGCATGGCATCGACGATGTGGTGTCCGACCTCGACGGCATCGTGGCTGCCACCCGCCAGCGATTCGAGCAGGATGGTGAACTCGTCGCCGGCCAGGCGGGCCACCGTGTCGGTCTGCCGCACCAGGCGCGTGAGGCGGTCGGCAAACTGCCGCAGCAGTTCATCGCCCGCCTCGTGGCCGAGCGAATCGTTGATGTTCTTGAAACCGTCCAGATCGAGGAAGAGCAGGGCGCAGGACTTGTTCCAGCGGTCCGCCCGCGCCAGCGCCTGCGGTAACCGTTCGCGCAGGGCGCGCCGGTTGGGCAGGCCGGTGAGCGGATCTTGCAGCGCCTGCTGTTCGAGCGTGAGTTCGAGCGTCTTGCGCACCGTGATGTCCAGCGCCATGGCATAGAAGCCGAGCACCTCGCGCGATGTTTCGTCGAAGTGCGGCACGTAAGTGGTAAGCATGTAGTGCTCGCGTTCGTGCAGCGCCACGATGTATTCGAATTCCACCTGTTCGCCGGCCAGTACGCGCTCGATGTAAGGCATGGCGCGCAGCAGCGAATCGTCCGTGGCGGTGTCGCCCATGCGGCGCCCCAGGAGTTCTTCGGGGCGGATGCCGAACACGGTGTAATACGCCTCGTTGTTGAACTGATAGCGTAGATCGGTGCCGACGTAAGCGATCAGCACCGGCAGGTTGTCGGTGATGGTCTTGAGCCGTTCGCGGCTCTCGTGCAGGGCGCGCTCGGCTTCCTTGCGTTCGCTGATGTCGTGCACGAAACCGGTCATGACGACTTCATCGCCGTGATGCACCACCGAGGTGGTCATCTCGCCGATGAAGGGCGTGCCGTCGCGGCGTATCAGCGAGAGTTCGATGCGCTCGCTGCCGAAACTCGCACGCGTGCCGCGCGCCATCGCCGACAGGCCGGCGGCGAAGGCCATGCGCCGTTCTTCGGCCACCACCAGTTCGGCGGCGTCCTGGCCGATGGCTTCGCTGGCGGTCCACCCGAAGGTGTATTGCGCCTGGCGGTTCCACGACGTGATCTTGCCGCGTGCATCGATGGTGATGCAGGCCACGTTGGCGTTGCGCAGGATGTCGCGCACCTGTTCTTCGCTGCGCAGCGCGGCGTCTTCGGCGTGGGCGCGTTCGGCCAGGGCTTGGGCCAGGTGTTCGTTGGCCTCGTGCAGCGCTTCGGTGCGGTCTTCCACCCGCTGCTCCAGCGAGGCATTCATCTGCGCCAGCTCGGTCAGGTGGCGGCGTTCGGCGGCCACCATCTGGCCGATGGCGCCGGACAGCACCATCGACTCGCGATACTTGGGCTGCGCAGGGACGTTGATGTCGCGCTCGCCCGAGGCATAGCGTTCGACAACCTTGGCCAGTTCATCGAGGGGGCGCGCCAGCGAACGCGCCAGCAGCGTCGAGAACAGAAAGAATATCGAGCAGACGATGGCGCCGGTGACCACCAGCATGGCCTGCAACTCACGGAACTCGGCGTAGACCACCGCTTCCGGCTGGCGCACCAGTACGATCCAGCCCAGGCCGGGGTAGCGCTGGTGGCCGGTGGTCTGGATGTAGGCGGTAGCGTAGCGCTTGCCGTCCGGCCAGCTTTCGAACATGTAGCCGCGTCCCTGACTGGTGGCCCGGCCGATGCTGTCGAGCGACAGCTTGTCGCCGCCAGCGCCCTGCGGACCGAGAATGACGTTGCCATCGCGGTCCACGATCCACAGCTCGGCGTCCAGCGCATGCAGGCGCGGTTCGATCAGCTCGTGCTGGAGCTGCCGCGCCCAGCCCCATGACAGGTGGGCGCCGATGACGCCCCTGATCTGCCCGTCGGCACGCTTGAGCGGGGCGGCGATGTCGATGAAACGCCAGGGTTCGTGCTGCGCCGGCAAGTGTTTTTCGAGCAACAGGGCCGGATGCACGTTGCCCACGTAAGGGCCTTTGAGGGCCGCACCGAACCACGGCCGGGCGCTGACATCCACCCCTTCGAGCAGGCCGTTGGTGGCCAGTTGCACCGTGCCCTGGGCGTCGGTCACGCCGAGCCAGGCATAGAACGGGAAGCTTTCTTGCAGGCGTTCGAGCACGCGGCGCAGGCGCTCGGGGCGTTCCATCTCGATGAAGGTCTCGGCGCCCGCCAGGCGCAGGATTTCTTCGTAGCGCTCCGACATCCCGCGATCGAGTTCGTCGCGCATCTGCGAGGCGACCTGGGTCAGCGATTCGGCCGCCTGCCGTTCGGCATAACGCTTGGCGAACTGATCCACCACCACCAGCAGGGGGATGACCGTCACCAGCACCGTGATCACGGCGCCCAGACGGATCCATGACGCCAGTCCGCGCGTGGGCTTGGGGGGAGAGTTGTTGCTCCGCTTCAGGGCCGGTTCGACGGGTTTCATGCGATTGGACGCAAGCCTATGGAAGAGGCGCTGTTTCGAGGTCAGTGCTGTGCCAGCAGTGCCTGATAGAGCGCCAGGTCATCCTCGGAAAAGCAGCAAAACGTGACCTCATCGACCACGATCGCCGCATTGTCGCCGAATGCGCGCACTGTGCGCACGGCGATTTGGGCTGCTTGTGCCGGCGGATACGCGTACACGCCGGTGCTGATGCACGGAAAGGCGACGCGGCGCAGCCGGTGTGCATCGGCCAGGGCCAGGCTGTTGCGATAGCACGCCGCCAGCAATTCGGGTTCCGAGCGGCGACCGCCTTGCCACACCGGCCCCACCGTATGGATGACGTGGCCGGCGGGGAGTTCATGGGCGCCCGTGATCTTGGCCGCACCGGTGGCGCAGCCACCCAGGCGCCGGCATTCCGCCAGCAGGCCGGGGCCGGCTGCCCGGTGAATGGCGCCATCGACGCCACCGCCCCCGAGCAGGGAGTTATTTGCCGCGTTGACGATCGCGTCGACGTCCAGGTTTGTTATGTCGCCCACAATGGCGCGCAAAGTGATCATGAAAACTCCCTACCGGCCCATCGATCGAAGCAAAACGATCCTGGCTCTTCAAGGCTTGCTTTGGCAAGCTTGGCGCGGCGAATGGCATGCGCCGGCCGGGCATCGGTCGTGATTGGCTGTGCCCTTAAGTTACGAATTTCCCGTCATAAGTCAAAGGTCGAAAAGCATGAATAAACGCCGTCGTTTCATCGCTCTGTTGCCCGCCGCCATCGGCCTCGGTCTGCTCGGCACGCGGCCCGCCCAGGCTCAGGCCCGTGTCAGCGAACGCGAGCCCACGGCCATCGCGCTGGGTTACAAGGACGACGCGGCCCAGGTCGACCGCAAAAAGTACGCGGGCTACCGTGCCGGCGACATCTGTGCCAACTGCCGTCTGTACACCGCGCCGGCCAGCGAATCCGCCGGCCCGTGCACCGCTTTCGGCAACAAGCTGGTGGCCGCTGGCGGGTGGTGCGCCGCCTATGTCAAACGCTGATCGATTCTAGCGAATTTGGCTTGTTTGATTAATCGGTTACGTAATCAGATATTTCTTTTTACATAAAGGTTTACGACTAAGTTAACTCACCAGTGGCAAGTAGTCTTGTTTAACGTTTAACTTCCGCCGCGCGCCATCATTCCGGCGTGTTCAGATGGAGGAGACGAAATGAAAACGACAAGACCGTTGCGTTACATTCTGGGGGTCTGTGCGTGCAGCCTGACGGCGTACGCGCATGCAGTCACGGTCGACTTCCAGATCAAGAGCACCAGCAGCGCCAACTACACCACCGACGTGGTGATCAAGAACGACACCGCTGCGACCCTCAGCGGTTGGAGCCTGAGCTTCACCCTGGGCAATTCGCTCAAGAGCTTCTACAGCGCCAACAAGAGTGGGTCGGACCCCTACACCTTCACCAATGTGTCGTTCAACGGCACCATCAATCCGGGCAAGACGGTGAGCTTCGGCTTTACCGCCAACGGCAGCTTCAATGCCGCCAGCCTGGCCAACTGCGTCATCAACGGCCAACCGTGCACCTTCCTGGTGGCGGGTGTGCCGGTGGGCGGCGCATCGTCGAGTTCGTCGTCATCGAGTGTGGCCAGTTCGAGCAGTTCGAGTGCCGCCTCCAGCGCCAGTTCGAGCAGCGCCGCCTCGTCGGCCAGTTCGTCGTCGGTGGCGTCCTCGTCTTCGTCCTCGTCGAGCCTGGCCTATCGGCAGACGTTCAACACCCTGACGACGGGCGCCATTTGGAAGGACAACATCGATGGCACGAAGATCAAGGCGCATCCCGAAAATGCCCTGATCACCGCAGCCTGCGGGGCGGACGGCTCGAACTGCTATCGCGTCGTCTATCGCCATGCCGACGGCATCCACAAGCAACCGTCGGCCAGCCCGGTGTTCGTGACCACCAACGGCGTCATCGACTGGCGGCCTTCGGATTCGGGCATCACCAACACGGCCACCGACGTGACGCAAGCCAATCTGCCGATCGACGGCACCACCAATGACAAGGGCAAGGACACCAACCCCTCGGTGCCGGCCAAGGCCTATACCCTGAGCTATGACGTCTACTTTGAGCCCGGCTTCGACTTCGCCAAGGGGGGCAAGCTGCCGGGGCTGGCGTCGGCCGCGTTCGACAGCGGCTGTACCGAAGACGGCAACGCCAAGCGGCAGGGGTCCAACTGGAGCGTGCGCCTGATGTGGCGGGCCAATGGCCGTGTCGAACTGTATTCGTACGACCAGAGCCGTCCCTCCGGCAATTGCGGCATCGACCGCATGATCGATGCCGCCGAAGGCGATGCGCCGTACGAAGTGCCGGGGCAGATTCCCAACGACGGCAAGTTCCGCTTCCAGCCCGGCACCTGGTACACCATCCGCCTGTCGGCGAAGATCAACGACAACAATGCCGTCATCTATCAGCGCGACGGCAGCGGCAACCTGGTGCTCGACGCACAGGGCGATCCGATTCCGCTGTCCGGCAATGGCGAAGTGAGCCTGGCGATCAAGAATGCCGCCGGCACGGTCAAGCGCCTGCTGGTGTATCCCAACGTGGCCTTGCGCGATGAATGCAATGGTGCGTGCGGCGGCAGCGTGCCGGATACGGCGGCCACCTGGGTCAATGCGGTGTTCTTCAGCACCTTCTTCGGGGGCAACGAAACCAAGCGCACCACCTGCCTGGGCAGCATGCCGTCATACCCCAACCTGACGCAGACGCGCTTTGATCAGTTGTGCGCATCGCAGAAGAACGCGGCCATCTTCCCGGCGCTGACCTGGGAGCCGCAGACGCCGTCGGCGGCCCGTTTCGATAATTTCACGGTCACTTCGGGCTACGTGAATACGCCGTTCTGATCGCCACCGCGTGGCATCAACGATACGGCCGGCTTTGCCGGCCGTATCCGTTTCAGCATCAGGATGAGGGCGACAGGCGCGAAAACCGCGCCAGCGTGGCTTCGCGCGCGGCGGCATGGTCGACGATCGGTGCCGGGTAGTCAGGCACCCCGCCCGCCAGCCAGGGGGCATGTATCTGCTTGTCCGGCAAGGCCGTCAGCTCGGGCACGTAGCGGCGGATGAAGGCGCCCTGCGGGTCGAACTTCTGCGATTGCGTCAGCGGGTTGAAGATGCGGAACCACGGCTGTGCGTCGCAGCCGGTCGAGGCGGCCCATTGCCAGCCACCGTTGTTGGCCGCCAGATCGTAGTCGTTCAGGTGTACGGCAAAGTAGCGCTCGCCGCGCAGCCAGTGGATGCCCAGGTCCTTGGTCAGAAAACTGGCCACGATCATGCGCAGGCGGTTGTGCATATAGCCGGTCTGGTTGAGCTGCCGCATGGCCGCATCGACGATCGGATAGCCGGTGCGGCCTGCGCACCAGGCTGTAAACAACGCCTCGTCGTCGGCCCACTCGATGCGCGCGTATTCCGGCCGGAAGGCCTGCGTCGTCACCTGCGGGTGATGAAACAGGATCTGGTGATAGAAATCGCGCCAGATGAGTTCCGACAGCCAGGTGGCCGGGCCGTCGCCCTGCGCTTTCCAGGCGGTGCGCGCCAACTCGCGGATCGACACAGTGCCGAAGCGCAGGTGGGTCGACAGGTATGACACGCCTTTGATGGCGGGAAAGTCGCGCGTCTGGTGGTAATTCGTCATGCGCCCCTGGAAGCCGCGCCACAACTGGCGCCCGCCAGCCATGCCGGTGGGCAGGCGCAAGCTGCGCAGATTGCTGGTCTCGAAACCCAGTTCGGCCAGGGTCGGCACGCCGCCTTCTTCGGCCGGGCGCGCAAGATGCTGGATGTAGCGCTCCACCGGGTAAGGCGACACAAAGAAGGTGTTCAGCTTGCGCAGCCAGGCGTTCTTGTAGGGAGTGAACACCGTGAATGGCCGCCCGGCCTGGGTCAGCACCTCGTCGCGGTCGAAAATCACCTGATCCTTGAAATCGGCGAACCCGATGCCCACTTCGTACAAGCGGCGGGCCACTTCGGCGTCGCGGTCGCGCGCTTGCGGTTCGTAGTCGCGGTTGGCGTAAACTGCGGCCACGCCCAGGGCAGTGGCCAGGGCCGGGATCTCGTCGCGGGCGCGGCCATGGCGCACCATCAATTGGCCGCCGCGGGCGCGCAGGGCGCCGTCCAGCTCGGCCACCGAGTCGCGGATGAACTCCACGCGGCGGTCGTGGCGGGGCAGATCGGCCAGGATGTCGGTGTCGAAGACGAAGGCGCAGAAGACCTGCCCATGGCGGCGCAACGCCTCGTACAAGGCGGCATGGTCGTCGTCGCGCAGGTCGCGACGAAACCATACCAGCGCGCGCGAGTCTTTATCAGGCATGACGGTGGCGAAAGCGAGCCCTTGAGGGCTGTCACCGTAACCCAACGCGGGCCCGGTATCAAAGCACGGCGCCGGGGCCGGCTAGCATTTTGAAACGCACTTTCGGAGTCAGCGTCGCACCGGGCGGCGCAGGAAGGCTAAAATGGCGGCCGTGAAAAACGTAAACCTCACCCACCACTTTCTGATCGCCATGCCCGCCATGACCGATCCGAATTTCTCACGCACCCTCACCTACGTTGCTGAACACAACGAAGACGGTGCGCTGGGCGTCATCGTCAATCGCCCCATCGATCTGACGGTGCAGGGGCTGTTCGAGCGCGTCGAGGTGCCGCTCGATACCGATGGCTTCGCCGACCTGCCGGTGTACTTCGGCGGCCCGGTGCAGACCGATCGTGGCTTCGTGCTGCATCGCCCGGCCGGTGACTGGCAGTCGAGCCTGCGCGTCAACAGCGAGATCGCGCTGACCAGCTCCAAGGACATCCTGCAGTCGATGGGCGCCGTCGGCGAGCCGCGCGAAATCCTCATCTCGCTGGGCTACGCCGGCTGGACTGCCGGCCAGCTCGAAGACGAGCTGGCGCAGAACGCCTGGCTGACCGTGCCGGCCAATGGCGACATCATCTTCAACCTGCCGCCCGAAGAACGCCTGCCGGCGGCCATGCAACTGCTCGGCATCGATTTCACCAACCTCTCGGACGTCGCCGGACATGCGTGAGCGGGCGACGGCACGTTGCCCGATCGCCCTTTGCGCATTGACCGTTGACCTTACCCGCCACTACGCGGAGGCCGCGTAGATGGCGACGCTGCTCGGCTTCGATTTTGGTGAGGCACGCATCGGCGTGGCGGTGGGCGAGACCGAAACTGGCCTGGCCCAACCGCTCACCACGGTGGCCGGCCAGGCCAATGCCGAACGCTTCGGCGCCATCGAAAAGCTCATCGCCGAATGGCGGCCCAGCCAACTGGTCGTCGGTCTGCCGCTGGCCATGGATGGCAGCGAGCAAGCCATGAGCGCGCGATGCCGGCGCTTCGCCAATCAGCTCAATGGGCGCTTCGGCCTGCCGGTAGCCTTGTTCGACGAACGTCTGTCCTCGGCCGAGGCCGAGGATCTGCTGCGTGACGCCGCCCAGGCGGGCAGCGCCCGCATGCGTGACTGGCGGGCGCGCAAGCTTCATCTCGACGCGCTGGCGGCCCAGCGCATTCTTCAGAGTTATCTCGACAGCCATGGAACAACTTGACGCCAATTCGTTGGCCCGCCAACTGGCGGACCTCATCCGGCCGACCCTGACGCCCGAGACGGCGCTGGTCGGCATCCATACCGGCGGCGTGTGGCTGGCTCAATACCTGCACCGCGAGCTGGGTATCCGCGAGCCGCTGGGCACCATCGACGTGGCCTTCTACCGCGACGACTATGGGTCGCGCGGCCTGCACGGCAAACCGCGCCGCTCGGAGATCCCGTTCGACGTCGAAGACCGCGACATCATCCTGGTCGATGACGTCTTGTATACCGGCCGCACCACCCGCGCTGCACTCAACGAGCTGTTCGACTACGGGCGTCCCAAGCGCATCGATCTGGCCGTGCTGGTCGATCGTGGCGGCCGCGAACTGCCCATCGGCGCGCGCTACTGCGCCCACACGCTGTCCACCCCGTTGCCGGCCGGCCAGAGTCTTGCCCTGTCGCAGGACGAGGCCGGCGCTTTCTCGCTGAGGCTCATCCATGACTAACCCCGCGCGCAACCCGCAGCTCAATTCGCACGGCGAGTTGCAGCACCTGCTGACCCTGGACGGGCTGCCCAAGCACATCCTGACGCAGATCCTCGACACCGCCGAGCCATTTACCGAAGTGGCCGAGCGCGAAGTCAAAAAGCTGCCGCTCCTGCGCGGCAAGAGCGTCTTCAACCTGTTCTTCGAGAACAGCACGCGCACGCGCACCACCTTCGAGATCGCCGCCAAGCGGCTGTCGGCCGACGTCATCAACCTGAACGTGGCGACCTCGTCGACCAACAAGGGCGAAACCCTGCTCGACACGGTCGACAACCTGTGCGCCATGCAGGCCGACATGTTCGTGGTGCGCCATGCCACCAGCGGCGCGCCCTACCTGATCGCCCAGCATCTGCAGGCCACCGGCCGCCACCACATCCACGTGGTCAACGCCGGCGACGGGCGTCATGCGCACCCCACGCAGGGGCTGCTCGACATGTACACCATCCGCCACTTCAAGCGTGACTTCACCAATCTGACGGTGGCCATCGTCGGCGACGTGCTGCATTCACGCGTGGCGCGCTCCGAGATCGCCGCGCTGACCACGCTGGGCGTGCCCGAAGTGCGCGTCATCGGCCCCAAGACGCTGTTGCCGTCCGATATCGAACGCATGGGCGTGCGTGTATTTCATGACATGCGGGAAGGCCTGCGTGGCGTCGACGTCGTCATGATGCTGCGCCTGCAGAACGAACGCATGCAGGGCGCCCTGCTGCCGTCCAGCCAGGAGTACTACAAGATCTTCGGCCTCACCGAAGAAAAGCTCGCCCTGGCCAAGCCCGACGCCATCGTGCTGCACCCCGGTCCGATGAACCGGGGGGTGGAGATCGATTCGTCGGTGGCGGATGGCAAGAATGCCGTGATCCTGCCGCAGGTGACCTTCGGCATCGCCGTGCGCATGGCGGTGATGAGCATGCTGGCGGGCAACTGAATCATGAAACTGGCGACGTGGTGCTGTGCCGCCACGCTGTTCGGGCTGCTGCAAAGCTGCACCGTGATCGGCAACCAGATGGACCGGACGGCGAGCGCGCCGGACAACGTCGCGCGCGCCTGCGCGACCGAGCGCCGTGCCGCCACCGTCTGCAAGATGTCCGACTGCGCCGAGCCGCTGCGCGCGCTTGAGGCGTGTGAGGCCCGTGCCGCTGCGCCGGGTTACGGCGCCGCTGGCCTGGCGGCCGATGTCGGGCTGGTCGGCGCGGTGCTCGACCTCGCGCAGGCCACGCCGACCCGCACGCCCCGTAGGGGCGACTACATGCAGTGCCCCGAGAACACCGTCAGCGCGTGCAGCGCCTCGCGCGGTTGCGAATGTGCGCCGCGTCGCCTTAGCAAGGAATGACCATGAACATTCATATCAAGAACGGCCGCGTTGTCGATCCGGCCAACGGCACCGACACGGTGCAGGACGTTTTCATCGCCGGCGATGCCATCGCCGCGCTGGGCAGCGCGCCGGCCGGCTTCGTGGCCGAGCGCGTGATCGAAGCCGGGGGGCTGGTGGTGGCGCCGGGCCTGATCGATCTGGCGGCGCGCCTGCGCGAACCGGGTTTCGAATACCGCGCCACGCTCGAATCCGAAATGCAGGCCGCCATGGCCGGTGGCGTCACCAGCCTGGCTTGCCCGCCGGACACCGACCCCGTGCTGGACGAGCCGGGCCTGGTCGAAATGCTGTGCTTCCGCGCCAAGAACCTCAACTGCGCGCACGTCTACCCGGTTGGCGCGCTGACCCTGGGCCTGAAGGGCGAACGCATCACCGAGATGGCCGAACTGGTCGAAGCCGGTTGTGTCGCCTTCAGCCAGGCCAACGTGCCGCTCAAGGACACCCAGGTGCTGTTGCGTGCCATGCAGTACGCCGCCACCTTCGGCTTCCGCGTCTGGCTGCAACCCCTCGATCCCTACCTTGGCAAAGGGGGCGTGGCGCATGACGGCGAAGTCGCCTCGCGCATGGGCCTGACGGGCATCCCGGTCGAAACCGAAACGGTGGCGCTGGCAACCTATCTGCAACTGGCCCGCACCACTGGCGCCAAGCTGCACATCACGCGCCTGTCGTCGGCGGCCGGCCTGACGCTCATCGAGCGCGCCCGCGCCGAGGGACTGGACGTGACCTGCGACGTGGCCGTCCATCACTTGCATTTGTGCGATATCGACATCGGGTATTTCGATCCGCTGTGCCACCTGGTGCCGCCGCTGCGCAGCCAGCGCGATCGCGAAGCCCTGCGCACGGCCCTCGCCGACGGTCGCATCAATGCCGTGTGTTCCGACCACACGCCGGTCGACGACGACAGCAAGCTGGCCCCCTTCGGTGAAGCCGAGGCCGGCGCCACCGGGCTCGAACTCCTGCTGCCGCTGACCCTCAAGTGGGCCGACGAAATGAAGGTGCCGCTGATCGATGCGCTCGGGCGCATCACCGCGCATGCGGCCGGCATCATGGGCATCAAGCGGGGGGGGCACCTGTCGCCCGGTGCGCGCGCCGACGTGTGCGTGTTCGACCCCAAGGCCGAGCGCATCGTGACGCGCGACGGCCTGCGCAGCCAGGGCAAGAACACGCCTTTCCTGGGGCTGCCGCTGGCGGGGGTGGTACGCCACACGATCGTTGAAGGCCGCGTCATGTTCGAAGCCAACGCCAAGTAAGACCCGGGCCGGATGTGTCCGGCCCGTTCATGCTGCCGCCCCCGCGTCTGTACCAGATCCGGGGGCGGTGTCTTGTGCAGGTATCCCAATGGCGTGCCCACCTAGGGGCATGCCCTAGGGTCGGTGGCTTCAGGATTGATCCAAGCTATCGCGCCCTATCTCTGTTGCATATCGCTGATCACATTTCGCTATTGCGGCGTTTGATTAACCGCAATCTTCTTGCTGGTATTTGACTCCCTGTGGCACCATTTGAGCGCGTAGGTGCCAGGTCGCTGTGCAGGCCCTGCGTGCGGTGGCGAAGAGAGCGCCACTGGCTAGCCAAATAAAAGACGAAACGCTTAGAAGTCCTCGTTGCGGCGAGCATGCTTCATCTCGTCGCCACGCGGTATCCCGGGTGGTCGAGACATGACAACAATGGCAGCACGCGCAGTCGTTTTCCTGGTGGGTATGGTGGGTATCCGCACGGCCATGGCGCAGGAGGCAGGCAACGGCAACAGCCGTTACAACCTCCAGGAGCCGGTCACGCACATCGCCGAGCAGATCTACAACATGCATACGTTCATGTTGATCATCTGCCTGCTCATCTTCATCGCCGTGTTCGGCGTGATGTTCTATTCGGTATGGGCACACCGCAAGTCGAAAGGCGCGGTGGCCGCCCAGTTTCATGAGAACACCACCGTCGAGATCGCGTGGACCGTGGTGCCGGTGCTGATCCTGCTCGGCATGGCCTGGCCGGCCACCAAGACGGTGTTGGCCATGAAGGACACCACCAACGCCGACATCACCATCAAGGCCACCGGCTACCAATGGAAGTGGAGCTACGACTACCTCAAGGGCGAGGGCGAAGGCATCCATTTCTTCTCCACCCTGTCCACCCCGCGCGGCCAGATTGATCGCGGTGAATGGAAGGGCGACAACTACCTGCTCGAAGTCGATAACCCGCTGGTCGTGCCGGTGGGCAAGAAGGTGCGCATCCTCACCACCGCACAGGACGTCATCCATTCATGGTGGGTGCCGGCCTTCGGCGTCAAACAGGACGCCATCCCCGGCTTCATCCGCGACACCTGGTTCCGCGCCGACCGCGAAGGCACCTATCGCGGCAATTGCGCCGAACTGTGCGGCAAGGACCACGGTTTCATGCCGATCGAAGTCCAGGTGCTGTCGGAGGACAAATACCGCGCCTGGGTGGCGGCGCAGCGCGCGGCCATGGCGCCCGCCCAGTCGGCGCCGGTGGCTGCCACGCCGGCTCCCGGCCCGGCGTCCTGACGCGCCCGACGATCATGACGCGCGCCCGGCGGCGCGCCCAACCGCATCCTGACAGGAGTTCGAAACGATGAGTGCCGCAACGCCCGATGTCGCCGTGCCCGTGCCGCCGTCCGCCGCGCATGGCCACGAGCACGACCATCATCACGACGGCCCCAGCGGCCTGATGCGGTGGATCACCACCACCAACCACAAGGACATCGGCACGATGTACCTGGTGTTCAGCTTCATCATGTTCCTGTCCGGGGGCGTGATGGCGCTGACGATCCGCAGCGAACTGTTCCAGCCCGGCCTGCAACTGGTGCACCCGGAGTTCTTCAACCAGCTCACCACCATGCACGGCCTGGTGATGGTGTTCGGCGCCATCATGCCGGCCTTCGTCGGCTTCGCGAACTGGATGCTGCCGCTCATGCTGGGGGCTTCCGACATGGCCTTCGCGCGCATGAACAACTGGAGCTTCTGGCTGCTGCCGCCGGCGGCGATCCTGCTCATCGGTTCGTTCTTCGTGCCGGGGGGGGCCACGGCGGCCGGCTGGACGCTGTATGCCCCGCTGTCGGTACAGATGGGCATGGGCATGGACATGGCGATCTTCGCCATCCACATCATGGGCGCCTCGTCGATCATGGGCGCCATCAACATCGTGGTGACTATCCTCAACATGCGCGCGCCGGGCATGACCCTGATGCGCATGCCGATGTTCGCGTGGACCTGGCTGATCACCGCCTATCTGCTGATCGCGGTGATGCCGGTGCTGGCCGGTGCCGTGACCATGGTGCTGACCGACCGCCATTTCGGCACCAGCTTTTTCTCGGCGGCCGGCGGCGGCGACCCGGTGCTCTACCAGCACGTGTTCTGGTTCTTCGGGCACCCCGAGGTGTACATCATGATCCTGCCGGCCTTCGGCATCGTCTCGCAGATCATCCCCACCTTCGCGCGCAAGCCTTTGTTCGGCTATGCCTCGATGGTGTACGCCACCGCCTCGATCGCCATTCTGTCGTTCGTGGTGTGGGCGCACCACATGTTCGTCACCGGCATGCCGGCGGCCACGCAGTTGTTCTTCATGTACGCCACCATGCTGATCGCCGTCCCCACCGGGGTGAAGGTGTTCAACTGGATCGCCACCATGTGGCGCGGCTCGATGACCTTCGAAACCCCGATGCTGTTCGCCGTGGGGTTCATCTTCGTGTTCACCATGGGCGGCTTCACCGGCCTGATGTGCGCCATCGCACCCGCCGACATTCAATACCAGGACACCTATTTCGTGGTGGCGCACTTCCACTACGTGCTGGTGGCGGGATCGCTCTTCGCGCTGTTCGCCGGCACCTATTACTGGCTGCCCAAGTGGACCGGCCACATGTATGACGAGAAGCTCGGCAAGCGGCACTTCTGGTCGTCGATCATCTTCTTCAACATCACGTTCTTCCCGATGCACTTCCTGGGACTGGCCGGCATGCCGCGCCGTATCCCGGACTACAACCCGGTGTTCACCGACTTCAACCAGATCGCCACGCTGGGGGCCTTCGGCTTCGGGCTGTCGCAGGTGTTCTTCCTGTACATCGTCATCAAGTGCGTGCGCGGTGGCGAAAAGGCCGCCGCCAGCCCGTGGGAAGGTGCCCAGGGCCTGGAGTGGACGGTGCCCTCGCCGGCGCCGCATCACACCTTCGAAACCCCGCCGGTGTTCGACCCGGCCGCGCACGGCGCGCATCACTGAGGCGCATGTCATGACCGCTCACGACAGCCGCAACACGCGTTTGCTGGTCATCCTGGCCAGCATCGCCGCCGCGTTTTTCATCGGCATCATCATCAAGGTCGCCCTGTTCGGGCAATGAGCATGGACAGCGAACGCGCCCTCGAAAACCGCCGCATGCTGCGTCGCCTCGCCATCGCGGCGGTGGGCATGTTCGGCTTCGGGTTTGCGCTGGTGCCGTTCTACAAGACCATCTGCGAGATCGCCGGCATCAATCGCCTGGGCAGCGCCGACGAAGTCGCCAATACGCAAGTCGACGCCGCTCGCACGCTGACGGTGGAATTCGACGCCAACACGCATGGCATGCCGTGGCGCTTCAAGCCGCTCAAGACCAGCATCGCCATGCATCCGGGCGAGCTGGTGCGGGTCGACTACGAGGTGGAAAACACCCTCGACCGCCCCGTCACCGGGCAGGCCATCCCCAGTTACGGGCCGCAGATCGCCGGGCTGCATTTCAAGAAGCTCGACTGCTTCTGCTTTACCCAGCAGACGCTGGCACCGCGCGAGAAGCGCGTCATGCCGGTGCTGTTCACCATCGACCGCGCACTGCCGGACGAAGTGAACACCGTCACGCTGTCGTATACCTTTTTCGAAGTGGCCGGCACGGCTGCCGTGCCACCGCCGCCCGGAGGCAATGGATGAGCGCGGCCCGCCAAGGCGACACGCCGCGCTCGGGCTTTTGGGCCACGGTACGCGCCGTGTTGTGGTCCTTCGTCGGCATTCGGCGCAAGCGTGATTACCAGCGCGACGCCGCCGAGCTCAAGCCCGTGCACGTCGTCATTGCCGGGCTCATCGGTGGCGTAGTGTTTGTGCTGGCCATCGTCGTCGCGGTGAAGATCATCATCGCCAGCGCCGGGTCGGCGGGCTGACGATCGCATGCGTTGCACATACGTCGCAAAGAACATGGAGATGGCGGCATGAGCGAGACTGTCGAAAAGTACTTCGTCCCCGCGCCTTCGCACTACCCGATCTTCGGGTCGGTGGCGTTGCTCTTCCTGGGCCTCGGCGCGGCCATGTGGATGAACAAGATCGATGCCGGGCCGGGCGTCGTCGCGGTCGGCGCGGCGATTCTCATCTACATGCTGTTCGGCTGGTTCGGCCAGGTCATCCGTGAATCGCAGTCGGGCAAGTACGGCAAGCAGGTGGACCGTGCCTTCCGCTGGAGCATGGGCTGGTTCATCTTTTCGGAGGTGATGTTCTTCGGCGCATTCTTTGGCGTGCTGTTTTATGTGCGCGTCATTTCGGTGCCCGACCTGGGCACTGAGTTGCAACACCTTTTCTGGCCAGGTTATGAGGCTACGTGGCCGACTGCCGGGCCGTATCACTCGGCGGAGTTCGAACCGATGGGCTGGTTCGGCCTGCCCCTCATCAATACCTTGCTGCTGGTGACGTCGGCGGTGACCTTGACCGTTGCGCACTGGGGCATCAAGAAGAACAAGCGCGGGCAGACCAATCTGTTCCTGGCGCTGACCATCGCGCTGGGGCTGGTCTTTCTGGCCTGCCAGGCGTTCGAGTATCAGCACGCTTATGCGGAGGGGCTGAAGCTCACCACTGGGGTGTACGGTTCGACTTTTTTCATGATGACGGGCTTTCACGGGCTGCACGTCACCATCGGCGCGATCATGCTGATTGTGATGTTGGTGCGATCGATGCGGGGGCACTTTACGGCTGAGCATCACTTTGGGTTTGAGGCGGCGGCCTGGTATTGGCACTTTGTGGATTACGTGTGGCTGTTGTTGTTTGCGGTGGTGTATGTGTTGTGAGGGGGACGCGCTTGCTGGCGTGGTTTCGGGATCATTGCTGCTCTTGGGTGCTTTGTTCTTGCTGATGTGCGTTGGCCGGGGCTTGTCGGTTGGCGTCTGTGCTGCCTTGGATCGTTGCCGTTCTTGATGTGGCGTTTTTGCTGGCGTGCGTTGGCCGGGACTCGCCCCGGCGGGCGAGTTACTTTCTTGTACGGACAAGAAAG
>JASGFB010000057.1:0-27522 GCA_047605765.1 Rhodocyclaceae bacterium
CGACCCCCGGCGTGACAGGCCGGTATTCTAACCGACTGAACTACCACTCCGCGTCAAACGCTCGGGATAACCACCCGATCGGTGGTGGGTGCTGAGGGGCTCGAACCCCCGACATTCGCCTTGTAAGGGCGACGCTCTACCAGCTGAGCTAAGCACCCATCCCGGCGGCGCAAGGCCGTTGCGCCGCAACGTAAGCCAATTAGTTTACTGCATCCTTCAGCGCTTTGCCAGGGCGAAATTTGGGAACCTTGGCTGCCTTGATCTTGATCGCATCCCCGGTTTGCGGGTTGCGCCCGGTGCGCGCGGCGCGCTTGCCCACCGAGAACGTTCCGAACCCCACCAGCGTGACGTCATTGCCTTTTTTCAAGGATTGTTTGATGGCGGCAACGGCTGCATCCAGTACTCGACCCGCGGCTGCCTTCGATACATCAGCCTGCTTGGCGATTACTTCAATCAATTCAGATTTATTCACGTAATACCCCCTCAGTGTTGATAAGGACAGTGCCATGCGATCGAGCTGCCAATGCGGTTGACAACCGCATCAAACCATTGGGAAGCCAGCGCGAAGTTATATAACAAGGCAAAAATCCGCATGTCAAGCGGCGCTGCGGGGAGGCGCGCCGTAAGGTCAATGCCATACGCACGGCGGCGAAAAAAAAGGCACACCGAGGTGTGCCTTTTTATTTTCATACTGAATGATTTTCGCGACGCACAGCTCAATGCGTCACGACGTTGCTGCCACCACCATCATCCGGCTTGCTCACTGCGTGGCTGTCCTCGGCTTCTTTCTCGGGCAGCGGTTCAGGAGCACGCTCCAGGGTGTGTTCCAGCACCTGATCGATCCATTTCACCGGCACGATTTCGATGCGTTCCTTGATGCCCGGCGGCAGTTCCTGCAGATCCTTGACGTTTTCTTCCGGGATCAGCGCCTTGCGGATACCACCACGGACGGCTGCCAGAAGTTTTTCCTTCAGACCACCGATCGGCAACACTTCTCCGCGCAAGGTGATTTCACCCGTCATCGCGACGTCCGCCCGCACCGGAATACCGGTGAGTACCGACACCAGCGCCGAGGAGATCGCAATACCGGCCGACGGGCCATCCTTCGGTGTTGCGCCTTCCGGCAAGTGGATGTGGATGTCGCTCTTCTGGTAGAAGTCGTCGTGGATACCCAGCGTGGCAGCGCGCTTGCGCACCACCGACAAAGCGGCCTGGATGGACTCCTGCATCACTTCGCCCAGCTTGCCGGTCGTCGTGATCTTGCCCTTGCCCGGCAGCACCACCGCTTCGATGGTCAGCAACTCACCACCGACTTCGGTCCAGGCGAGGCCCGTCACCTGACCCACCTGGTTGTCCTTCTCGGCCACGCCGAAG
Source organism: Rhodocyclaceae bacterium (assembly GCA_047605765.1). Taxonomy (GTDB): domain Bacteria; phylum Pseudomonadota; class Gammaproteobacteria; order Burkholderiales; family Rhodocyclaceae; genus JBGVSA01. The sequence goes on from JASGFB010000057.1 coordinate 1,375, forward strand.
GTATAGCGGCGCACCCCCAGGTATTTGTCGAGGTTCTTGGCGTTCACCACGATCTTGCTGGCGCGCGAACGCATGACGAGCGACTTGACGACCTTGCGGCAGATCTTCGAGACCTCGCGCTCCAGGCTCCGCACCCCGGCTTCGCGGGTGTAGTAGCGGATAATGTCGCGCAGGGCGTCTTCGGTCACCGTTAGTTCGGTCTGCTTCACGCCATTGTTCTTCATCTGCTTGGGCAGCAGATAGCGCTGGGCGATGCTCACCTTTTCTTCTTCCGTGTAGCCCGAGAGGCGGATGATTTCCATCCGATCCAACAGGGGCGCCGGGATATTCAGCGAGTTGGCCGTGGCCACGAACATCACATCCGACAAGTCGTATTCGACTTCGATGTAATGGTCGACGAAGGTGGCGTTCTGTTCCGGGTCGAGCACTTCGAGCAGCGCCGAACTCGGATCACCGCGGAAGTCCTGGCCCATCTTGTCCACTTCATCGAGCAGGAACAACGGGTTGCGCACGGCAACCTTGGTCATGTTCTGCAGGATCTTGCCGGGCATCGAACCGATGTAGGTCCGGCGGTGGCCGCGAATTTCAGCCTCGTCGCGCACGCCGCCCAGCGACATGCGTACGAACTTGCGGTTCGTCGCCTTGGCGATGGACTGGCCGAGCGAAGTCTTGCCGACCCCAGGGGGGCCGACCAGGCACAGGATCGGCGCCTTGAGCTTGTCGACGCGTTGCTGCACCGCCAGGTATTCGAGGATGCGTTCCTTGACCTTTTCGAGACCGAAGTGATCTTTGTCCAGCACCTTCTGGGCTTCGCCCAGATCCTTACTGATGCGCGACTTTTTCTTCCACGGCAGACCGGTCAGCGTTTCGATGTAGTTGCGCACCACCGTCGCCTCGGCGGACATCGGCGACATCAGGCGCAGCTTCTTCATCTCGGACTGGGCCTTGGCCAAGGCTTCCTTGGTCAGGCCGGCAGTCTTGATCTTCTTGTCGATCTCTTCGAGATCGGCGCCTTCTTCACCTTCGCCGAGTTCCTTCTGAATCGCCTTGACCTGCTCGTTCAGGTAATACTCGCGCTGGCTTTTTTCCATCTGGCGCTTGACGCGGCCACGGATGCGCTTTTCGACCTGGAGGATATCCAGCTCGGTTTCGAGCTGCGACAGCAGGCGTTCGAGGCGTTGGCCGATATCAAACAGCTCAAGCACGGTCTGCTTCTGCTCGAGCTTGAGCGGCAAGTGGGCGGCGATGGTGTCGGCCAGGCGGCCGGCCTCGTCGATGCCGGCGAGCGAGGTAAGAATCTCGGCCGGGATCTTTTTGTTCAGTTTCACGTACTGATCGAACTGGCCGATGATGGCGCGGCGCATGGCTTCGATCTCGTGCGTGCCCATGTCATCACTGGGCACCGGCGTCACGCGGGCCATGAAGACCGTGTTGAGATCTTCGACATGCTCCACCTGCGCACGCTGCGTCCCTTCGACCAGAACCTTCACGGTCCCGTCCGGAAGCTTGAGCATCTGCAGGATATTGGCCACGCAACCGACATCGTAAAGATCGTCGGCGGACGGTTCGTCCTTGGCCGCGGATTTCTGCGCCACCAGCAGGATGCTCTTGCCGGCTTCCATGGACGTCTCGAGTGCCTTGATGGACTTCGGACGGCCCACGAACAGCGGGATGACCATGTGCGGGAACACCACCACGTCGCGCAGCGGCAACAGAGGCAGCTCGATGGTCTCGGGGGGGAGCTCAGGCTTGCTTGACATATTTGTATCCTTCAAAGGCACCCAAGGCATGTTGGGGCACGACTGTGCAATTCAAGGCATGCCGTTTCGACATGCCTTGCCCGCCCTTCAGTTGGAACCTGAGACTTTCGGCTGATCCGCATAAATGAGGATCGGCTTGGCGTTCGACTCGATGGTGTTCTCGTCGACAACCACTTTGCTGACGTTTTCGAGGCCCGGCAGCTCGTACATGACATCCAACAGCGCAGCTTCGATGATCGAACGCAAGCCGCGCGCCCCCGTACGCCGCTTGATGGCACGGCGCGCGATCGCCTGCAGTGCGGCCGGCCGCACATCGAGCTCCACGCCTTCCAAGGAGAACAGCTTCTGGTATTGCTTGATCAGCGCGTTCTTCGGCTCGATGAGGATCTGGATCAGGGCCTCTTCGGTCAGTTCATGCAGCGTGGCCACCACCGGCAGGCGGCCGATGAATTCGGGGATCAGCCCGAATTTGATGAGATCTTCCGGCTCAACTTGCTGGAAGGTCTCGGATACGCCCTTTTCCTTGCTCGTCTTGACCTTGGCGCCAAAACCGATGCCCACGTGCTCGGTACGGTCGCGAATCACCTTTTCCAGACCGTCGAAGGCGCCACCACAGATGAACAGCATGTTGGTGGTGTCGACCTGGACGAAATCCTGGTTGGGGTGCTTGCGCCCGCCCTGCGGCGGCACGGCGGCGATGGTGCCTTCGATGATCTTGAGCAACGCCTGCTGCACACCTTCACCGGAGACGTCGCGCGTGATCGACGGGTTGTCGGACTTACGCGAAATCTTGTCGATTTCGTCGATGTAGACGATCCCCTGCTGCGCGCGCTCGACGTCGTAGTCGCACTTCTGCAGCAGTTTCTGGATGATGTTCTCGACGTCCTCGCCCACATAGCCCGCTTCGGTGAGCGTGGTGGCATCGGCCATCACAAACGGCACGTTGAGCAGGCGGGCCAGGGTCTGCGCCAGCAAGGTCTTGCCCGAGCCGGTCGGCCCGATGAGCAGGATGTTGCTCTTGGACAGCTCGACATCGTCGGCCGTCTTCGACATATGCCGCAGGCGCTTGTAATGGTTGTACACCGCAACCGCCAGGATGCGCTTGGCGGAAGTCTGGCCGATCACGTACTGATCGAGGATGTCACCGATCTCGCGCGGCGTGGGCAGGTCCGAGCGCTCCAGGCGCGCGGTACCTTCGCCGCTCATTTCGTCGCGGATGATGTCGTTGCACAGCTCGATGCATTCGTCGCAGATGAAAACGGACGGCCCAGCGATCAGCTTGCGGACTTCATGCTGGCTCTTACCGCAAAAGGAGCAGTAAAGCAGCTTGTCTCCGCTGGCGGATTTTTTATCTGTCATATCGAGCCTATGTCTTGTGGGGGCAGCGAAATCACGTTTGATGCTTAGGCGACGTCGTTGCGATTAACCAGGACCTTGTCCACCAGGCCGTATTCGGCCGCTTCAGTGGCGGACATGAAATTATCGCGATCGGTGTCCTTTTCGATGCGCTCGACCGGCTGGCCCGTGTGATTGGCCAGCATATTGTTCAGTTTGGCACGCAGCGTGAGGATTTCACGCGCATGGATTTCGATATCTGAAGCCTGCCCCTGGAAGCCACCCAGCGGCTGGTGAATCATGACACGCGAATTGGGCAGGCAGAAACGCTTGCCCTTCTCGCCCGCCGCCAGCAGGAAGGCGCCCATGCTGGCCGCCTGCCCGATGCACAGCGTACTCACCGCCGGCTTGATGAATTGCATGGTGTCGTAGATCGCCATGCCGGCCGTCACCGAGCCGCCCGGGGAGTTGATGTAGAAATAGATGTCCTTTTCCGGATTCTCGGACTCAAGGAACAGCAGTTGCGCCACGATCAGGTTGGCGGTCTGGTCATTGACCGGCCCGACCAGGAACACCACACGCTCCCGCAGCAGACGGGAGTAAATATCGTACGAGCGCTCACCACGGCCGCTCTGTTCGACGACGATGGGGACCAGACCGAGTCCTTGCGGATCCCAATCCGATTGTGCGTTGGTCATGGCGTTATGCAGGAACATTCCTTGAGTCCGTTTGTTAGTCGCAGGGGACGAAAGTTCAGGCTTGCGGGCCGTTGTTGCCCATCAGCTCTTCGAACGACACCACTTTATCGCTGGCCTTTGCCTGGCTCAATACCCACTCCACAACATTGGACTCAACGACCATGTCTTCAATGCCGCGCAGGTTTTCGGGCTTGGCGTAATACCATTTGACAAATTCAGCGGGCTGTTCGTAGCTCTGCGCCAGCTCTTCAACCTGGGTACGCACCTGCTCCGGCTTGGCCTGCAGATTGTGCTGGCTGACGATTTCCGCAACGATCAGGCCCAGCTTGACGCGACGGGCGGCCTGTTCGGTGAACCATTCGGGCTGCACCGGAACGTTCTTGGCGTCCACGCCGCGCTGCACCAGATCCTGCTTGGCTTGCTCGGCCATGCGCTGCGATTCGCCTTCGATCAGCGCGCGCGGCACTTCGAACGTACTCGCTTCGATCAGGGTTTCCAGCACTTGGTCGCGGGTGCGCGAGAACAAGCGACGCTTCACTTCGCGGTCCAGGTTGGCGCGGATTTCGGCACGCATCTTTTCGACGTCGCCGTCCGCCACGCCCAGGGCCTTGGCGAAGGTGGCATCCAGCTCCGGCAGACGCGGCGCTTCAACCGACTTGACGACGATTTCGAACTGGGCGGTCTGACCCGCCAGGTTCTTGGCGTGGTAGTCGGCCGGGAAGTTCACGTCGAACGACTTGGTGTCGCCCTGCTTGACACCCACCAGTTGCGCGTCGAAGTCGGGCAGCATCTGGCCGCCCGCCACCAGGACCGGGAAATCGCTGGCGGTACCGCCTTCGAAGACTTCGCCATTGGTGCGGCCGGTGAAGTCGATGACGACGCGATCGTCCTTCTCGGAGGCGCGGTCGACGGCTTCGTACACGGCGCGTTGCTTACGCAGCACATCCAGGGTGTGGTCGACTTCGGCGTCGCTCACCGTGAACACGGCGCGCTCGACTTCACGGCCGGACAGGTCGGCGACCTGCACTTCCGGGTAGACCTCGAAGGTGGCCGAGAAAGCGACTTCGCCTTCCTTGCCGTCTTCCTTCGGTTCGATACGGGGGTAGCCCGCCACGCGCAGGTTCTGCTCGCGGACCTTGTCGCCGAACGCACGTTCGACCGACTCGCCGAGCACTTCGGAGCGCACTTGCGGGCCGTATTGCTGGCTCACCAGCTTGAGGGGCACCTTGCCCGGGCGGAAACCCGGCATCTTGACCGTACGGGCCAGACGGGCAAGGCGGGCCTCGACGTCCTTCTCGATGTCGGCCAGCGAAACCGACAGATCAATACGGCGCTCGAGCGAGCTCGGCGTCACTTCATTCGTTTGCATGCGGAAAATCCCTGGACAGAAATAAAGCGGGCGCCAGTGCGTCGGTCGATGCATGCGGCCGCACCAAAGCGGCGCAACATCGAGACCCACGCCGAAGGCACCCCCGGCTAAAGAACGCTTGCGAGCCGTCTGGGCGGATCGCTCGCACAAAAATCGCTAACTTTGGGATTCTAGCACAACCGCCCGAATGCCCCGCTGTACCGCTGTGCATGGGGTTCGCCGGCTTCCTGGCACGGTCCATGCATCGTGTTTTTTGTGGATTTGTCCCTGTTGCATCCGGCCCCGGAAGGTGCAGAATTTTCTCAGCCAGATGCACAGCAGCGCCGAGCAACGATCTTAGCGACTGACGGCAGGACCTTGGTTGCGACGATCCCGCCCAGCGCCCACGGGCCGCTTGTTTCAACGTCGACGTGACGAGCCGCAAACCCCTGCGCCCTGCCGCGTTGTCGCTCAAAGGAGGTGTTGCATGAGTATCTTCAGCGCGTATCAAGCCCGCTTCGAGACCACCAAGGAAGAGGAATACTCGCTGCAGGAGTACCTGGAAATCTGCAAGACGGATCCTTCGGCCTATGCCACCGCCGCTGAGCGGATGTTGATGGCGATCGGCGAGCCGGAGATGGTCGACACGCGACTTGACCCGCGCGCCTCGCGCATCTTCTCCAACAAGGTCATCAAGGTGTATCCGGCCTTCCGCGAGTTCTACGGCATGGAAGAAGCCATCGAGAACATCGTGGCCTACTTCCGGCACGCGGCCCAGGGGCTGGAAGAAAAGAAGCAGATTCTCTACCTCCTCGGTCCGGTCGGTGGCGGCAAGAGCTCGCTGGCCGAAAAGCTCAAGCAGCTCATCGAGCACGTGCCCTTCTACGCCATCAAGGGCTCGCCGGTACACGAATCGCCCCTGGGGCTGTTCGATCCGGCCGAGGATGGCAAGATCCTGAGCGACGACTACGGCATCTCGACCCGCTACCTCAACACGATCATGTCGCCGTGGGCGGTCAAGCGGCTGCATGAATTCAACGGCGACGTCACCCGGTTCCGCGTCGTCAAACTGCGCCCGTCCACACTGCGTCAGATCGCTGTCGCCAAGACCGAGCCCGGCGACGAGAACAACCAGGACATTTCTTCACTGGTTGGCAAGATCGACATTCGGATGCTGGAACAATTTTCGCAGAACGATCCGGATGCGTACTCCTATTCGGGCGGTCTGTGCCTGGCCAACCGTGGCCTGCTCGAGTTCGTCGAAATGTTCAAGGCGCCCATCAAGGTGCTGCACCCGCTGCTGACCGCCACCCAGGAAGGCAACTACAAGGGGACGGAAGGTTTCGGCGCGATACCTTTCGACGGCGTCATCCTGGCCCACTCGAACGAATCCGAATGGTTGCAGTTCAAGAACAACAAGAACAACGAGGCTTTCCTGGACCGCATCTTCACCGTCAAGGTGCCGTATTGCCTGCGCGTGTCGGAAGAGATCCGCATCTACGAAAAGCTCTTGCAGCACAGTTCGCTGTCACACGCGCCGTGCGCCCCCGACACCCTCAAAATGCTGGCCCAGTTTGCCGTGCTGTCGCGCATGAAAGAGCCTGAAAACTCGAGCATCTTCAGCAAAATGCGCGTGTATGACGGCGAAAACCTCAAGGACACCGACCCCAAGGCCAAGAGCTACCAGGAATACCGCGACTACGCTGGTGTCGATGAAGGCATGACCGGCCTGTCCACGCGTTTCGCCTTCAAGGTGCTCTCGCGTGTGTTCAACTTCGACCACCGCGAGGTGGCGGCCAACCCGGTACACCTGATGTACGTGCTCGAACAGCAGATCGAGCAGGAGCAATACACGCCCGAAGTCGACCAGAAGTACACCGCCTTCATCAAGGAGTACCTGGCCCCCCGCTACGCCGAGTTCATCGGCAAGGAGATCCAGACCGCCTACCTGGAGTCGTACTCCGAATACGGCCAGAACATCTTCGACCGTTACGTCACCTACGCCGATTTCTGGATTCAGGACCAGGAATACCGCGACCCGAACACCGGCGAAATTTTCGACCGCGCCGCCCTCAACGACGAACTGGAGAAGATCGAAAAACCGGCGGGGATTTCCAACCCCAAGGATTTCAGAAACGAGGTGGTCAACTTCGTATTGCGCGCACGTGCCAAGAACGCCGGCAAGAATCCGAGCTGGACGTCGTACGAGAAACTGCGCGCCGTGATCGAAAAGAAGATGTTCTCCAATACCGAAGACCTGTTGCCGGTGATTTCCTTCTCGCCCAAGGGCAGCACCGACGAGCAGAAAAAGCACCAGGACTTCGTCAACCGCATGATCACCAAGGGCTATACCGAAAATCAGGTCCGTCTGCTGTGCGACTGGTATTTGAGAGTACGGAAATCGTCCTGACCGGCTCTACCCAGGGACGGATGGCGCCCGCGCCATCCCGCCTGCAGCTTCATCCGGGCGGCCACGCGCAGCCGCGTGCGGCCGCCCAACAAGGCAGAGGTCCTCATGCGCATCATCGACAGACGGTTCGACAGCAAAAAGAAGAGTGCTGTGAACCGGCAACGCTTCATGCGGCGTTTCAAACATCAGATCCGCCGTGCCGTGGCCGACGCCATAGACGGCCGCAGCATCCGCGATCTGGACAACGGCGAATCGGTTTCCATCCCCGCCCGTGACCTGAACGAACCGCAGTTCCAGCACGGCGAAGGCGGTGAATGGGAGCAGATCTATTCGGGCAATGATCAGTTCGCCAGTGGCGATGAAATCAACCGCCCGATGGGTGGCGGTGCCGGCGCGGGCGGCAAGGGCGCCAGCAACGAAGGCGAATCGGAGGACGATTTCGTCTTTCAGCTGTCGCGCGAAGAATTCCTCGATATTTTCTTCGACGATCTGGCGTTGCCCAACCTCGTCAAGACCCAACTGGCGCGCATCCCCGAATACAAGACACAGCGTGCCGGGTATTCCAACGACGGCGTGCCGACCAACCTCAATCTGGTGCGCTCCATGCGCGGCGCCCTGGGGCGCCGCCTGGCCCTGTCGGCACCCTACTCGGCACGCCTGCGCGAACTGGCCCGCGAACTGGAAGAACTCGAAGGCGCCACGCCGCCCGACCTGGATGCCATCACGCGCGTCAAGGCCGATATCGGCATCTTGCGCGCCAAGATCGACGCCATTCCGTTCATCGACACCTTCGACCTGCGCTACAACAACCGCGTACGCCTGCCGCAACCGTCCACCCAGGCGGTGATGTTCTGCCTGATGGATGTCTCGGGCTCCATGGACGAAGAGAAGAAGGCCACCGCCAAGCGCTTCTTCATGCTGCTGTACCTGTTCCTGACGCGCTCGTACGAACACATCGATGTGGTCTTCATCCGCCATCACACGGTGGCCAAGGAGGTCGACGAAGAGGACTTCTTCCACTCGCGCGAATCGGGCGGCACGGTGGTTTCCAGCGCGCTGGACATGATGCGCGACATCATCCAGGAGCGCTACGCCACCGGCTTGTGGAACATCTACGGCGCGCAGGCCTCGGACGGTGACAACTGGGAGAACGATTCACCCCATTGCCGCGAGTTGCTGGCCGAATCGATCCTGCCCTACGTGCAGCATTTCGCGTACATCGAAATCACGCCTGGCGAGCCACAGAACCTGTGGCGCGAATACGAAAAGCTGCAGGGCCACCAGACCAATTTCGCCATGCAGCGCATCGAAAGCTACGCCGACATCTATCCGGTGTTCCGCGAGCTGTTCAAAAAGAACATGGTGTAGTCATGCGACACAAGGCAGCACACGGCGACAGCCCCGCCCGCCGGCCCCGGCCGGCACAAGACAGAGGACCCGGCATGAAAAAACGCGCCAAGAAATCCCTGCCCTCACCGTCCGAATGGACGTTCGAACTGATCGACGAATACCACACGGAAATCCGCCGCGTCGCCGAAGCCTACGGCCTGGACACCTACCCGAACCAGATCGAGCTGATCACCGCCGAACAGATGATGGACGCCTACGCCTCGGTGGGCATGCCGGTGAACTACCACCACTGGAGCTTCGGCAAGCAGTTCATCGCCACCGAAAAAGGCTACCGGCGCGGGCAGATGGGCCTGGCCTACGAGATCGTCATCAACTCCAACCCGTGCATCTCTTACCTCATGGAAGAGAACACCATGCCGATGCAGGCCCTGGTGATCGCGCACGCCGCTTACGGTCACAACTCGTTCTTCAAAGGCAATTACCTGTTCCGCACGTGGACCAACGCCGACGCCATCATCGACTACCTGGTGTTCGCGCGGAATTTCCTCGCTGAATGCGAAGAGCGCCATGGCGAAGAAGAAGTCGAGCTGCTGCTCGATTCCTGCCACGCGCTGATGAACGTGGGCGTAGACCGCTACAAGCGCCCGCCCAAGCTGTCGCTGGAAAAAGAAAAGATGCGCCAGAAAGAGCGTGAGGATTACCTGCAATCGCAGGTCAACGCCCTGTGGCGCACGTTGCCCACGCAGGAAGCCAAGTCCGCCGCGCTGACCGAAAAGCGCTTCCCGCCCGAGCCCGAAGAAAACCTGCTCTACTTCATCGAAAAGAATGCCCCTCTGCTCGAACCCTGGCAGCGCGAAGTCGTGCGCATCGTGCGCAAGGTGAGCCAGTACTTCTTCCCGCAACGGCAGACCCAGGTCATGAACGAAGGCTGGGCCACCTATTGGCACTACACCCTGCTCAACACGCTGTACGACGAGGGCTTGCTGGCCGACAGCTTCATGATCGAATTCCTGCATTCGCACACCAACGTCGTCATGCAGCCGCCGTACAAGGCAGCGTGGTATCGCGGCATCAACCCCTATGCGCTGGGTTTCGCCATGTGGACCGACATCCGCCGTATCTGCGAAGCCCCCACCGAAGAGGACCGCCGGTGGTTCCCCGACATCGCCGGCAGCAACTGGCGCGAGACCTTCGACTTCGCCATGCGCAACTTCAAGGACGAGAGCTTCATTGCCCAATACCTCTCGCCCAAGCTGATACGTGACTTCCGCTTCTTCGCCATTCTCGACGACGACCGCGAAGCCCGCCTGAAAGTGTCCGCCATCCATGACGACGAAGGCTATCGCCGGGTCCGCGAGGTGCTTTCGGAGCAATACAACATCGGTTCGCGCGAGCCCAACATCCAGGTGTGGAACGTCGACTTCCGTGGCGACCGGGCGCTGACGCTGCGGCACCAGACGCACAAGCGCCGCCCGCTCGGCAACGGCACCGACGAGATGCTGCGCCACGTCGCCCGCCTGTGGGGGTTCAACGTACGTCTCGAAACCGTCGACGAAGCCGGCCACGTCGAACGCGTGCGCGAATGCCGCCACGACCGCCGCGCAAGCTCCGAAGCCGCCGCCTGAGCGATCTTTCTCCGCCAGCCCGCGCATCAGGCGGGCTGGCGCGCCGCCGTCGCGCTACCATGACGCCCGCTCCATACATGCGTCATGTCCATGCTGAACAGATCGCTCATGCTTATCGCACTGGTCCTCACCAGTGTCGCCTCCCAACCGGCCGCCGCCTGGGGCCGCCAGGGACACGCCGCCGTCGCCGCACTGGCGCAGGCCAATCTGACGCCTGCCGCCCAGGCTCAGGTCACGCAGTTGCTGATGGGCGATCTGGATCGCGACGGCAAACCCTCGGGCCGCACCACCCTGGCCGCCGTGGCGTCGTGGCCGGACGAAATCCGCGACATCGCGCCCAAGGGCGCCTACGCCGGCTGGCACGTGCGCGCCAACCGGGTGTGCTCGAGTGATCTGGGCCCCTGCAAGGACGGCCACTGCGTGGACCAGAACATCATCCATTTCACACAGGTCCTGGCCGATCCCGCTCAACCGCAGCAGGCACGCAACGAGGCACTCAAATGGGTCGTCCATCTGGTCGGCGATCTGCATCAACCGCTGCATTCCGGGGTCGGCCTCGACAAAGGCCAGGTGCGCGTGGAACTGGACGGCATCAAGTCGCCCTCCGTCACGCTCCACGAGGCCTGGGACACCCAACTGGCCAAAGCTGCGCTGGCCAAGGGTCCGCTCACTGGCACACTGACCGAACGCCAGCCGCTGGCGGCCAACGCCCCCACCGCCTGGATGCGTGAAAGCCGCGACATTGCGCTGGAAACGGCCTACGCCCCCCTGCCCGGCTTCACCTGCGACACGCGACTGACGGGCACGGTGCGTCTGGACCGCGCCTACCAGGCCCAGGCTCTGCCGATGATTCGTCAAGAAATGCAAAAGGCTGGACTACGTCTGGCTCAGTTGCTCAACACCGCCCTGCACTGAACCGCCCGTTCGTCCGCGACGAGTGGCAACGGCGCCTTGTGGGCGCATGCCCCCCGCATGCGCCGCCATCGCCCATGCCAAGCGGCCTATCCGCCATCACCCGCACCCTTTGCGTGCATTTCCTGGGGCGTACCCTGAGTAAGCGTTTTACTACCGATGCTCAAGGACTGCCGACGAGCGGTCGTTAGGGTTCGAAGTGTCCGTCACGGCCAACTCACCGCACCGGCACCTCCCGAAAAAGAAACATGCAAAGGACATGTATGCGCAGACTCTTGCACCTGAGTATCCGGCTCAGGATTCTGGCCATCATCGTGGTGTCGGCCATTGCCGTGACCATAACCATCGGCGTGTCGCTGACCGGTTTGATGACCACCAAGTCTCACACCACCACGATCGCTCGCAGCGCCATGCCCAGCGTCCTGCAGATCGACGAGCTGCGCGCCTCGTATCTGATCATGCACTCGCTGGTCAATGAATACGCCGTCGAGACCGAACTCGACCGCAAGGACCGCGCGGCCGAAGCCATCGCAGCCAAGCGTCAGACGCTGCAAGAAGGCCTGGCCGAGTACGACAAGCGCTTTGCCGACGACAAGGCCGAAAAGGCCATGGTCAAGGAACTGCAGGACGACCTGTCCAGTTACCTCGATGTCATGGACCGTGCCCTGGAAACGGCCAAGAAAGCCGATCTGCTCGCCGGCGGCGAAAACCTCGCCCTGCAGTTGATGACCTCGCAAGGCCGTCCGCTCAACGAAAAGGTGCAGGAAGACCTGGTCAAGCTCGGCAAATTCAACGCCGACAAGGCCAAGTCCGAACTGGACGTCATCGAGCGCGCCTTCTCGGTCACCACCATCGTGTCGGTCACTGCGGCCATCGTGTCGCTGGTCATCCTGGCCGCCGTCGGCCTGCTGCTGGGCCGTTCGATTACCGGGCCGCTGACGCGCATGCGTGACGAAATCATGTTCACCGCCGACAACCTCGACTTCACGCACGTGCTGCCGGTACGCCAGAACGACGAAATCGGGCAGACCCTGCAGGCCTACAACCGCCTCACCGAACGCCTGCGCGCGAGCTTCGGCCAGATCAAGACCGCCATCGCCGAGATCTCGGGGGCCGCCGCCGAAATCGACAACAAGACGGCGTCCATCTCGGACAACTCGCGTGTGCAGTCCGACGCTTCATCGTCGATGGCCTCGGCGATGGAAGAAGTCACCGTCAGCATCGCCCACATCGCCGACCGGTCGCACGACGCCAACCAACAATCGATGGCGTCGGACGAAGTGGCCGGGCGTGGCGCCAAGGTCATCCTGGCCACGGTAGAAGAAATCACCAGCATCGCCGAATCGGTGCGCAGCGCCTCCGAGCGCATCACCACCCTGCGCCGCGACAGCGAAAACATCCACTCGGTGGTGGGCGTCATCAAGGAAGTGGCCGATCAGACCAACCTGCTGGCCCTGAACGCCGCCATCGAAGCGGCGCGCGCCGGCGAGCAAGGCCGTGGCTTCGCGGTGGTGGCCGACGAAGTGCGCAAGCTGGCCGAGCGCACCGCCAAGTCGACGCAGGAGATCGCCGCCCTCGTCGAGCGCATGCAGAGCGGCGCCGAAGAAGCCGTCGACAGCATGGACATCGCGGTGGCCAAGGTTGATGAAGGCGCCGCCAACGCCAGCACCGCCGGCGAGGCCATCCAGCGGATCCGTGGCGAGACGCGCCAGGTCATGGGGCTGGTGGACGAGATCTCGTCGGCGATCCGCGAGCAGAACACCGCGTGCACCGAGATTTCGCGCCAGGTCGAACAGATTGCCCAGATGACCGACGGCAACTTCAGCGCGGTGGCCAATACCGCCGGTGCCGTGCAAGCCCTGGTGGAACGCAGCCGGGCCATCGAAGAAACCCTCGCCGACTACCGCGTCTGAGTCCCCGACGAGGCATCGCCCAGCGGGCATGCGCCGCCCGGTGGGCGGCGCCAACGGCTATCATGGCGGCCTCTCCTGCTTTCGCGCCGGCCGCCATGACCCGACCCTCGCGCAGCACCGCCCGCTCACCGCTGGCCACTCTGGGGCATTTCCTGCATTCGCTGCTGTCGTTGCCGCTGGGCACGGCCCTCATCGTGCTGTGGTGGCATCTGTCGCAGCCCGGCGCCTGGGGCGTGATGTTGATCATCCCCACTGCATTGATCCTGTGGCGCCCCGCCCTGTGGCTGCCGCTGTGGCTGGCCCTGCTGGCCGTCATCGATCGCACCGCTTACACCGGCAATGGCTATTTCACCGAGAGCGATGCCCTGCTCGGCGCGCTGCTGATCGCGCTCGGCCTGCGCGGCATGGCTACGCCCGTGATGCGCAGCCACGGCGACGGCATGCATCTGCGCTGGAGCGCCGGGCCGGCCATCGCCATCGGCCTGCTGTGGCTGAGCTATATCGTGGCCCTGCTGCGCGGCCTGCTGCCCCTGCCGGGCGTGGACGTGGGCAGTTTCGTGCTCTTCGATGGCAGCTTCGAGGCCCTCCGCATCGCCCGCGGTCCGCTGCTGGCGCTGTGGTGCCTGCCCTTCCTGGGGCGCTGGCACGCCAGCACACTGCGCACGCTGCCCTGGGCTGCCGTGCTGTGCCTGCTCGGCGTGGCCGGCGCGGTGCTGATCGAGCGCATCTCGTTCACCTCGCTGACCGACTTCGCCACCGACTACCGCACCACCGGTTCGTTCTGGGAAATGCACGTCGGTGGCGCCGCACTCGACGGCGCCCTGGTGCTGACCTGGCCGTTCGCCGTGTGGGCAGCGGTACGCAGCCACGGCCCACTGCGCATCGTGGCGGGGCTGGCCGCCCTGCTCGGTGCCTATGCTGTGCTGGCAGGCTTCACGCGCAGCACCTATGCCGCCGCCGTGGTCTCGCTGGGGGTGCTGTTGGTCGTCTCTCTGTGGCGACCGGACCAACGCCAGGCGCGCTCACAGGCCATCCGCTGGCCGGTGGCTGCCCTCATCACGCTGACCCTGATCGGGGCGGCTTACAGCTTCGGCACCTCCGGCTACCGGGGCCTGGCGGCGCTGCTGACACTCGCCGTCTGCGTTTGGCTGGGGGCCGGCCACCTCGAAAACGATGCGCCGCCACAGCGCCCATGGGTGCTGGCCGGACTGGCGGCGGGCGCCGCCCTGGGCATGCTGGGCCTCGGCGCGGCGCAGGTTTGGGACAAAGCCGTCTATGCCAGCGTACCGGCAGCGCTCCTGCTGGCCCTTGCCAGCACGCTGGCCGGTCCGTCGCGGCGCGGCCCGCTGGGGCATATCGGCGCCTTTGCGGCGCTGGTATGGGCCGCCATCGCCGCCGTGGCGGTCGCCGCTCACTGGGGCGGCAGTCGCGCGATCCAGCCCATGGCGCTGGCAGCGGCGGCCCTGCTGGCCCTGGCCCTGGTGCCGGCCCTGGCGCAGCGCGCGCCCTGGCGCGTACGGCGTCACCACCTGGTGCCGCTGTGCGTGGTGCTGGGCTGCACCGGCATGACCATCGCCGTGGGCAGCAGTTATTACGCCGGGGCGCGCTTTGCCGCCATCGGCAACGACATGGATACCCGCGTCGATAATTGGCGACGCGTGCTGACCCTGGTCGACCGGCCTGCCACCGCCCTGATCGGTCTGGGCGCCGGGCAATTCCCGCTGGCCTACCGCTGGAAGGTGCTCGATTCGCTGTATTCCGGCGATATGCACGTGCGCCGCGACGACCAGGGCAGCTTCGCCAGCATCGGTGCGCCCCGCCACCCTCAGGGCGGCGAGGAAGTCTTTCGCATGACGCAGCGCCTGAGCGGCCATGACATCGCCCTGCCGGCGCGGCTACGTTTCTCGGCGCGCGCGCCGGGGCCGGCGCAGATCGGTGTCGAGCTATGCCGCAAGCATCTGATCTACCCGGATGCCTGCATCAGCGCCTATGTCTCCGTGCCCGGCGACGGGCAATGGCACGCGCGCGAATGGCGCGTGCCGGTGGGCGATCTCAACGCCGGACCCTGGTATGCCGTCCGCCCGCTGACCTTCGCCATCTCGGCGCAAGGCACGCAGGCCTTCGATGCCACCGGCTTTTCGCTGGTAGACGCAAACGGTGCGGAACGGTTGGACAACGGGGATTTCACGCAGGGCGGCTGGCGCTGGTTCTCGGCCAGCGACCGCCAGCACTTGCCCTGGCACGCCAAGAACGTGTTCCTGCACATGCTGGTGGAGAACGGTGCGCTCGGCGTCGTGGCGCTGGGCCTGGCCTTCGTGGTGGCCGGCGTGCGGCTGCTGACCTGGCCCGCCAACCTGCACCCTTATGCGGCGCCCTTGCTGGCGAGCCTGGCCGGTTTCCTGGTGGCGGGTATGTTCGACAGCATCATCGACGCGCCTCGCGTGGCCATGATGCTGTTCCTGTGGCTGGGGGTCGCGCTCGGGTTGCGGCCAGCCGAACCCAAACGCGACTGAAACGGCCCGAGGCGCTAGCCGTTGCGGCCCTTGCGGCCGGTGCCGGCCGCTGCGCCGAAGGCGGCGGTGGACGCCTGCACCACTTGCTGCAAGGTGCGGTTGGCGGCATCGAAGCTCTCTTGCAAGGCACGCGCGGCGGCTTCGTTGCCCAGCGGCCCATGCTTGAACATGCCCTGCATGGCGGCCAGCACGTCCTGACCGCCTTCGGTGATCTGCTCGCTCACCATGCGGCCCATCTCCACCTGTAACTGCGCCGTCACCTCGGCAATGCCACGACTGCACACCAGCACCTTTTCGGTGGTCTCCTGCGCGTAGCGCGTGCGCAATTGCAGGGCGGCCTGCGGCGTATCGGCTTCGGACATGGCGCGCGCACTGGCCACGCCACTCTCGAAGATCTCGCGCGAAGCCTGCATCTGCAATTCAAGGATGCGCTGCGAATTCTCGATGGATACCTGGGCGAGGCGCAGCGCCGCCTCCAGGTTCTTTTTTTGCAGTGCGCCCAGCGCGGCGGTCTGATCGGCCATGACGGTGTCTCCTTCGTTTTGATATTGGCACTGCCCTGCACGCTAGCACCGCTGACGCCACTTAGCGAGGCGGACTTACCCGCGCCGGCATTGTGTGGCATCACGAATGCGCCATCTTGAAAGCAATCCGCACATCCCCACTTGATGTGCAACTTCACCTCTTTCGGGACGATCACCATGCGATTCGACAAGCTGACCACCAAGTTCCAGCAAGCGCTGTCCGAGGCGCAGAGCATTGCCGTCGGCAACGAGAATCAATACATCGAGCCGCCGCATCTGCTGATGGCCATGCTCGGCGACGACGACAGCGGCACCGCATCGCTGCTGGCGCGGGCCGGGGTCAATGTCCCGCCGCTGCGCACCGCCCTCGACAAAAGTCTGGCGCGCCTGGCGCAGGTCCAGGGCACGGGGGGCGATGTGCAAGTAGGCCGCGATCTCGCCAACCTGCTCAACGTGACCGATCGCGAATCGCAAAAGCGTGGCGACCAGTTCATTGCCACAGAAATGTTCCTGCTGGCCCTCATCGACGACAAGGGCGAGGCCGGCCGCCTGCTGCGCGAACACGGTGGCAACCGCAAGTCGCTCGAAGCGGCGATCGAAGCGGTGCGTGGCGGTGCCTCGGTCGGCAACCAGGACGCCGAGACCCAACGCGAAGCCCTCAAGAAATATTGCCTCGACCTCACCGAGCGCGCCCGCCAGGGCAAGCTCGATCCGGTCATCGGCCGCGACGACGAGATCCGCCGCGCCATCCAGATCCTGCAGCGCCGCACCAAGAACAACCCGGTGCTGATCGGCGAGCCGGGCGTGGGCAAGACCGCCATTGTCGAAGGCCTGGCCCAACGCATCATCAACGATGAAGTCCCCGACAGCCTGCGCGGCAAACGCGTGCTGTCACTCGACATGGCTGCCCTGTTGGCCGGCGCCAAGTATCGCGGCGAATTCGAAGAACGCCTGAAGGCCGTGCTGGCCGACATCGCCAAGGAAGAAGGCCGCATCATCGTCTTCATCGACGAGATCCACACCATGGTCGGCGCCGGCAAGGCCGAAGGCGCCATCGATGCCGGCAACATGCTCAAGCCGGCGCTGGCACGCGGCGAACTGCACTGCATCGGCGCCACCACCCTGGACGAATACCGCAAGCACATCGAAAAGGATGCCGCACTGGAGCGCCGCTTTCAGAAGGTTCTGGTCGACGAGCCCTCGGTGGAATCGACCATCGCCATCCTGCGCGGTCTGCAGGAAAAGTACGAAGTACACCACGGCGTCGACATCACCGACCCGGCCATCGTGGCGGCGGCGGAGCTGTCGCACCGCTACATCACCGATCGCTTCCTGCCCGACAAGGCCATCGATCTGATCGACGAAGCCGCCGCCCGCATCAAGATGGAGATCGACTCCAAGCCGGAGGCCATGGACAAACTCGAACGCCGCCTCATCCAGTTGAAGATCGAGCGCGAAGCGGTCAAGAAAGAAAAGGACGAAGCCTCACAGCGCCGCCTTGGCCTGATCGAAGAAGAGATCGGCAGGCTTGAACGCGAATACGCCGACCTCGAAGAAATCTGGAAGGCCGAAAAGGCCCAGGTCGCCGGCAGCCAGCACATCAAGGAAGCCATCGAAAAGGTGCGTGTGCAGATGGAAGAAGCCAAGCGCCGTGGCGACTGGCAGAAGATGAGCGAATTGCAATATGGCGAACTGCCCAAGCTCGAAGCGCAATTGAAGGCGGCCGAATCGGGCAGCGGTGACAAAAAGACCAACAAGCTCCTGCGCACCCAGGTCGGTGCGGAAGAGATCGCCGAGGTCGTCTCGCGCGCCACCGGCATCCCGGTGTCGAAGATGATGCAGGGCGAGCGTGAAAAGCTCCTCAAGATGGAAGAGCGCCTGCACAATCGCGTGGTGGGCCAGGACGAGGCCGTGCGCCTGGTGTCCGACGCCATCCGCCGCTCGCGCGCCGGCCTGTCGGACGAAAACCGCCCGTACGGCTCGTTCCTGTTCCTCGGCCCGACCGGCGTGGGCAAGACCGAACTGTGCAAGACCCTGGCCGAGTTCCTGTTCGATTCGGAGGAGCATCTGATCCGCATCGACATGAGCGAATTCATGGAAAAGCACTCGGTCGCCCGTCTGATCGGCGCTCCGCCGGGATACGTAGGGTATGAGGAAGGTGGCTACCTGACCGAGCAGGTGCGACGCAAGCCGTACTCGGTGATCCTCTTCGACGAGGTCGAAAAGGCCCACCCGGACGTCTTCAACGTGCTGCTGCAGGTGCTCGATGATGGGCGCATGACCGATGGCCAGGGACGCACGGTGGATTTCAAGAACACCGTGATCGTCATGACCTCGAACCTCGGCAGCCCGATGATCCAGGCCATGAGCGGCGAGAGCTATGACGCCGTCAAGGCGGCGGTGATGACCGAGGTAAAGACCTTCTTCCGCCCGGAATTCATCAACCGCATCGATGAGGTAGTGGTGTTCCACGCCCTGGCCAGCGAGCACATCCAGTCGATCGCGCGCATCCAGCTGGAATACCTGCAGAAGCGGCTGGCCCGCCTGGACATCGGCCTGACCGTGTCGGACGCGGCGCTCAGCGAAATCGGCAAGGCCGGCTTCGACGAACTGTACGGTGCGCGGCCGCTCAAGCGGGCGATCCAGGAGCACATCGAAAATCCACTCGCGCGCGAGATCCTGGAAGGCCGCTTCGGCGCCAAGGATACGGTGGTGGTGGATGCCGAAGGCGGTGAGATCCACTTCCGCAAGCCGTCCTGATCACCACACGGCCCACGCCATGGCCCCGCCGGCATCGCCGGCGGGGCCATTTTCTTGGCCAACCGGCGCGGCTCAGACCTCGCCGTACAGATCCGCGTCGGCCACCGGCCGTCGACGGGCGCCGAGGCGGCGTACCGAATGCCTCAGCATCAGGCGGCCGTTCAGCAGCACCGTGCCGAAGGGCGCTTCCGGCCGCAGGAATCGGCGTTGCAGCAAGCGGATGGCCTCGTGCCCCAGCTCGCGGCGCGGCACGTGCAAGGACGTCAGCGGCACGGCATTGACCTCGTCCAGGTTGACGCCGTCCATGCTCATCACGGACACATCGCGCGGCACCATCAGTTGCGCAGCCTGCAGGGCCTGCGCGGCACCCACCGCCATGAAATCGCCCCCCGCCAGCACCGCCGTCGGCTGCGCCGCCCGTGTGTGTTGGGCCAGGTAATGAGTGAGGGCATCACACGCCTCGCGGGTGCCGAAGCCGGCGGTGACCAGCACCTGGCGCTCATCGTCGAACGGCACGTTGTGCGCGGCGAAAGCGCTGCGGATGCCGGCCAGGCGCCACTCCATGGTGGCGCGGCGCAGGCACAACAGGCACACGATGTCGCGATGGCCGTGCTGCAACAGGAAAGCCGCCGATTGTTCACCGACTTTGGCGTGGTCCGGCATCACGGCGTCCAGCCGCATGGTCGTATCGCGCCCGTTCACCAGCACGCAGGGCTTGCCGACGTCGGCGGCCATGGCGTGTACCAGCGGATCGTCGATGCCCACCAGGATGGCGGCGTCCACGCTGGCGTGGGTCATGTGGCGCAGGAACAGCGGCACGTCGCTGTCGTGTTCTTCCAGCGCGCAGAATGACAGGCGCGTGTCGTGTTCGACGACGGCGTCGCGCACCCCTTCGATGACCTTGAAATAGAAGATGTCGGCACGCACGTCGAAGGCCCGGCGCGGCGCGAACACCATCACCTTGTTGAACAGCAGACGGCCGGTCGACATGCCCTGCAGCACGCCCAGGCTCTTGGCGCAATCGAACACGCGCTGGCGCGAGCGCGCGCTGGTGTTGCGCTTACCGGCCAACACACGCGATACGGTACTGATCGACAGGCCGGTCTGTTCAGCCAATTGCCGGATATGGAGTTTGCCGCTCATCGATCGTTCACCCGCAGGGCTGATTTGGAAACGCAAGAATTCTCATACGTCGCGCATGCCGCTGCTATGCGCCAACGCTGGCTCTCTCCGTCGGATTGTTCCCCTTGTCCTGCAAACCTTTGCACGCCTGCCCGTTGCTCCGCCGCGTGGCCAATTGCTAGCGTGCCACACTGTCTATGGGCTCGGAGCCTGTGAGACATGACGGGCCCGCACTGCCAGAGGCCCATGCAGAACCACAAGGAGGAAGCATGACCGACCATCAACACCCCGCGCGCGCCCTGCGCCGCCCCCTCATCGCCGCCCTGCTGTGCACGCTCTGCGGCACCGCGGCCGCCGCCGAACAGATGCGCCTGGCGCATTCGCTGCCCGAAGACAACCCGGTTCACGTGGCGATGGTGCGCTTTGCCGACCTCGTCAAGCAAAAGACGCAGGGTGAGATAGAGATCAAGGTATTCCCCAACGGCCAACTCGGCCAGGAGCGCGAACTTCTCGAGCAGGTGCAGAACGGCGTGCTCGAAATGACCAAGGTCAATGCCAGCCCGCTGGAGACCTTCGCCCCCGAATACAAGGTCTTCAACCTGCCCTATGTGTTCCGCGACAAGCAGCACTTCTTCAAGGTGGTGGAAGGCCCGATCGGCGAATCGATCCTGGCCGCCTCATCCAAGAAGGGCTTCATCGGCCTCACCTTCTACGATTCGGGTTCGCGCAGCTTCTATGGCAAGAAGCCGATCAACACACCCGACGATCTGAAGGGCATGAAGATCCGCATCCAGCAAAGCCCGACCACCATCAAGATGATGCAGGCCCTGGGCGCGGCGCCGACGCCAATGCCTTGGGGCGAGGTGTATTCGGCCCTGCAGATGGGGGTGGTCGACGGCGCCGAGAACAATCTCACTGCCCTGACCAGCGGCCGCCATGGCGAAGTGTCCAAGTACTTCTCGTTCGATGAACACCAGATCGTGCCCGACGTGCTGGTGATCTCCACCACCAAGTGGGACACCCTCAAGAAACCGCAGCAGGACGCCATCCGCGCCGCCGCCAAGGAATCGTTCGACTTCCAGAAAAAAGCCTGGGCCGACTTCGAGAAAGCCGAACGCGCCAAAGCCGAGAAGATGGGCGTCACCTTCAGCACGCCGAACAAGGCCGCCTTTGTCGCCAAGGTCAAACCCATGATCGAGGCCGAGCGCAAGAACGCCAAGCTCGGCGCCTTGCTCGACCAGATCATCGCCGTCAAGTAAGCCACCCTGCCCGTACCGCCGCCCTCGTCCGTGGGGCGGCGGCCAAGGAGCCAACCCATGCTGTTTTCAATCAGAGCCGTGCTCGACCGCGTGCTGCAGGCTTCGCTCATCGTCTGTTTCACGACCCTGGCGGTGTGCGTCATCTGGCAGGTGGTCAGCCGCTACGTGCTCAACGATCCTGCCACCTTCACCGAAGAGAGCTCGCGTTTCGCCGTCATCTGGCTGAGCCTGCTCGGCACCGCCTATGCCTGCGGCCGCATCGAGCACATGGCCTACACCATGCTCGAAGAAAAGCTCTCCGGCCCCAAGCTGTACGCCCACGTCCGCGCCGTCGCCAGCATCGTCCTCGTCTTCGCCGTGGCGGTGTTCGTCTACGGCGGCGGCAAGCTGGTGATGCGGGCCTTCGAATTCGAGCAGTTGTCGGCAACGCTCGAAGTGCCCATGGGCTACGTCTACCTGTGCATTCCCATCGCCGGCATCGCCACCGTCTTCTATCAGATCGCCATCATCGTCGCGCCCGAGCGCGCCAAGCCGGCCGATGAAGTGAAGCAAGCCATCGAACACGTCGAAAAGGAGATCCAGTCATGAGCACCGCTTTGTGGATCCTGACCATCGTGTTCACCGGCCTGCTGCTGTTCGGCGTGCCGGTCAGCTTCTGCATCGGGGCCGGCACCCTGCTGGCCCTGTTCACCGTCACGCCCTCGATGGACGCAGCCCTGATCGTGTCGGCGCAGCGCATCGCCACCAGTCTCGACAGTTTCACCCTGGTGGCGATCCCGCTGTTCATCCTGGCCGGCAGCATCATGAACACCGGCGGCATCGCGGCGCGCCTGATCGATCTGGCCAAGGTGCTGGTCGGCTGGATGCCCGGCTCGCTGGCGCAGATCACGGTGGTCGCCAACGCCCTGTTCGGTTCCATCTCGGGCTCAGCGGTGGCCAGTGCGGCGGCGGTCGGCGCGGTGATGTCGCCGCTGCAGCGCAAGGCGGGTTACAACATGCCGATCTGCGCCGCCGCCAACGTGGCCTCCTCGCCCTGCGGCCTGCTGATCCCGCCGTCCGGCGCGCTCATCGTGTACTCGCTGATCTCGGGCGGCACGCCGGTGGATGTCCTGTTCGTGGCCGGCTACATTCCCGGCCTGCTGATGGCACTGTCGGTCATGCTGTGGCTGGCGGTAGTCGCCATGCGCGGCGATCTGCCGCGCGATGTGCAGCGCTACTCGGCGCGCGAATCGCTGACGATCTTCCTGCGTGCGGTGCCGGCGCTGGCCCTTATCCTGATCGTCATGGGCGGCATCGTCGGCGGCATGTTCACCGCCACCGAAGCAGCCGGCGTGGCCGCCGTTTACACCTTCATCCTGGGGCGCTTCGTGTACCGCAGCCTGTCGTGGCAGACGCTGGCGCGCAGCATGCTCGATGCCTCCGTCGGCACTGCCGTGGTCATGCTGATGGTGGGGGTGTCGATGACGATGTCGTGGCTGCTGGCGAGCACCGGATCGGTCCAGGCCATCGCCAACGCCATCATCGCCGTCTCGGACAACCCGTTCACGCTGCTGCTGCTGTTCAACGTGCTGATGCTGATCCTGGGCATGTTCCTCGACATCACGCCGGGCCTGCTGATCTTCACGCCGATCTTCCTGCCGGTGGCGATGAAGCTGGGCATATCGCCGGTGCACTTCGGCATCATCATCGTGTTCAACCTGTGCATCGGCATCGCCACGCCACCGGTCGGCAGCACACTGTTCGTGGCGGCGCGCGTCTCACGCGTGACGCTGGCCGAGCTGACACGCCCCCTGCTGCCGATGTTCGCTTTTGAAATCGCCGCCCTGCTGCTGGTGACCTATGTGCCGGCACTGTCGCTGTGGCTGCCCCAGGTGCTGCTGGGCAAGGTCGGCTGACGCCTTACCGCCGCCCCGTCGCTCGACGGGGCGGTATCCCGCTTCAACGCGCACGTAGTACTCGATGTGCATGCCTGAACCGGGCCTGGCGGCCGGCCTACAGCGATGAATACGGCCGGCCCTGGCGGGTGGCACCGCGCGCACCGCTCTTGATGTCGTACACCTGGCCGCGATAAGGCGGCTCCGGCGAAATGATGATCCAGGTGCCGGTACTGTCGGTGACGGGGTCGCGCGGCAGGGCGCGCAGGTATTTCATGTCCACCAGCTCGCCGAGCGATTCCGGATAGCGCCCCTGGTCGCTGTAGAACTTGTCGATGGTCTCGCGCGTGGTGCGCAGGTTCTCCATCAGCACGGCCTCTTTCGAACGATCCAGGCTGCTGAAGTAACGCGGCACGGCCAGCGTCAGCAGTAGCGCGATGATCGCCATCACCACCAGCAGTTCGACCAGTGTGAAGGCGCGCAGCACACGCCGTACGCGGCCGGTCGATGCAGCCCCCTCCCCGCTCATGGTTCGTCGCGCAAGCGGCCGCTACCCATCGCCGCGCCGCCGTTGTTGTTGCCATTGCCCTGCGGCGCGTTCTGGCGTTGCAGATTGCCACTGGCCTGGGCGGCCTCGCTTTCCGGCGCCGTCAGCACCGCATCGGCGCCACCATTGCTTTCGTTTTCCGGCCGATGGCCGCGCAAGCCGGTCACCGTGCCGGCGTCGAACTGCCCCGCGCTGCTGTCGGGCCGATTGATGGCGCGGATCAGGTGCGGCGTGATCGACAGCACGATTTCGGTCTTCTTCTTTTCGTCATGCTGGCTGCCGAACAGGCGGCCGAGGATCGGGATGTCACCCAGCGCCGGCACCTTCGACAGCGACTTGGTGTCCTCGTCCTGGATCAGCCCGGCGAGGATCTGGTTTTCACCGTCCTTCAGGCGCAGCACCGTCGATGCGTTGCGCGTGCCGATGCGGTAGGCCAGCGTGCCGCTCTTGGTCTGCGTGGTGTCGAGGATGTTGCTGACCTCCAGCGCCAGTTTGATGACCACCTGGTTGTCGGCGAACACCTGCGGTTCGACGTCGAGCTTGAGGCCGACATCCACGTAGTTGATGTTTTCGCTGACGAAGCCGGTGGACGTTGCCGTCGAACTGATGTTGGGCACGCGCTCGCCGATCAGGATCTTGGCCTTCTCGCGGTTCTTGGCGCGGATGCGCGGATTGGCGAGCAGGCTGACGTCGCCATCGGTGGCGTTGGCATTGATGTTCAGGCTGCCGACAGTGGCCCCGACGCGGCCCGGCGTCAGTTGCATCAGGTCGCGCAGGGTCAGCGGCACGGTGGTGTCGAACGACGTGGCACCGCTGCTTTGCAACTGGAAGGGCAAGGCGTTGAGCTGCAACTGCGCTGGCCATTCCACGCCGAGATCCTGCAGCAGCGAACGGCTCACCTCAAGGATCTCCACGTCCAGCATGACTTCCGGCTCGGGCACGTCGTGCAGGGCGACGAGCTTCTCCGCCATGCGGATGGCTTCCGGCGTGTCGCGCATGACGATCATGTTGAGCTTGTCATCCACCACCACGTCGCGGAACTTGAGCACCGTGCGCAGGCTGTTGGCAACTGCCTTGGCGTCGGCGTTGCCGAGGTGGAAGCTCTTCACCACCAATTGCTGGTAATCCTGTTGCTTGGCCGGCTGATCGGGGTAGATCAGCAGCGTGTTGTCGTCGAACTGGCGCGAGGACAACTGCGAAGTCATGAGGATCTTCTGGATGGCGCTGTCGACCGTGGTGTCGTTGAGGAACACCGTGCTCTTGAGGCCGGGCGGCACGTCGCGATCGACGATGATGTTCAGGCCGGCCGTCTTGGCGAGTACGTCGAAGATCGAGCGGATCGACGCATCGCGAAATTGCAGCGTCACCCGCTTGTGCATGGCCTGCGTGAACGGATCGGGCGGCGGCGAAGGCACCGCTGACGCCACCTGGCTGGCGTTGATGGTGGCCTGCAGCGTGCGCATGCGGCCGAGCGCGCGATCGCCGAAGCCGGGGATCACGCTGGCCTGTCCATACAGGTTCTCGGCATCGGCCCAGCGCTTCTGGCCCATGGCGTCGTCGCCACGTGTGAGCAAGGCCGTGCCGAGGCGTTCGCGCACCGACAGGAAAGCCGCCCGCGCCTCGGCATTGTTGGGCGTCTGCTCATAGACACCGCGCAACGTGTCGTAGGCCTCCTGGTAGCGGCCCTGGTCCATGAAGGCCTTGCCGCGTTCGAGTTCGCCGCGCATGGGTTGCCCGGCGCAGGCGGCCAGTACGGCGCATGACAAAAGCATCATTGCCATGCGTGCTGGCACAAAGAATCCACGTCTCATTGTCCACCCTCTGTCGGGATGATGTGTGTTTGCCTGTTCTGCGCGTCGATGATCACCACGTCATTGTCGCGAATGGCGTCCACGCGGTATTGGTCGATGCGCATGCCGGCACTGGCGACGCGCACCTGGCCGTCCTTCTCGAAAAAAGCCGTCCACTTGCCGTCGGCGTACTGCTTGCCGATGAACACCAGCGTCATTGGCACCGCTGCGGCTGCCGCAGCCGGTGCAGCCTGTTGCGGCGGCTGCGGTGGGGGCGGCGGCGTGTATTCGGGGGCGAACAGATCGACCTCTGTCGCCTCGGCAGGCGGCTGGGTGCGCGTGGCCAGTGGCGGCGCGACGGCCGCCACCTCCGATGGCGCCTCGGCGATCGGCGGCGGCGAATACACG
>JASGFB010000058.1:0-27381 GCA_047605765.1 Rhodocyclaceae bacterium
CGCTACGTTCGGGACGTAGAGGCCGGAGGTTCGAATCCTCTCACCCCGACCAGGTTTCCCTTGCAGTACATGAAAGGCCGTTCGAATACGAACGGCCTTTTTTATTTTCTGTGCTGCCTCGGATATTCCTGTCTGTCGTGTGGCCGATTCCGACGAAGTCACTTGCGTTGCCCCCAACGTCCTCCAAGCGACTTCGTTAGGCTGGCGTGATCTCGTTCGATCACGCCGCTGTGTCCCTGCTCCCCCCTGTTTCAAAACCGCCCGTGCTGGCGTACCGACGTGCGGTGCCGTACAGCCTTGCCGCGCCGCATCCCCGCCGTGCTTGAAGGTCACCAATCGCTTGCAGGCGAGGCGAGCGGTCATTGTTCAAAGGTCTTGATCTGACGCTTGCGCCAGGCAGCGTATTGCACATTGCCGGCGGTAACGGCACCGGCAAGACCAGCCTCTTGCGGATACTGGTGGG
Organism: Rhodocyclaceae bacterium; assembly: GCA_047605765.1. Taxonomy (GTDB): domain Bacteria; phylum Pseudomonadota; class Gammaproteobacteria; order Burkholderiales; family Rhodocyclaceae; genus JBGVSA01. The sequence continues at coordinate 464 of JASGFB010000058.1, forward strand.
GCTGGCGCAGCCCGACAGCGGTACGGTCACGTGGCAGGGGCGTGATATCGCACGCGATCGCGATGCTTACTGCGCCGCTTTGTTCTACCTGGGACATGCGCCGGCACTCAGCGCGTTGCACACGCCCACCGAGAATCTGGCCTTCTCGTGCGCCATGGCCGGCAGCCATGCCGCGCCGCGAGACATCGTCCGGGCGCTGGCCACGTTCGGGCTCGATCGACAGGCGGCATTGCCCTGTCAGGCACTGTCGCAGGGGCAGCGGCGCCGCGTTGCGCTGGCGGGTCTGGCATTGTCGCAGGAGCGTCCCGTGTGGGTGCTCGATGAGCCCTTCACGGCACTGGACAGCCTTTGCGTGCAACGCATCGCGGGGCTCATCGACACGCACTGTGCGGCAGGGGGGCGCGTCATCCTGACGTCCCACCAGGAAATGTCCTTTCGCGCTGCTGTGCACACGCTGCATCTCGAGGCCTGTGCGGCATGAAGCTGTTCCTGGCTTGCGTGCACCGTGACATCCAGGCGTCATGGCGCGCCCGCGCTGATCTCTTTGTCTCCCTGTTCTTCTTCGTCATCGTGTGCTGCCTGTTTCCATTCGGGGTCGGCAGCGATCCGCAGCAATTGCGCGCGCTGGGGCCCGGCGTCATATGGGTATCGGCCTTGCTCGCCGCGCTCCTCGGTCTGCCCCGCCTGTTCGAGCGCGACCATGACAACGGAATCATCGATCAATTGATGCTGTCGCCGGAGCCGGCCATCGTCTGGGTCGGCGCCAAGATCTTCGCGCACTGGCTGACGACCGGCTTGCCCGTGGTTGTGCTGGCGCCGCTGCTGGGGTTTCTGTACCGCATGGACGTCAGCGCATCGCTGGTGCTGGCACTCAGCCTGTTGCTCGGCTCCCCTGTGCTCTCGCTGCTGGGTGCCATCGGCGCCGCGCTGACGATGGGGCTGCGTGGCGCGGGCGCGCTGCTGGCCTTGCTGATTTTTCCGTTGTTCGTGCCGGTCCTGATTTTTGGCGTGAGTGCGGTCAACGGGGCCATGGCCGGTGTCGACGTGTCCGCGCAATTCCTGCTGCTGAGCGCTGCGCTGCTGGCTGCGATCGCGCTCGCCCCGCCGGTGTGCGGCGCGGCGCTGCGGGTCACGGTGAGTTAGTTATTCGCCGGCAAATGTTCTGATGAGCGTAGAGGGAATGGTGCATGTTCCGCGCGTCGCATGAGACTCGTTGTAAGAAAAAAAGCCGTGCGCGCGCAAGGCTATTGCGCATTGATGGATGTCACTGATCGCCAGACCCGGCGGTGATTAACTCCGCCGAACGGGAGGCAATGCGCTTGCATGCGGCGGCCTCCATCCCGTGGTGTAGCCAGATAGCCAAGAGAAGTCACACGGTATGCGGATCGTCAGTTTGCTTGTGCGGAGCCGGCCAGAGTCGATGGATGACGTCCGGGACGCGCTTGCCCTCATCGCGGGCGTCAGCCTGCATCGTGCGCCCGCCGACAGCGATCGGTTCGTCGTACTGATCGAAGACGGCGAAGGCTATGCCGTCAGCGATTCCATTCTCTCCGTCGCCACCACGCCCGGCGTGCTCAATATCACCCTGGCATACGAATACAGCGACGAATCCACCGACCCGGCCGATCTGGCTGCGGCATTCGCAAGAACAGCAAGAGTTGAGGAGAGCAGGCAATGAGCATGTCGCGCCGCGAATTCATCAAAGCACAGGCGCTGGCCGCCGCCGCGGCCACTGCCGCAGGACCGTTGGCGCCGCAGGTCGTTCGCGCGGCCACCGCCGCCGGCGAGGTGCGCTGGGACAAAGCGCCGTGCCGGTTCTGCGGCACCGGCTGTTCGGTCCTGGTGGGGGTGCAGGACGGACGCGTCGTCGCCACGCAGGGCGATCCGGACGCGCCGGTCAATCGCGGGCTCAACTGCATCAAGGGCTACTTTCTTTCCAAGATCATGTATGGGGCAGACCGCCTGACGCGGCCGCTGCTGCGCATGAAGGGCGGCGTCTACGACAAGAACGGCGATTTCGCCCCGATATCGTGGGACAAGGCCTTCGACATCATGGCGCAGAAGTGGAAGTCGGCCCTCAAGGAAACCGGCCCCGCCGGCATCGCGATGTTCGGCTCCGGGCAGTGGACCATCTGGGAAGGCTACGCCGCCTCCAAGCTCTGGAAGGCGGGCTTTCGCTCCAACAATCTCGACCCGAACGCGCGCCACTGCATGGCGTCGGCAGTGGTCGGCTTCATGCGCACATTCGGCATGGATGAGCCCATGGGCTGCTACGACGACATCGAAAAGGCCGATGCCTTCGTGCTGTGGGGCTCCAACATGGCCGAGATGCATCCGATCCTGTGGAGCCGCATCACCGATCGTCGCCTGTCGCATCCGGATTGCCAGGTGCACGTGTTGTCGACCTTCGAACACCGCAGCTTCGATCTGGCCGACAACGGCATGATCTTCGTGCCCAATACCGATCTGGCGATTCTCAACTACATCTGCAACCACATCATCCAGAGCGGGCGCGTCAACAAAGCGTTCGTGCGCAAGAACGTGAACTTCAAGCGTGGCGCGACCGACATCGGTTATGGCCTGCGCCCCGACCATGCGCTCGAAAAGGACACCGTCTCCAACGGCTACCCCGGCGCCGATGGCAAGCCGAAGGGTGATCCCGGCAAGAGCGAGCCGATCAGTTTCGAAGAGTTCGCCAAGTTCGTGTCGACCTATACGCTCGAGAGCGTGAGCAAGCTGTCCGGCGTGCCGGCCGACAAGCTCAAGAAGCTCGCCGAGCTGTATGCCGATCCCAAGGCGAAGATCGTCTCGCTGTGGACCATGGGATTCAACCAGCATGTGCGCGGCACCTGGGCGAACAACATGATCTACAACGTCCACCTGCTCACCGGCAAGATCTCCGAGCCGGGCAACGGGCCGTTCTCGCTGACCGGGCAGCCATCGGCCTGCGGCACCGCGCGCGAAGTCGGCACCTTTGCCCACCGCCTGCCGGCCGACATGGTGGTAACCAATCCCGATCACCGTCAGTTTGCCGAAACGCAGTGGCAACTGCCGCCCGGCACGATCTCTCCCAAGGTCGGTCTGCACGCCGTGGCGCAGAGCCGGGCACTCAAGGATGGCAAGGTCCTGTGCTACTGGACCTCGACGACCAACAACATGCAGGCCGGTCCGAACGTCAATGGCGAAATCTATCCCGGCTGGCGCAACCCGAAGGCTTTCGTGGTGGTGTCGGATGCCTATCCGACGGTCTCCGCCCTGTCGGCAGACCTGATCCTGCCTTCTGCGATGTGGACCGAAAAGGAGGGCGCTTTCGGCAACGCCGAACGCCGCACGCAGTTCTGGCGTCAGCAGGTGAAGGGGCCGGGCGAATCGCGCTCAGACCTGTGGCAGTACATGGAATTCGCCAAGCGCTTCAAGGTCGAGGACGTCTGGCCCGCCGACCTGATCGCCAAGAAGCCCGAGTGCAAGGGCAAGACGCTCTATGACGTGCTGTTCGCCAACAAAGTGGTGAACAAGTTCCCGCTGGACAACGTCGCCAAGGTCAACGAACACGCCATCAAGCGCTACATGAACGACGAATCGCAGCACTTCGGCTACTACGTCCAGAAGGGGCTGTTCGAGGAATACGCCCAGTTTGGCCGTGGGCATGCGCATGATCTGGCCGACTTCGATCTCTACCATCGCGCGCGTGGCCTGCGCTGGCCGGTGGTCGACGGCAAGGAAACCCTGTGGCGCTACCGCGAGGGCTACGACCCGTACGTCAAGAAAGGCGAGGGCATTCGGTTCTATGGTCACAAGGACGGCAAGGCCATCATCTTTGCGCTGCCCTACCAGGACCCGGCCGAAATGCCGGACAAGGAATATGACCTGTGGCTATGCACGGGGCGTGTGCTGGAGCACTGGCATACCGGCACCATGACCCGGCGGGTGCCGGAGCTGCACAAAGCGGTGCCCGAGGCGGTGATCTTCATGCATCCGGACGACGCCAAAAAGCGCAAGTTGCAGCGAGGCATGGCGGTCAAGGTCGCCTCACGGCGCGGTGAGATCGTCGCCCGCGTAGAAACCCAGGGCCGCAACAAACCGCCCGTGGGGCTGATCTTCGTGCCGTTCTTCGATGAGGGCCGGCTGGTCAACAAGCTCACGCTGGATGCGACCTGCCCGTTGTCGAAGGAGACGGATTTCAAGAAGTGCGCAGTCAAGGTCATGCGTGCATGAAGCGCGTCGCGCGCCTTCGCACCTTGTCCGCACACCGCCCTGATCCGAGTCTGAACGATGACCAAGGCCCCCGCCCCTGGCGCCCCTGCGCCGACCGATTCACGCCGTCGCTTCTTCAAGGAAGTCGCCGGCGCGGTCGGGGGCGCCTGCCTGTTGGCGACGGGCGTCGGGCTATACGCCCGGCAGACGCGTGCGCGCCCCGCCCAGGCGCTGCGTCCGCCCGGCGCACTGGATGAAGACACGTTTCTGGGCGCCTGCGTACGGTGCGGCCTGTGCGTGCGCGATTGCCCTTACGACACCCTCAAGCTGGCCCGCCTCGGCGACGGTGTGGTCGTCGGCACGCCGTACTTCGCCGCGCGGGACATCCCCTGCGAAATGTGCGAGGACATCCCCTGCGTAACGGCCTGCCCGACCGGTGCGCTCGACCACAGCCTGATCGACATCCGCCAGGCGCGCATGGGGGTGGCGGTGCTGATCGACCAGGAGAACTGCCTCAACTTCCTGGGGCTGCGCTGCGACGTCTGCTATCGCGTGTGCCCGGTGATCGACCAGGCCATTTCGTTGGAGCGTCAGCACAATCCGCGTTCGGACCGGCACGCCAAGCTGATTCCGACGGTGCACTCGGACGCCTGCACCGGGTGTGGCAAGTGCGAGAAGAGCTGCGTGCTGCCGGAACCGGCCATCAAGGTATTGCCGAGACGGCTGGCGCAAGGAGCGCCGGCCGGTCACTACCAGCGCGGCTGGGAAGAAAAGCGCAAGGCGGGCGGCTCGCTGATCGGCGATCAGATCGACATGCCCACGCGCGGCCTCGACATACCCGGCGCCGACGGAGAAAAGCCATGAGCGCCGCGCATCCCGCGCGCGAGGCCATCGCCGCCAAGGGTTGGCTGCGCGCGCACAAGTGGCTGCTGCTCCGGCGCAGTTGCCAACTGGCAGTGCTGGCACTGTTTCTGTGCGGGCCGCTGACCGGGGTATGGCTGATGAAGGGCAACCTGTCATCGAGCCTGATCCTCGACATCGTGCCGCTGACCGATCCGCTGGCATTCCTCCAGACCGTATGCGCACGGCATTGGCCGGAACTGACCGCGATCATCGGCGCCGGCATCCTGCTGGCCTTTTATCTGCTGGTCGGTGGGCGCGTGTTCTGTGCCTGGGTCTGCCCCATGAACATCGTCACCGACGGTGCGCATTGGCTGCGGCGCCGGCTCGGCCTCAAGGGCGGCAGGACGCCGCACGCCAAGACGCGCTACTGGCTGCTCGGTGGCGTGCTGGCCGCCGCCAGCGTGACCGGCATGCAGGTATGGGAATGGGTCAATCCCGTATCCATTCTTCATCGCGGGCTCATCTTTGGAGGCGGCCTCGGCTGGCTGGTCATTGCGGGCGTCTTCATCTACGACCTGATCCTGGCGCCACGCGGCTGGTGCGGCCATGTATGTCCGCTGGGTGCGACCTACGCCTTGCTCGGGCGCTGGGGGATGGTTCAGGTCAGCGCAGTGCGCCGCAAGGCATGCGACGACTGCATGGATTGCATGGTGGTGTGTCCCGAACCGGTGATCATCCGGCCGGCCCTCAAAGGCATCGGCCAGGATCATCCCGCGATCCTCGACAGCAAATGCACGCGTTGCGCGCGGTGCATCGACGTGTGCGCCAAGGACGTATTCGAACTTGGCACCCGATTCAACAGGAGTGAAAAATGAAAAAACTGGTGGTCTCCTTATCGATCTGCCTGCTGCTGGCCCCGGCGCTGGCCCAGAAGGCGGCACCGGCGGCGGCACCCGTGCAGTCGCTGCGCCTGGGCGAGATCGAGGGGCCGGAGGATGTCTCCGAAAACTTCCGCAGCGAGCGCGACACGGCGCCCTTGCAACGCGATTTCATCCAGCAGCCGCCACTGGTGCCGCACTCCATCAAGGGCTACACCATCACGGCGCGTTTCAACAAATGCCTCGACTGCCATAGCTGGAGCCGCGCCAAGCAGATGGGCGCCACCAAGATCAGCCTGACGCACTTCAAGACTGCCGATGGCGCCGAATTGTCGAAGGTGTCGCCACGGCGTTACTTCTGCACGCAATGCCACGTGCCGCAGACCGACGCCAAGGAACTGGTCGGCAACAGATTCCAGGCCTCGGAGGGCATGCGTTGAGTGCATCGGCACAGCTCGCGCGACGGTCCGCGGCATCCCCAGCGGGCCGCCCGGCTAACCAAGAACAGGACATGACATGACTGCAAGCGTCCCCTCCGATTCCGGCCGTGAAGGCCGCCTGCGCAGATGGCTGCGCAAGAAATGGCTCATCGGCCTGAGTGGCGCACTACTGATCTTCGCGGCGGGGGCCGCGGGGTTGAGCATCTTCAATACGGCGCTGGAGCTGACCAATCGCGAGGCCTTCTGCATCAGTTGCCACGAGATGAAAGACAACGTCTACGAAGAATACCGAACGACGGTGCACTTTCAGAATCGCACCGGCGTCCGCGCAACCTGCCCCGACTGCCACGTGCCCAAGGAATTCGGGCCGAAGATGCTGCGCAAGCTGCAGGCATCCAAGGAGCTGTGGGGCAAGATCACCGGCAGCATCGACACGCGCGAGAAGTTCGAAGGACATCGCGCGCGCCTGGCGCAGAACGAATGGCGGCGCATGAAGGCCAATGATTCGCAGGAATGCCGTAACTGCCACAAGTTCGATTCGATGGACTATGCCGAGCAGAATCGCCGCAGTGCCGCCATGCACCAGCAAGGCTTCGGCGATGGGATGACCTGTATCGATTGCCACAAGGGCATCGCACACAATCTGCCGGCCATTGATCAGCACGTCGGGGTTGAGAACGAGGGCGGTGTGTCGCCCGACGTCATGCATCCCCCCCTTGGCGGCAAACCGGACGATTGAACGCGACATCGCGTGCGCAGGGGACGCAAAAAAGGAGGAGCGCTGGCGCTCCTCCTTTTTTATGCCCAGGCGCTTGGTTGCGGGCCCGGGATCGCGCGGCGTGCTGCGCGGACCAGACTGTCGAAGGATCAGGGCAGACGCCGGTTTATCCCGACATCGATGGCGCCCGTGTCGCGCCCGAACGGCGCGGAAATGCCTTCGAGATCGCCGCTGCCTGCCGCCGCATCGCCGTGTTTCGAGACACGCGCGACGATGACGAAGGTGGCGTTGTCGTCGCCTGCGTCGGGCAACAGGTCGACGTCGACATCGAAGCGCATGGGCCAGGCGCCGCTGCGGTAGCGCTGGACGGCCAGCGGCGGGCCGCCGTCGGCGTGGCGAACGAAAACGAACAACGCGTCACCTGCCGCGACCGCCGTCCGTAGCGAGTCATCGAGTGTCACGGCGCCGACGATACGCTGTGTCGGCCGCTGCGGGGCGGTCGAAGCGTGGGCCTCATCCAGGCGCGCTGCCGCCTCGGCCAACATGTCGCGTGCCTGACGACCGAATTCGCTTGCCGGATCGACCTGCTCGACCAGCTTCTGCCACATGTCGCGCGCGCGGACATAGTCCTGGCGGTCGAAGGCGATGGTGCCGGCAAGCGCCAGCGCCTTGACGTTGCCGGCATCGCGTTGCAGGGCCATGTTCAGCATGCGTTCCGGTTCGCCGCGCATGTCGTTGCCCGCCGCGCTGCCGAGTGCGTCGGCCAGATCGGCGTAGGTCTGCGCATCGTCCGGGTGGCGCCGCGCCAGTTCGCTCAGCACGTCGACGGCTTCTTCATAGCGGCCCACGCTCATCAGGGCGTCGGACAAGGCGCGCGCAGGGTCGATGGCGTCGGGGTGGGCCGACTGCGCGGCACGCAGCCTGGCGATCATCTGATCGGCATCGAGCGAGGCGCCAGACGACGCCGTCAAGGCATGCGGCGCGCCCAGGTGAAGGTATAGGCTTGCCGCCGCCAACGGCAGAGCGATGGCGAGCGCCCACATCCAATGATGCGTCCGGCGTTGGCCGAGCGCCGTCGTACCGCCGGTGCATGATGCGTCGTCGCCTGGGCGCACCGCGCGCGGTCGTAAGGGGTACAGCAAGACACCCAGCGTAGCGAGGACGATCAGGCCGGCGAGCAGGGCGAATGACCACGTCATCGCGGTGCTCCCGCATCGTTGCGCTCGCGTTGGGTGCGCTGCCGCAGCGTGCGCGCCAGTGCCGCCAGCGCCCCGATCAGCAGCACGCCGGGCCCCGCCCACAGCAGCAGGGTCGACGCCTTGAACGGCGGGTCGTAGAGGATGAAGTCGCCGTAACGGTCGGTCAGAAAGTGGCGCACGTCATTCTCATCCTTGCCGGCGACCAGCATGGCGCGGATCTCGCGTCGCAGATCCAGCGCCAGACCGGCATTCGATTCGGCGATCGACTGGTTCTGGCACACCACGCAGCGCAAGTCTTCGGACAGCGCCATGACGCGCGCATCGATGTCGGCGTCGTCGCTGGCTGCCGCCGTCAGCGTGGTCAATGCCAGGGCCATGACGACGAGTGTCTTATGCATCTTGCAATGCCTCGATGCGAGGGACGAATTGTTCTTCGATCACCTCGGGCGTGAGTGGGCCGGCGTGGCGGTAGCGGATGCGGCCGCGCTGGTCGATGAGGAAGGTCTCGGGGACGCCATAGACGCCAAAGTCGATGCCGGTCCGCCCTTGCTCATCGACCACGCTGATGGTGTACGGGTCCCCGTGCGACGCCAGCCATGCCAGGGCTTCGTCGTGTGCGTCCTTGTAGTTGAGCCCGACCAGCGGCACTTGGCCGCGCCGTGACCAGGCCATGAGCGCGGCATGCTCCTGGCGGCAGGCGCCGCACCAGCTTGCCCACACGTTGAGCATCCATATCTTGCCGCGCATGTCGGCGAGGCTGAGCGTGCCGCCGGTGCCTTGCAGGCGCGGCAGTTCAAAGGCTGGCGCCGGCTTGTCGATCAGGGCGGAGGGCAACTCGCGCGGATTCAGCCGCAGGCCGGCGCCCAAGAGCGCCGCCAGGGCCAGGAACGCGCACAGGGGGATCAGGGCGCGGCGACTCATCGTGAGATACCACCCTGGCGGGCCCGCTTGCGGTAACGCGGGTCGCTGGCGGCCAGCAGTCCGCCGATCGCCATCATCGCGCCACCGGCCCACAGCCACGCGATGAAGGGCTTGTGGTAGATGCGCACCGTCCAGCTGTCGCCTTGTGGTTCGCCGAGCGCGGCATAGAGGTCGCGCCAGATGCCGCTGTCGATGGATGATTCGGTCATGGGCATCTGGCTGGCCGCGTACAGCCGCCGCTCCGGCGACAGCATGGCGATGGCCTCGCCGTGCCGCGTGACGGCGATCGAAGCGCGCGCGGCGACATAGTTGGGGCCGTCCACCTCGCGCACGTTTTCAAGCTGCAGGGTGTAGCCGCTCAGGTCGGCTTGCGTGCCGATCTGCATGGTCGTGTCGAGGCTGGATTCATGAGTCTTCACCATGGTCACGCCAATGATGAAGATACCGACGCCGCAATGCGCCAGCCACATTCCCCACCAGCCGCGCGGCGCCGTGGCGTGCTTGCCGGGGCGCCGCTGGAACGCCTGTTGCGCGCTGGCGATCAGCACCCACGCGGCAAGCGACAGGCCCAGCGCGCTGCGCCACGACACGCCATGGGTCCAGAACGCCGCGCCGCAACCGAGCGTCCCGGAGGCCAGCAGCGCCGGCACGATCCGTTGCCACAGCGCATCGGCGGCGTGGCGCTTCCAGCGCAGCATCGGCCCGACCATCATCAACACCACGACGGGCGCCATCAGCGGCACGAACACCGCTTCGAAATAGGGTGGCCCCACCGACAGCCGGGTGCCGGCCAGGGCGTCGGCCAGCAAGGGGTACAGCGTGCCGAGCAGAATGCTGGCGGCCGCCACCGCCAGGAGTACGTTGTTGAGCAACAGCAGGGTTTCGCGCGACAGCAGCGCAAAGCGCCCGTCGTCCGCCAGCAGCGGTGCGCGCCAGGCGTACAGCGTGAGCGATGCGCCCACCACCAGCACCAGCAGGACGAGGATGAACAGCCCGCGTGAGGGATCCGACGAAAAGGCATGCACGCTGGTCAGCACCCCCGAACGGACCAGAAAGGTGCCGAGCAGCGACAGCGAGAAGGCAGCGATGGCCAGCAGGATCGTCCAGCTTTTGAACACGCCGCGCTTTTCGCTGACGGCGAGCGAATGCAGCAAGGCCGTGCCGACCAGCCACGGCATGAAACTGGCATTTTCCACCGGATCCCAGAACCACCAGCCGCCCCAGCCCAGTTCGTAGTACGCCCAGCCGGCGCCGATCAGGATGCCGAGCGTCAGGAAGACCCAGGCCATCAGCGTCCATGGCCGCGCGGCCAGCGCCCAGCGGCTGTCGGGCCGGCCTTCCAGCAAGGCCGCCACGGCCAGCGCAAACGCCACCGAGAAGCCGACGTAGCCCATGTACAGCAGGGGCGGGTGGACGATCATGCCGGGGTCCTGCAGCAGGGGGTTCAAATCCTGGCCTTCGGGCAGCGGCGGTACGATGCGCACGAACGGGTTCGATGTGAACAGCATGAAGACGAGGAAGCCGGCCGACACCAGGCCGAGCACTGCCAGCGCGCGCACGACAAAGGTCTCGGGCAGCGCGCGCGTGAACGACAGCAGGCAGGTCCACAGCGAGAGCATCAGTGCCCACAGCAACAATGAGCCCTCGTGGCTGCCCCACACAGCCGTGATGCGGTAGACGAGCGGCAGGCGCGTATTGGAATGCGAGGCGACGTACAGCACCGAGAAATCGTTGCCGACGAAGCACAGCGTCAGACACACGAAGCACAGCGCCGTCAGCGCAAAGCCGAGGCGGGCGGCCGGGCGCGCCATGCGTACCAGCCCGGCCTGCCCATGCGCCAGGCCGAGCAGGGGCAGGGTGCCCAATGCCAGCGCCACCAGGAAGGCCACGATCAGCAGGAAGTGTCCGAGTTCAGGCAGCATTGGCGATGGTGCTCAGCGCGGGAGATGAAATGGCGCGCATGTCGGATCAATCGGCCGCCAGGCTGGCCGCTGTGCGGTGCGCCTTGTCGATGGCATCGAGGGCGTCGGGTGGCATGTAGTTTTCGTCGTGCTTGGCCAGCAGTTCGGTTGCCACGAATACCCCCTCGGCATTCAGGCTGCCTTGCGCCACGGCGCCCTGGCCTTCGCGGAACAGATCCGGCAGCGCCCCCTGGTACGTCACCGTGATGGCCTGGGCGGTATCGGTGAGAATGAAGCGCACGTGTCCGCTGCCGCGCACCAGCGAATCGGCCTGCACCATGCCCCCCATGCGGAAGGTCTGGCCGGGGGCGACGCGGCCGGCGGCCACCTCGCTGGGGGTATGGAAGAACACCAGGTTGTCGCGCAGCGCGCGCAGCACCAGCGCGGTCGCCGCTACCAGCAGCAACAGCGCCATGCCGATCAACAGACAACGTTTGCGTCGAGGGGTCACATCCGCCTCCGGCAGGATAAAGAGCCAACGGAAAGAGAAATCGGGTGGAGGGCGCCGCAGGGGCCGGTGGTGGCCCCTGTGCGGCCATCAATCACCCAGGCGCTGCAGGCGGCAAAGGTGTCTGATGCTGCGCGCCAGACTGCGGCGCAGGGAGAAGACCTCCAGCGCGATGAGCAGCGCGGCCAGTCCATAGGCACCCCACACGAACGCACCGCGCCCGCCCATGGAAAAGAAGGCCGCCCACGATGACCAATGGCTCATGCGGCGCCCGCCGGGTGTTGTGCTCCGCCGAGGCGGGCGATTTCTGCGGCGCCCCAATGCGTGTGGCGTTCGCGTTCGAGAATGATGCGACGCACGCGCGCCAGGCTTGCCGCCACGCAGTAGCACCAGCACCCCGCGACCGTCAGCAGCATCGCGCACAGCATGATGTGGGCCATGCTCGACTTGCCCGCCGTCAGTGAGGCGCCCTGATGCAGGGTGTTCCACCAGCGCACCGAGAAATAGATGATCGGCACGTTGACCACGCCGACCAGCGCCAGCAGCGCGCCGGCGCGATCGGCGCGGCGCGGATCGTCGATCGATCGCGTCAACGCGAGGTAGCCGCAATACAGGAACAACAGCAGGAGCTCGGACGTCAGGCGCGCGTCCCACACCCAATAGGCTCCCCAGGTGGGGCGGCCCCACAGCGCACCCGACCACAGTGCGATGAAGCAGAACAGGGCCCCGGTCGGCGCCAGCGCCTGCGCCATGTAGAACGACAGGCGCGTACCCAGCCCCAGCCCGACTGCCGACCAGAGCGCCATGACCACGTAGATGAACATGCTCATCCAGGCGGAGGCCACATGAAGGTAGAGGATGCGGTAGACCTCACCCTGCACGGCGTCGGCCGGGGCGAGGAAAAACCCGATATACAGACCCGCCGCCGAGAGCACGGCGGCCAGCAGCGCGAACGGGGCAATCAGCTTGCCCGCCAGCGGATAGAAGGTGTGTGGTGACGAAAACCGGAAGACGCTCATGAACACGACAGCAGCCAGACGACCAGCGACGATGTTAGCCGTCCAGTTCTGCCAAGCAGCGTATCGTGTCAACGATGCGCGCCGTTTTGGAAATTTTGTGTTTCGGGCGCCTGCCGTGTCGTGCTGGCGCGCCGGTGGGCGGTCCTCAGGCGTCGGGCGTGCGCGCCCATAGCACGTCGTTGCCGCCGCCCTGGCGATTGAGCCAGCGGCCCAGCACGAACAGCAGGTCCGACAGACGATTGAGGTACTGCCGGCCGGCCACATTGATCGTCTCGGTGTCCGCCAGCGCGACCAGGCTGCGTTCGGCGCGCCGTGCCACCGTACGGGCCAGGTGCGTCAGTGCCGCTGCGCGGGTGCCGCCGGGGAGGATGAATTCCTTCAGCGGCGTCAGATCCGCGTTGTAGCGGCTCACGTCCGCCTCCAGGCCGGCCACGTGATCGTCGCGCACGCGCAGATAGCCGGGGATCGACACCTCGCCACCGAGATCGAACAACTCATTCTGGATGCGGGTGAGGGTGGAGCGCGCCACCTCGGGCAGGTCTTCGGCCAGGACTACGCCGAGTGCCGAATTCAGCTCGTCGATGTCGCCCAGGGCCTGGATACGCGCGCTGTCCTTGCGCACGCGGCGACCGTCGCCCAGGCCCGTGCTGCCATCGTCGCCGGTGCGGGTGGTGATGCGGGAAAGTCTGTGTGCCATGGTAGGGAGGCGCAATGTCGGGCCGGGCATTGTCGCCCGCCACGCGGCATCCGGCCAGCCATGGCGGCTGGTCAGGCGGCGCCCAGGCCCGCCGGCCGTCCCCAGCCCAGTTGATGCAGGGCGTGGATGACGAGGCGCGTGGCCTCGTGCTTGGCGATGGTGCCGGCCAGCGAGAATGCGTGCGGGGTCAGCAGTTCGGCGCGTTCGGGGGTGCCGTCACCCTGGTATTCGTACAGATACAGGCCGCCGCCGTCCTCGTCGGTGCCGACGATGCCGTAGCGTGGTGTGCCTGCGATGCCCCGGATCCACCACGTCCAGCGCGGTGCGATGCCACTCGGGCAAAAGCTCATGGATTCGATTTCAAATGTCATGGCGGACGTGATGCTCCGGGCTGGGCCCATTCGTCATGGTGCTGAGACGACCGAATCGCGAAATTTCCGAACACTTCTGCAAGATAACGTTCACAGCGTAAAGGTTTTCGGCAAATTTCCATGGTTTTGGCAGACGAACGGACCGATGCGCGGCGAAGCGCTCGCCGAACGGCGCCCTGACGGCTAGCCCCGATGCGCCGCTTCGTGGTAGGCGGGCCAGCCTAGCTGGCTGAGAAGTGACTGGAAATCTGCCGACGGTGAGGCTTCGATATGCAGCGGTGTGCCGCTGATCGGGTGCGCCAGGGCCAGGCTGACGCTGGCCAGCAACAGGCGGTGACAGCCGAACTGCTCCTGGAACATGCGGTTGTGGCGTCCCTTGCCGTAGGTGGTGTCGCCGATGATGGGGTGGGCGATGTGTTTCAGGTGCCGTCGCAACTGGTGGCGACGCCCGGTCAGGGGCTGCAGGCGCACCAGGGCGTAGCGGCTTTCGGGGTAGGCGTCGACGCGGATCGGCAGGCTCACCGTGGACAGGCGCGTGAAATCGGTGCGCGCCGCCTGGGCTTGGTCCCTGCCGATGGCGCTTTCATGCGCGTCACGCAGGCGGCGCAAGGGGTGATCGATGCTGCCGTCTTCTGGCGGCCAGCCCCGTACGACGGCGACGTAGGCCTTGCTGACCTGGTTGAGCTCGAAGGCCTGGCTGGCGGCAACCAGCGCGTCACGATGAAGGGCGAACAGCAGTACGCCGGAGGTGCCCCGGTCGAGCCGGTGCACGGGGAATACCTGCGCGCCGATCTGGTCGCGCAGCAGTTGAACGGCGAAGCGGGTTTCGTGACGGTCCAGATCGCTGCGGTGGACCAGCAAGCCGGCGGGCTTGTCGATGGCGATGAAGTGTTCGTCGCGGTAAACGATGGGTAGCATCGGCCGATGCTACCGCGTCCGGTGCGCGGGCGGCTGCCCGCGCACCGGTGCCGGTTGCTACATCACCAGGTTGGGCAGCCAGGTGCTGATGGTCGGGATATAGGTCACCAGCAACAGGAAGCCGAGCATGGTCAGCAGCCAGGGCATCACCGCCACCGTCAGCTCGGTGATCCCCATCTTGGTGATGCCAGACGCCACGTACAGGTTCAGCCCCACCGGCGGGTGGCACATGCCCACCTCCATGTTCACCACCATCATGATGCCGAAGCCGATCGGATCGATGCCCAGGCGTGTGGCCACCGGGAACAGGATCGGCGCCATGATGAGCACGATCGATGAGGGCTCCATGAAATTGCCCGCCGCCAGCAGCAGGATGTTGCACGCCAGCAGGAACATCCATGGCGCCAGTTGCTGCGCGAACATCCACTCGGCCATGCGCTGCGGAATGTTCTCGTGGGTCATCAGGAACGAGAACAGCACAGCGTTGGTGATGATGTAGAGCAGCATGGCGCTCATGTTGGCCGAGGCCAGCAGCACCTTGGGCACGTCGCGCAGGCGCATGTCCTTGTACACGAACACCGCCACGAAGAACGCATACACCGCGCTCATGGCGGCCGCTTCGGTCGGCGTGAACACGCCGGTGTAGATGCCGCCCATCACCACCAGGATCAGCAGCAAGCCCCAGATGCTGTCCCAGTACGAGCGCCACACGGCGAGCGATTCCCACAGCAGTTCAAAGCGAAAGGTCGGCTCGATGCGCGTGTAGCGGCCGCAGGCCTGGATGATGAGCAGCCAGATCAGCGAGGCGACCAGGAAGAATCCCAGCATCGAGGCCAGGCTGGTCAGCCCGTCACTCATGGCGACGGTCAGCGCCAGCGGCGTGCCGACGACCACCAGCGCGATGTACACGATGCGCGTGACCCACTTGTTGCGTGTCGCCCACGGCGCCAGGCTCAGCCATACCAGTGCCGCCGCCACATAGCCGGCGCCGTCCGAGCCGATGGCGTCGCCCAGCGGCTTGCCGACCAGCCAGATCGGCACCACCGTGTAGACCATGGCGTAGAACAGCCCGAAGAAGCCGCCGATGGTGGCCTGCCCGCCGCTGCGATCAGGAAAGATCTTGACGCGCGGATAGCCCTTGCGCCACGCGATGAACCAGGTCGTCAGCCCGAGCAGGGCCGCCAGCATCAGGCCGGGGATCACACCGGCCATGAACAGCTTGCCGACCGACACGTTGGTGGCCACCGAGTACATGACCATCACGATGGAGGGCGGGATCAGAATGCCCAGCGCGCCCGAGGTGGTGATGATGCCGGCGCCGAAATTGCGCGGAAAGCCCGCCTTGACCATCGCCGGCAGGATGATCGAACCGATCGCCACCACCGTTGCCGGGCTGGAGCCGGACACCGCTGCGAACAAGGCGCAGGCCAGCACGCCGGCCAGGCCGAGGCCGCCGTGCCAATGGCCCACCAGCGACGTGGCAAAGGCGATCATGCGGCGCGCCACCCCGCCGTGGGTGAGAAAGTTGCCGGCCAGGATGAAGAACGGGATGGCCATGATCTCGAAGTTCTCGATGCCGGTGAACAGCTTCAGCGCCACCGCTTCGATCGGCACCTGCGTCATCGTGAACAGAAAGGTCAGCACCGTCAGGCCGAGCGAGATGGAGATCGGCATGCCGGTGAGCATGAGGGCCAGCAGCAGCCCGAAGATGATTGCTGCGGTCATGAACGGGGCCCCCCGTGTTGGCTCGCATTGGCGCTGCGGGCGATATCGGCGATCAGATCGCGCTCTTCCAGGCCGTCGACCTGCGCGTGGTCGTGCGCCGGCAACTCACCGGTGCGGATGAACTGCCAGGCCACCTGCAGGAAGCGGAAGCACATCAGATACGAGCCCAGCGGGATCGCCAGATAGACGATCCACTTGGGCATTTCGAGATCGGCCGAGACCTGGTCGGTATGCGCCACCCCCCACACGAAGCGCGCGCCCAGCGTGCCGATGATGCCGGTGAACAGGGCACCGGCCAGCAGGCCGAGAACGACGAACTTGGCGCGCGTCCTGTCGGGCATGCGATTGATGAGGACGTCCACGCCCACGTGGATGCCGGTGCGCACGCCATAGGCGGCGCCGAACTTGGCCATCCACACGAACATGAAGATGCAGGCCTCCTGGGCCCACGACAGGTTCCAGGCGATGGTGTAGTCCTGGATGCCCGGCACCGTGGATATATACCGGTGCAGCACGGCGACGAAGATGATCAGCGTGGCGCCGGCCATCAGGACGCTGATGATCGTCTCTTCCAGACGATCGAGAAGTTTCATGAACATGGCGATAGGCCCTTATGACAGGCGCACGAAAGGCGCGGCGGTGCCGCCGCCATGCTGTGCGCATGGGCGGCGCATCGCGCGCGCGACGTGTCTCACTTGCCTTCGACGGCGGCCGCTTCTTTGTTGATGGCCTTGATCAGATCGGCGCCGACACGGCTTTCGACCTGTTTCTGTACCGGCTGGAACGCCGTCTGCCAGACTTTGCGCTGCGCCGGCGTCAGGTGGATGACCTTGGTCTTGCCGGATTTTTCGATGGCCGCCAGCGCTTCGTCGTTGTCCTGCTGGGCAATCGCGTTGGCATACTTGGTGGCATCCGCCATGGCCTGGTTCAGTTCGTTGCGGACGTCGGCGGGCAGCCCGTCCCAGAACTTCTTGTTCACGATGACCGCGTAGCCCAGGTAGCCGTGATTCGTGTCGACGGCGAACTTCTGCACTTCGTGCATCTTCTGGGTGTACATGTTAGAGGGCGGGTTTTCGGTGCCGTCGACCACGCCGGTCTGCAGCGCCTGGTAGGCCTCGGAGAAAGCCATCACCTGGGGTAGCGCGCCGACCTGGCGCATCTGGGCGTCGAGCACCTTCGACGACTGGATGCGTACCTTCAGACCCTTCATGTCGGTCGGCACATTGAGCGGCTTGTTGGCGCTCATTACCTTGAAGCCGTTGTCCCAGTAGGCCAGACCGATGATGCCCTTGGGCTCCAGCAGCTTGAGCAGGCCCTGGCCGATGGGGCCGGTTTCGACGCGCTGGAGAACCGTCTTGCTGGGGAAAATGTAGGGGATGTCGAACACTTCGAACTCGCGCACGCCGAGCGGGCCGAACTTGGCCAGCGAAGGCGCCAGCATCTGCACCGAGCCCAGTTGCAGGGCTTCGAGTTCTTCCTGGTCCTTGTAGAGCTGCGAGTTCGGATAGACCTCGACCTTGACGCGGCCCTTGGTGAGTTCTTCGGCCTTCTTCTTGAAATAATCCGCCGCGCGGCCCTTGGGTGTGTTGGGCGCCACGACGTGGCTGAACTTGATGACGATCGGTTGCTGGGCCAACGCGGTCCCGGCGCTCACCGCGAGCGCCACCGCCATGGCCATCATGCGCATGGTCTTCATGATCCGTCTCCTCTGTGTGGGTGGCCGATAAGCCCCTGGCATCTTGCGTGCGGTGGCATTCGGTGCCGCGATTATCGATAGGCCCCCGCTCGCTTGCCACTTCGGATTTCCACAGTCGGGTTATCGGAACCCCCATCCCAGCCGCCTTGCGGCATGATGCGGCCTATCCCCTTTGCCCCGCTTGTCAGGCATGAAGATCGCGCCCGGCGCATGGCTGCGCCGCCCTCATCGGCTTACTTTCACCTGGAGCATGCTCCTGGTGGTGTCCTTGCTGCTGCTGTCGCTGCTCGTCTCGCTGCTGTGGCTCGGTTACCGCAGCGAGATGTCCGATCGTGCCAGCCAGGTCATCACCGACACCCTGTGGGCCAAGCAGAGCATCCAGTTCCAGTTGCGGCGCCACGCCGAAACGCTGCGCGAATTCGCCCAGAACATCGAGCACGGCCAACTGGACCCGGCCGAGCTGCGCGTCAAGCTGCACGCGCTCATCGCCAATAACCACGAGATCGAGCGCATTGCCTGGGTGGCGGCCGACGGCCGCGCGCGCGTGATCGAAGCCGACCACGCCGTGACCCCCTTGCTGGCGGGCGAGCGCACGCTGGCGCAGGATGTTGTGCGGCGCGAGCGGGATCTGTACGACCTGGCCACCGACGGGCCGCATCCGGTGCTGCGCTTTGCCGTGCCGGTGCTCGGCGACGACGCCGGCGCGCTGGTGCTGACCTATTCGCTCGAAGGGCTGCTCAACGAACTGGTGCCGTGGTGGCTGGCGCGCGAGAACCAGGTCACGCTGGCCAATGCCTTCGGTGAGCCCTTGATGGTGCACCTGGCGGCCTCGCCGGCGCGCAGCAATTTCACCCACCAGACCCCCATCGATCTGCCCGGCGCCAGCCTGGTGCTGATGACCGATTCAGTGCTCGACACGCCGCGCATTCTGCCGCACGTCATGAGCGTCATGGTGGTGGGGCTGACGGGTACGCTGATTCTCAGCCTGGTGCTGCTGTGGCGCGACACCCGGCGCCGCGCCGAGGCCGAGGCGCGCCTGTCCGAAGAACTGTCGTTCCGCAAGGCCATGGAGGATTCCCTGGTGACCGGCCTGCGCGCCCGCGACATCACCGGCAAGGTCACCTACGTCAATCCGGCCTTCTGCCGCATGGTGGGGTTCGAAGCCGAAGAACTGCTCGGCCACAGCTACCCCATGCCGTTTTACGACCCGGTCAAGATTCCGGCCATCCGCGAGCGCTTTGCGCAGATGCTGGCCGGCACCATCACCGCACATGGGCACGAGACGGAGTTCATTCACAAGGACGGCCGGCGCATCCACGTGCTGATCCACGAAACACCGCTGCTCGATGCGCGCGGCCGCCAGACCGGCTGGATGAGCTCGATTCTCGACATCACCGAGCGCCGCCGCGTCGAGGAACTCAACCGCCAGCAGCAGGAAAAACTGCAAGCCTCGGCGCGGCTGGTGACCATGGGTGAGATGGCCACCACCCTGTCGCACGAGATCAATCAGCCGTTGTCGGCCATCATGAGCTACGCCGCCGGCGGCCTGAACCTGGTGCGGGCGGAAGACGCCCCCCTGGGCGAAGCGCTGTCCAGGATCCGCCAACAGGCCGAAAGGGCAGGGCAGATCGTGCGCGCCGTGCATGACTTCGTGCGTCGCCGCGACCCCCACAAACGCCCCTGCCGTATTGGCGATGTCATCGACGCCACGCTGCCGCTGATCCTGCTGCAGGCGCGCAAATGGCATATCCGGGTGGAATGCCGGGTCGAGCCCGACTTGCCCACCGTCGAAGCCGACGCCATGATGCTCGAACAGGTGCTGCTCAACCTGACGCGCAACGGCATCGAAGCCATGGCCGCCCAAGGGGGCGACCGCCGCCAGCTCGAGATCGTGGCCGCGCGCGACGGCGAGGGCATTGGTGTGGCGGTGATCGATCATGGCGGCGGCATTGCGCCGGAAGCGGCCGCGCAGTTGTTCACGCCGTTCTTCACCACCAAGTCCGAAGGCATGGGCATGGGGCTGAACATCTGCCGCACCGCCATCGAGTTCCATCGCGGTCATTTGTGGTTCGAACCCACGCCGGGGGGTGGGGCGACTTTTCGATTCACGCTGCCATGAACAACGTCTACATCGTCGAAGATGAAGTGAGCGTCAGTGACGCGCTGGCCTGGCTGCTGCGCAGCCGGGGCATCGACAGCCGTGCCTTTGCCAGCGGCGAGGCCCTGCTCGACGCCCTGACGCCGCCCGCCGCGCCGCCAGCGTGCATCGTCATGGACGTGCGCATGCCGGGCATGTCCGGCCTCGAAGCGTTCGACCGCCTGCAGGCGTTGTCGGCCGCCCACGTGCCGGTGATCTTTTTGACCGGCCATGGCGACGTGCCGATGGCGGTCGAGGCGGTCAAGAAAGGCGCCTTCGATTTCTTTGAAAAACCCTTCAACGACAATCGCCTCGTCGACCGCGTGTTGCAGGCCTGCGAAGCGGCTTCACAGCGCGCCGCCCGCCTGGCGCGCGACGCCGACAAGCAGGCTCGGCTGGCGACCCTCAGCCCGCGCGAGCATGAAGTCATGCAGCGCATCCTGGCCGGCAAGCTCAACAAAGTGGTGGCCGATGAACTGGGCATCAGCATGCGCACCGTCGAGGTCCATCGCGCCAGCATCTTCGCCAAGCTCGGCGTCAAGAGCGCGGTCGAACTGGCCCAGTGGATCATGCCCTTGCAGCCGCACGCCGACTGACGGCGGCGGTTCCAGCGCCGCACAACACATCGGCGATTGCCGACACCCTTCGGCCTGCTTCATAGCCTCATGGTTCGATAAGTCTGCGGCCGATTTCTGAATGGAGCGCCGACGGCTCCTGTCTTGAGTAGGTTGTTTCCTCTTCGGTCGCGCATTGCGCTCAGATCAAAGACACGCTTTTTCACGAAGTCACAATCCGCCTTCCGGTGCCGCCTGATTGGCGTCAATGCCTTTGTCATGGCAGGTCCGATTGCGTTTGGCGCATATGTGAAAACGCATTGACCAAAAACCACATGGCAAGTAATGACACTCAGCCCGAATGTCATGCGCTGATCGCGTCGAGCATGGCAGGCACCCCATGAATGATCCACATAGCCCTGCGCAATATTTGACTCATCGGGATGTCTGCAATGTCTGTTTGTTTCCCCTCCCCAAAAAATCCGATGGATGCAGGGAGGTGTAGTGCGCCATCCGCCTTGCGCACGCTGCTGAGTACCGCGCTGGCACTGGCGTGCCTTGTTGTGGTGCCGGGGGCCCTGGCCCAGACGGTGCTCTGCAATCAGACCACCGCTGGCCCGCTCAATTGCCCCCCCCTCCCCGCTGGCGTGAACCTCATCCAGGTGACGGTCATCGGTGGGGGCGGTGGCGATGGTGCGTGGTGCGGGATGGCCGGTGGTTCGGGCCGGGAGGGGACGAGAATCGTTGCCAAGATTAGAGTCGCCGGCGGTGAGCTCGTTTCCGGCGTGGTGGGCAGTCGTGGCGCATCCGCCTTTCCTGTTTCGAAGACCCCTGTCATATGCAACCCAGGATCTGGCGGTGCCGCCGGTGGCGCGGGCGCGGGGGCGGGTGGGCAGGGTGGCAATGCGGGGAGCAAACCGGGCACTTACAGCGGTGCTGGCGGTGGCGGTGGCGGTAGCTCGCTTGTGAATATCGGGCTCGCCAGTTTGCACGCGGGAGGTGGGGGGGGGGGCAGCGGCGGGCACCCGACGGACTCCGGGTATTGGGGTGAGCCGCCTCCGGGATGGTTGACCACGACAAGCCCCCAATGTGGCAGCTTGGTCAGCGGCGGAGGCGCCGGTGGCAGTGCCGGAGCGCTCAATGGCACCGGTGGTGGCGGTGGCGGCGGCGGCTTTATGGGGGGTACGGGTGGCGCACATGGGGATCGCGCCACAAAAAAGAAATCCGAGGGGGGCTTTGGTGGCGAATCGTGCGTGTACAGCGGCGGCAGCAACCCTATTCTCACCGTACACGACACGCTTGCATCGCAATGGACAGGTCAAATTGTCATCGAGGACATTACGTCCCCTGTGACCGTGACCTTCAATAAGGCGCTGCACCCTCGCGGGCGGGTGAGGGCGGGCGATCAATTCACGGTCGAGATCCGCAATGCGGCAGGCACCGTACTCAATGCTGCCACGCAGAGCACCACGGTCGGCGCCGGCGCGGCGGTCACCGCCGGCAGCGGCACGACGGGCCCCACCACGGTTGCACACAGTACGGCTCATACCCTGTTTGAGCGCATGGCCCCTGGTAGCGCCAGTACGCTCGACTGGTACAAGGCCAAACTTACCTGCACGGGGAATGTCTTCGGCGTGGCGATGACGGGGCTGCCTAATGGCGCCCACTACAACAACGCGTCGGGCTACGTGCTGCCGCCCCTGCCGCCTGGGGCAAGCGTCAACTGCACGTTGACCAATGAGCCGTCCGAAGTTCTCGTTCCTGCCGAGCTCTTTCGTGATGACGGCCAGGGCATCCCTGGCCCCTCTCTGACCGGACCACCCGTCGCCAACAATGGGGCCATGGAAGGCTGGGAGCTCTCTTTACCCTTCGGGAGCGCGGCCCTCAGGATGACCGATTGCGCGGTCCCGCCGACCGTGCTGGCTACCACGTCTTCTGTCAGCTACGGTAACGTAGTCATGCGTGGGATTTACTTGTCCCCCAACTCCCCTTTGTGCATCGAGCTCGATTCGCCGGGCATGATTTCAACGGGGGTGGCACCTTACCCGAGTGGCGTGTTGCCGGCAGGCTATACCTATACGCGTGCGCCTATCGCCAATGGTGTGGGGGCTCGCCTCCAACTACAGTGGCAAGGGCAACTCCTTCCCAACCTGAAGTGGGGCTTTGTGCCGCCCAATGTCTTCTTCCCCGACAGCAACCTGCGGGCAGGTGCCAACAGCACAGTGTTGTATGCGCATCGGTTCGGCGCCGGCACGACCGGCACCGTCACGTATGCGGTGACCGGCGCGGCCAGCAGTGGCAGTGCGGCATGGGCCAACACCACCAAGGTCTATGACGACGTCAACTGTGACGGCATGCTGGATGCGGGCGAGGCGCAGCTGTATCCAGCCGCCGGCGCCGGCAAGGCAGTGAGACAAGGCCAGACATGCATCGTGGTGAGCCAGTTCGTGCCAGCCAACGCCGCCGACGGCGATGTCTACACCGCCACCGTCGAGGCCACTTTCGACTACGCCAACGCCAGCCCGGCCATGTCGACCCAGCACACCCTGCAGGAGGTGACTACCGTCGCCCTGGCAGGGGTCGGCAAGGCGTTCTCGTCGTCGAGCATTCTTGCCGGGCAGACCAGCGATCTGGTTTTTTCGCTGACCAACAGCAGCCCCGGTGCGCTCCAGAACGGTCTGGGCTTTACGGATACGCTGCCCGCCGGCCTCGTGCTGGCGTCGGGTGCCCCGGTGGTGTCCAACACCTGCGGCGGTACCGTCACCGCCACCCCGGGCGCAGGGGCGGTTACCTTGTCCGGCGGCGCCATGACGGCGGCTACCCCGAGTTGCACCCTGACCGTGCGCGTGACGTCGTCCTCCCCGCCCGTGATTGGCGAGTGTTCGCCCAGCCAGCCGGCGGCACTCACCAACAAGGCGAGCAACGTCACCGTGGTGGGGCCGCGCAACGACATTGTGGATGCCTGTCTGGCAGTACACCCGGTTGGTATTTCCGGCGGTATCTTCCTCGACAATGGCGTGGGCGGGACGGCCAACAACGGTATCCGCGACGGTGGCGAGGCCCCCATTGCGGGTGTGCAGATGCGCCTGACCAATTGTGCCGCCACGGTGTATACCAGCGGTATCAGCGATGGCACGGGGCACTATGCGCTCAACGGCGCCGCGGTGCCGATCAACACCACGGTGTGTGTGGAGCAGACCAATCTGGCCAGCCACGTTTCGACTGGCGCTTCGCTGGCCGGGGCGGTCCTGCCAGCCGGCTACACTTACGTGCGCCCGGCCACGCGCAGCGGCTCGCCCGATCGCGTCGCGCTCCAGTGGCTCGGTAGCGCCATCGCCGGGCTGGATTTCGGCGACGTGATGGATAGCGCCTTTGCCGCCAATGGTCAGCAAGAAGGCTTGCCCGGCAGCACGGTGAACTATGCCCACACCTTTATCGCCGCCACGGCTGGCAAGGTCACGTTCTCGGTGACCAACAGCCGGCCGGACTGGGCCGTTACGGTGTTCGCCGATCCGCTGTGCACCGGTACGCCGCAAGCCGGGGCTGCTCAGTTGTTCCCACCCCTGGGCGTGGGCAGCAGCGTCATGGCGGGCGACAAGGTGTGCATCGCGGTGCGCCAGTTCATACCGGCCACCGCGACATTGGGCGAGAGCCATGCCGTGAGCATCAACGCCCGCTTCGATTTCGCCAACAATCCCGCGCTGCCGGCAGTGGGTTACACGCTGACCGACCAGATCATGGTCGGCGCGGCGGCGCTGTCGCTCAAGAAGGATGTGCGTAATGTGACGGTCAGTGGCCCCTTTGGCGTCAACAATCAGGCCAAGCCGGGCGACGAACTGGAATACCGCATCGTCTACACCAACAACGCCCCCGGCGTGATCACCGACCTGGCAATCAGCGACACCACGCCGGCCTATACCACCTTTGTATCGAGTACGGCCGGCACCACGCCCACAGCGCTGGGCGCATGCAGCAAGAACACGCCGGCCAACCCGCGCCCGGCACCGCCTGTGGACTGCACGACCGGCCCGGCCCAACCGGTGGGCGGCACGGGTGCGCTGCATTGGGTGTTCGGCGGCGGCCTCGAAGCCGGCGCCAGCGGTGAGGTGCTGTTCCGCGTCAAGGTGGATTGAGCCCGGCGCAGCGTTCGCGGTGAACAAAAAAAGGCCCCGCGCGGAGCGGGGCCTGCAAGCAGCGCCTCGCACGGCGCCGCTCCTGGGCAGAAGTCTGTTGCGTCTATTGCAGCAGGTTGATCAGGGAAGCCAGCTTGCTGCTGTTCTCCTTGATGCCTTCCACAATCATCTGCGAAACCTTCTCCGCGCCCTTCTCCTGGAAGTGCGTGCGGTCGGCGTTGAGGTAGTGGCCGGTGGTGCCCGAACTGGCGTAGTACGGGTAGGTCACGAAATCCTTCACCGCCAGGTGGTAGTCGCGCCAGCCGCCGGTAGCGTCGGCGCCGCCGGTGCCGACACCGATGCTGTTCATGAAGGCGATGCTCTTGGTATCGAGGTCAACCACGGCGACGTCGTTGGCGGTGGCCGTGTCGATCACCGTCTGCGAATAGTTGCCCGGGTAGGCGCCACTGCTGGTGATGTGTGTGCTCTTGGTGATCGGGAAAGCACCCTCGACGTAGGTGGTGACCGTCTTGTCCTGGTTGATGCGCGTCATCGGCGTGATCAGCACCACCGTGGCGCCCTTGGCCTTGGCCAGGGCGACGTACTTCTCCAGCACCTTCTGGAATGACAGATCGGCCGCGCTGCCCGGCAGCGCGCCGGCGCTGGTGTTCGGGTACGTGCAGCGATAGGTCAGATCGATGTCGCCGCTGTTGCACTTTTCATCGTTGTGGCCGAACTGGACCAGCAGGAAATCGCCCTGCTTCATCTCGCTGGAGATGATGTCGAACCAGCCTTCGGTGATGAAGCTGCGCGAGCTGCGGCCCGACTGCGCCACGTTGACGACTTTCACGTCCGCGCCCGACTTGAGCTGACGGTCGAACACCTGCCCCCAGCCCATGCGCGGCAGCACTTCCTTGTTGTAGTTGCTGGCCGTCGAGTCGCCGGCAACGAAAATCCGCGTGGCATACGCCGACCAGGCCTTGAGTGCCGGATCGAGCGTGTTGCTGCTGCGGATTTCCTTCATGTTGCGGTCATACAGCGAGGTCGAGCCGTATTCCTTGTTGGTGCTGTTGCTGAAGCCTTCGCGGTTGTGCCGCACCTGCGCCAGGATCTTGTTGGTGCCGGTGGTGGCGCTGGCCGTCATGGCCGTGGTGACCGGATCATAGGTGGCGGCGTCCAGGCCGGCATCGGTGATGGCGGCGCTGATCAGGCTGCGCAGCGTGGCGGTCTTGGTGGTGATGTTGGCGGCCGTCACGGCGCTGGTGTTGCAGGTGCTGATCAACTGCACCGTGCCGGCCAGGCTGACGCCGGTGGCCACGTCGGAGGCGACGGCGTCGGTCAGCGGTGAGACGTTGGCGGTATTGCTGCCCGACGACACCGCGCCGAGCAGGCCGGCGTACTGGACGCTGGTGGTGCTGGCGGCGACCAGCAGGGGCGCCTTCAGGCTGGTGACGTCCAGCGAGTAGCTGCCATCGGTGCCGGCGGTGGTGGTGAGCGACGCACCAGTGCTGTCGCAGACTTTGATGGTGGCGCCGGCCAGGGCCGCGCCATTGGCGGCGGCGACGCCCTTGAGCGTCACGCTGGTCGAGCTGCTTGCCGAGCTGGCTGCGCTCGAGGATGCCGAGGACGAGGACGTCCCGCTGCCATTGTTGTCGTCGTCGTCGCCTCCGCACGCGACCAAGGCCGGCAGCAGCGCAGCCGCCATCGCCGTGAGCAATACACGGTGTTTCATTGTTGTCTCCTGATGTTTTTGTAGGGGTGCGTGCCGACGGGCCGGCCGCGCCTGTGCCCAATGTAGGAGGGGCGCCGCAGGCTGTCTTGATCGAAATTGCTGTTTTCTGAGACCGGTCTTACGCGACCGGCAAATAAAGATCGAAACAGCGTTCGAGGGCGGACGGCAGGTAGGTGGCGTTCTGGAAGCTGCGCAGCACGGGGCCATCGGTCAGGCGTACGCCGCATTGCCGTTCGACCGCCTCGCCCAGGCTGTCGAAGGCCGGCGCGTGCATGCTGCCGGCCACCCGCATCACGGCGTAGCGCCCGCCAGGCAGGGCGGTGCTGTCGAGGCCGGGCACGCGCGTGCCCAACGG
>JASGFB010000059.1:0-27105 GCA_047605765.1 Rhodocyclaceae bacterium
AACAAAAAGGGCGAGTTGCGCAGACGCCTTCTCAAGCGAGCAGCGCAGGGGACCGCCGAAGGCGGCGGGGATGTGGGGGCGGTTTCTTTGGTTACCTTTCTTGTCCGTACAAGAAAGTAACTCGCCCGCCGGGGCGAGACCCGGCCAACGCACGCCAGCAAAAGCAAACACCCACGAACAACAACGGTCCAAGGCAGCAAGAGTTAGTTTTCTTGTCGATACAAGAAAGTAACCCGCCCGCCGGGGCGAGTCCCGGCCAACGAACATCAGCAAGAACGCCACATCAAGAACAACAACGATCCAGGCAGTAAGACTGCCCAACCCACCCCTCCTGCACAGCCGGGCACCCCACCCAGCCCCCACCCCGCCCCCTGGCAAAATGGGCAAACCCGCAAAAAGCGGCCCCGCACCGTGAATAAGTAACTCGCCAACACCCCTCGCTCTGCCCCATCCTCACGGCAGGCCAAGAGGTCACAACGAGAAGCCCGTCCGCAGGGCTCACTGCAGCTAACCCGATCAACCGAGAAGGCCATGGCATGTGTGGCATAGCTGGGATGTTCGACACGCGCGCGGCTCGCGATGTCCCGCGCGGTACCGTCGAGAAGATGAGCAACGTGCTGGCCCACCGAGGCCCCAACTCGGCCGGCTTCCACTTTGAACCCGGCGTCGGGCTGGCGCATCGGCGCCTGTCCATCATCGACGTCGAAGGGGGCTTCCAACCCCTGTTCAACGAAGACGAATCCGTCGTGGTCGTCTTCAATGGCGAAATCTACAACTTCCAGTCCCTGGTGCCCGAACTGGAAGCGCTCGGCCACGTCTTTCGCACCCACAGCGACACCGAAGTCATCGTGCACGCCTGGGAAGCCTGGGGTGAAGCATGCGTGAACCGCTTCCGCGGCATGTTCGCCTTCGCCCTGTGGGACCGCAACCGCCGCACCTTCTTCATGGCGCGCGACCGCCTCGGCGTCAAACCGCTGTTCTACGCTTTGCTGGACGACGGCATGCTGCTGTTCGGCTCCGAGCTCAAGTCGCTGATGCAGCATCCAAGTCTGACGCGCAACATCGACCCGCAGTGCGTGGAAGAGTATTTCGCGCTGGGCTACGTGCCTGAACCGCGCACCATTTTCACCTCGGCGCGCAAGCTGCCGCCGGGGCACACGCTGACCGTGCGTGCCGGGGCGGCGGTACCCGCGCCGCGCGCTTACTGGGACGTGCGCTTTGCGCCGGACGAACGCATCACCGAGCAGGAAGCCGCCAGCGAACTCATCAGCCGCCTGCGCGATTCGGTGCGTCTGCGCATGATCGCCGACGTGCCGTTGGGCGCCTTTCTGTCGGGCGGCGTCGATTCGAGCGCCGTGGTGGCGACCATGGCGGGTCTGTCCGACACGCCTGTCGTGACCTGCTCGATGTCGTTCGATGATCCGGCGTTCAACGAGGCGCGTTTCGCTGCCATGGTGGCTGAACGCTACCGCACGGCGCACCACGTCGAAGAGGTGGCGAGCGATGATTTCGATCTGCTCGACACCCTTGCCGAGCTGTATGACGAACCCTATGCCGACAGTTCGGCCATCCCCACCTACCGCGTCTGCCAACTGGCGCGCCGACACGTCACCGTGGCGCTGTCGGGCGACGGCGCCGACGAGAGCCTGGGCGGTTATCGGCGCCATCGTCTGCACCTGATGGAAGAGCGCATGCGCAGCGCCTTGCCGCTGGGCTTGCGTCGTCCCGTCTTCGGCGCGCTGGGCCGCGTCTATCCCAAGGCCGACTGGGCGCCCCGCGTCTTCCGGGCCAAGACGAGCTTCCAGGCGCTCACGCGGACCTCGGTGGAAGCCTATTTCCATACCGTGTCGGTGCTGCGCGACGACGCGCGCGCCGCGCTCTACAGCGAGGAATTCCGCCGCCGCCTGGGCGGCTATAACGCCATTGAAGTGTTTGAGGCGCATGCTGCGCGCGCCGGTACCGACGATCCGCTGGCGCTGATCCAGTACCTCGATCTCAAAACCTACCTGGTCGGGGACATCAACACCAAGGTGGACCGTGCATCGATGGCGCATTCGCTGGAGGTGCGCGAACCGCTGATGGACCATGAACTGGTCGAGTGGCTGGCCACCGTGCCGAGCGCGCTGAAGATCCGTGGCACCCAGGGCAAGTACGTCTTCAAGCGGGCGCTCGAACCGATGCTGCCGCACGATGTGCTGTACCGCCCCAAGATGGGCTTTGCGGTACCGCTGGCGCGCTGGTTCCGCGGCCCCTTGCGCGAACGTGTGCGCGAGGCGCTGCTGGGCTCCACGCTGGCCGACACGGGGCTGTTCGAGCGTGCCACGCTCGTCGACTGGCTCGATGCGCATCAATCCGGGCGGCGCGATCACAGCGCACCCCTGTGGAGCCTCTTGATGTTCGAATCATTCCTGCGCCGCCAGGGTGGCGCGGCCATCGCATAGGGGAGGGGATCATGCGTATCAGTGTCGCCGTTTTCGCGCACAACGAGGCGCGACGCATCCAGCGCTGCCTGGATAGCCTGCGTGCCGCCGCCGAGGGCATTCCGCTGGACGTGATCGTTCTCGCCAACGGCTGCCGCGATCACACCGCCGCCGTGGCGCGTGCCTGGCTGGCTGGCCCCGACGCCGACATCACGGTGCGCGTGGCCGAGATCGCGCGCGGCGACAAGGCCAATGCCTGGAATGAGTTCGTGCATCGCCTGGCCGGTCAGGCCGATCACTACGTGTTCTGTGACGGCGACTGCTATGCCATGCCGGGCGCTATCCGCCATCTGGTCGATGCACTCGCCCACGACCCGCATGCGCAGGCCGCCGCCGCCCTGCCGGTGACCGGGCGTTCGGTCAAGGCCGCCCGCGAAGCGATGGCCCGCCAGCGAGATCTGGCCGGCAACCTGTACGCCCTGCGCGGCGAGTTCGTGCAGCGCATCCGCCGCGCCGGCATCCGCCTGCCCATTGGCCTGGTGGGGGACGATTCTCTGGTGGGAGCCTTCGCCAAGTTCGATCTGCTGCCGGTGCCCGGGCGGTGGGACGACACGCGCATCTATCCGGCCGAGCAGGCCGGTTTCGGGTTCGATTCAATGAACCCGCTCAGCCGCGTCGACATCCACACCTATTGGCGCCGGCGCGTGCGCTACAGCCTGCGGCGCTATCAGTTCATCGCGCTGCGCGAGGTGTTCCTGGCCGGCGGTTTCGCCGCCATGCCCTCGCGCATCGAAGATCTGGCCGGCGCCGTGCCGGCCGCCGCGCGTCTGACCTGGCGCGGCGCCGACACCCTGTTCGATTGGCTGGCGCGACGCCGCATCCGCGCCGAAAGCGCCTGGTCCGGGAGGGGCTGATGCGCGTATTGCATGTCATGGACCATTCGCTGCCACTGCATAGCGGTTATACGTTCCGTTCGGCCGCCATCGTGCGCGAGCAGCGCTTGCGCGGTTGGGAGACCTTCCACGTCACCTCGCCCAAGCAGGGCGTCTGCCAGGCGGCGCGCGAAGAAGTCGACGGTCTGGAGTTTTTCCGCACATCACCGCCGGCGGCGATGTGGGATCGGCTCCCGGTGGCGCGCGAGTGGGCGCTCATGCGGGCGCTCGAAGCGCGCCTGGACCGTGTCGTCCAGGAGATCCGCCCCGACGTGCTGCACGCGCATTCGCCGGTGCTCAACGCCATGCCCGCGCTGCGTGTGGGCAAGCGGCGCGGGATCCCGGTGGTGTACGAGGTGCGTGCCTTCTGGGAGGACGCCGCCGTCGACCTGGGCACGACCCGCGAGGGCAGCCTGCGCTATCGCACCACGCGCGCGCTGGAAACCTGGGCATTGCAACGCGCCGATCAGGTGACGACGATCTGCGAAGGGCTGCGCACCGACATGCTGGCGCGCGGCATTCCGGCCGACAAGGTGACGGTCATCCCGAACGCGGTGAACGTGCAGGACTTTGTGGCCGGTGCGCCGGCCGATCAGGGCCTGCGCGCGCAACTGGGATTGAACGATTGCACGGTGCTGGGCTTCATCGGCTCGTTCTATGCCTACGAAGGGCTTGATCTGCTGCTCGATGCGCTGCCCCAGATGTTGGCCGTCGAGCCGACCCTGCGGGTACTGCTGGTGGGCGGTGGTGCGCAGGAAGACGCGCTGCGCGAACAGGCGCGGCGTCTCGGTGTTCAGGACAAGGTCATATTCACGGGACGCGTGCCGCACGCGCAGGTCCAGCGCTACTACGATCTGGTGGACGTGCTGGTCTATCCGCGCCACCCGATGCGCCTGACCGAGCTGGTAACGCCGCTCAAGCCGCTCGAAGCGATGGCGCAGGAACGGCTCTTCGTGGCCTCCGACGTTGGCGGCCATCGCGAATTGATCCGCGATGGCGAAACCGGCGTGCTGTTTCCGGCTGGCGACGCCAGCGCGCTGGCCACTGCCGTACTGCGCCTGCTCGGCACGCGCGAGGTCTGGCCCCGCCTGCGTGCCAATGGCCGTGCCTATGTCGAGCGCGAACGCACCTGGGCCAACAGCGTGGCGCGCTACGAGCCGATCTATACGCGCCTGGCGCCGGGGGCTGTGGCATGAGCCCGTCGCGTCCGATGCGCACCTTGCTGTTCTCGACGCTGTACCCGTCCAGCGTGCGTCCGCATCACGGCATCTTCGTTGAGACGCGTCTGCGTCATCTGCTGCAGAGCGGGCAGGTCGACACGCGCGTGGTGGCGCCGGTGCCCTGGTTTCCGAGTACCTGGCCGGTGTTCGGTCAGTGGGGCCGCATTGCCGCCACGCCCGATTTCGAATCGCGTAACGGCGTGGACGTCCATCATCCGCGCTATCCCTTGCCGCCCAAGGTCGGCATGCATCTGGCGCCCTGGTTGCTGGCCTGGGGGGCGCGCGCCTCGGTGGCGCGCCTGCTCGCCGAAGGGTGGGATTTCGATCTCATCGACGCGCACTACTTCTATCCCGACGGCGTTGCCGCCAGCATTCTGGCGCGCTGGTTCAACAAGCCGTTCGTGGTCACGGCGCGCGGCTCGGACCTCACCCTCATTCCGCGCCACGCCGTGCCGCGTCACCTGATCCGCCGCACCACCCGGCGCGCGGCTGCCTCCATCGGCGTGAGCGCTTCGCTGGCTCAACATCTGCGCGAACTGGGCGCCGACGACAGCAAGCTGCACGTGATGCGCAACGGTGTCGACCTGTCGCGCTTCTCGCCGCAGCCGCGTGAAGCCCTGCGGGCGGTGCTCGGCGTCGGCGAGGCCCCGCTGCTGCTGTCGGTGGGGCATCTGATCGAACTCAAGGGCCATCACGTGGCCATCGAGGCGCTGGCCGCGCTGGCCGACCGGCGCGCCCATCTGGTCATCGTCGGCGAGGGGCCGGAGCGCACCAGCCTGCAGGAGAGGGCGCAACGCCTGGGTGTCGGCGAACGGGTGCACCTGGCTGGCGCAGTGCTCAACGAACAACTGGCCACCTGGTACAGCGCCGCCGATGTGCTGGTGCTGGCTTCCAGCCGCGAGGGCTGGCCGAACGTGCTGCTCGAAAGCATGGCCTGCGGTACGCCGGTGGTCGCCACCCGTGTGGGCGGCACACCGGAGATCGTCGCCAGCAGCGTGGCCGGGCGCCTGGTCGATACGCGTGCGGCGGTGCCGGTGGCCGACGCCATTGCCGATCTGCTGGCGGCGCAGATGCCGCGCGAAGCGGTACGCGCCTACGCCGAAGGCTTTTCGTGGCAACAGACCACCGATGCGCAACTGGCCTTGTTCCGGCGCGTCATCGGCGGTGGAGACATGGCGCATGCGTGACATCGCTTTCATGTGCGTGCTGCTGGCCGCCTGCGGCATGGCCTTGCGCCATCCCTGGGTGGGCATTGTCGGGTGGACCATCATCAGCATCATGAATCCGCATCGCACGATGTGGCACGTCACCAACTATCCGGTGGCCGCCATGGTCGCGGTGTGTACGCTGATCGGCATCCTCGCCACGCGTGACCGCAAAGGCATGACGTGGCGGCCCGAGGTGGCGTTCCTGGTGCTGTTCACGCTGTGGATGACGGCGATGTTCCTGTTCACCCTCTATCCGCGCTACAGCTATGACATGTGGGACCGCGTCATGAAGATCAACTTCATGATCGTGGTCGCCATCTATGTGATGCATGACCGCCGGCAGATCATGGCTCTGGCCTGGGCGCTGGTGTTCTCGCTGGGCTGGTTCGGCGCCAAGGGCGGATTGTTCACGCTCATCAATGGAGGCAACTACCGTGTGTGGGGGCCGCCCGACTCGTTCATCGAGGGCAACAACGAGCTGGCGCTGGCGCTGATCGTGGCCATTCCGCTGATGCAGTTCGTGCGCAAGCAGACGACGCGCGCCTGGGTCCGGCACGCGCTGCTGGCGACCATGGCGCTGTCGGCTTTTGCGGCCATCGGTTCGCACAGTCGCGGGGCGCTGCTGGCGATCGTCGCCATGGGCTTCTGGTTCTGGCTGCGCAGCGACAAGAAGCTGCCGGTCGGCATGGCCCTGGCGGTACTCGGCGTGGCCCTGTTATCGGTGATGCCGGCCGAGTGGTTCTCGCGCATGGAAACCATCGAGAGCTATCAGGACGACAGCTCCGCCATGGGACGCATCAATGCGTGGACCATGGCGTGGAATCTGGCGGTGGATCGCTTCCCGGTGGGCGGTGGCTTTGCCATCTATGAGCCGGATGTGTTCATGCGCTACGCACCCGACCCGGGATCGATCCATGCCGCCCACAGCATCTATTTTCAGGTGCTCGGTGAACACGGCTTCATCGGTCTGTTCCTGATGCTCGCCATGTGGCTGTGCGTGTGGTTCAACTTCGGCTGGCTGCGCAAGCACGCCCGCGCCAATCCGGCGACGGCCTGGGCGGCGGACCTCGGCGCCATGGGGCAGGTGGCCCTGGTCGGTTATGCGGTGGGCGGCGCCTTCCTGAGCCTGGCCTATTTCGATCTGCCCTATAACATCCTGGTGCTGGGCGTGGTGGCGCGCCGTTGGGTGGCTTCGCGCGCCTGGGAGCACGAGGACGAGCGGGGCCAGGCCTTGGCGCTTGAGCCCGGCGGTCTGGCGCGACGTACCGTGGAGGCGGGTTGATGCTGCGCCCGCTGCTGCATGCGCTGTCGCCCGCCGGCCGTCAGGCGCGCCTGTCCATTCTGATTTTTCATCGGGTGCTGGTGGCACCGGACCCCTTGTTTCCGGGCGAAATGCATGCCGCGCGCTTCGATGCTGTGCTGCATTGGGTGCGGCGCTGGTTCCACGTGCTGCCCCTGCGCGAGGCGGTCGCGCACATGCAGGCCGGCACGCTGCCGGCGCGGGCGCTGGCCATCACCTTTGACGACGGCTACGCCGACAATCACGACGTGGCGCTGCCGATCCTGCGCCGGCACGCCGTGCCGGCGACGTTCTTCATCGCCTCCGATTACCTGGACGGCGGCTGCATGTGGAACGACTTCATCATCGAAGCCGTGCGGGGGGCGGTAGGGCCGACGCTGGATGCCGGCGCATTTGGCGTGCATGCGGTGGGTACCATCGATGCGCGCCGCCTGGCGGTGGACCGCCTGATCGCGCAGATCAAATACATGGCCCGCGACGAGCGCGAAGCGGCGGTGCGCGAGGTGGCTGCGCGGGCGGGCGTGCGTCCGCCGCTCGACTTGATGATGCGCAGCGAGGCAGTGCGCGCGCTGTACCGTGACGGCATGGAGATCGGCGGCCATACCGGTTCGCATCCCATTCTGGCGCGGTTGTCGCCGGACGAGGCTGCCACCGAGATCGCACGGGGCCGCACCGCGCTGTCGCAGATCATTGGCGCACCGATCGCCGGTTTTGCCTATCCCAATGGTGTGCCCGACAAGGATTACACCGGCGCGCACACCGACATGGTGCGCGCGCAGGGTTTCGACTATGCGGTGTCCACCGCCTGGGGGGCTGCGCACCTCGGGGACGACGTCTTCCAGTTGCCGCGCTTCACCCCTTGGGACGAGACGCGCGGCCGCTTCGGTCTGCGCCTGCTGCGCAATCTGGCGCGCACACGCCGCCATCCTCAGCGCCGCGCCGGTGATGCGCCGGCCTGGCAGGCGGCGACGCTCTGACCATGCGCATCCTGCTGGTGACCCCCAATTCGCCGTTCGACACGCAGTACGGTGCGCAGCAGCGCAGCGCGCTGTTCCATCGCGCCCTGTCGCGACATGGCGATGTTGACGTGCTGCTGGTGCGCGAAGGGCCGGCCACGCGCGTCGTGCAAGGGCCGCAGGCGGGGATCGCGGCCGCCCTGGAATGGTGTCCGCGCGCGGGTGGATTGAATCGCTTCCTGCCGGTGGCGGGGTCGGCGAACGCCGTGTCCGAAGCCCTGGGGTGTGCCTTGGCGGATTACGATCTGATCGCCAGCCGCTATCTGTATCCCATCGCCAAGCTGCCGCTGCCGGCCGGGGTGCCGACGCTGGTGGACCTGGACGATTTCGCGCCCCTGCTGTGGTCGGGTGCCTGGCAGCGGCGCGCCTTGCTCGATCTGGCGCGGCAATGCGCCGGGCATGTGTTGTCACGGCTGCGCCTGCGTGATTTTCCGCACGTGCTGTTCGCTTCGCCGCGCGATCGTGCCCGCTTTGGCACGGCGGGCGACGAGGTGCTCTCCAACATCCCGATGACCACGGTGGCCGAGCCCCGCTTCGAGGGCGAATCGAACACGCTGGTTTTCGTCGGCGCGCTGTGGTATCGCCCCAACGCCGACGCCATGGACTGGTTTTGCGGCGCCGTGTGGCCGCTGGTGCGCCAGGCCATGCCGCAGGCGCGACTGCTCATCGTCGGCGCGGCGGCGCCGGACGTGCGCGAGCGCTGGAATGCTCTGCCCGGCGTCGAGGCGCCGGGCTTCGTCGACGACCTGGCCGCAGCCTATGCGCAGGCGGCCTTCGCGATTTCACCGATACGCCTGGGCGGGGGCAGCAATATCAAAGTGCCCGAGGCGCTGGCGCACGGCAGGACCTGCGTGCTCACGCCTTTCAGCTTCGACGGTTTTCGCGGCCAGTTGGTGGCCGATGAACATGTGCGCGTGGCCGCTACCGCGCAGGACTTCGCACGGACCTGCGTGCAACTGCTCGACGATACCGGATTGCGCAGCCGCCTGGCGCGCGCCGGGCATGCCCACGCGCTCAAGTGCTTCAGCCGCGAACGCTTTGCCGCCGTGGTCGATGCGGCTGTCATGCGCGCGGTCAATGGGGTGACACCGCCCCTGCCGGATGCGGGGCGCGCATGAACGCGCCGGCTTGCACGATGTACGGGGGAGACGCGCATGGCCGCTGAACTGTCTTCGGCCCTCATGCGCGGCACGCTGTGGTCGCTGGCGCTGCGCTGGCTGACCAAGGTGATCGGGCTGGTCAGCACCATCGTGCTGGCGCGCCTGCTGGTGCCGGACGATTACGGCGTCATGGCCATGGCGATGCTGGTGACGGGCCTGGTCGAAGTGTTCCTGGCCTCCGGCGCTGACAATGCGCTGCTGCGCCAGCCCAATGCCACGCGCGCCTACGCCGATTCGGCGTGGACCATGAAAATCATCGAGGGGGTCATCGTGGCGGCGGTGGTGGCTGCCGTTGCGCCGTTGGCGGCGTGGTACTTCCGCGAGCCGCGCGTGGCGCCGGTGATGTGGGTGCTGGCCGGTGGCTTCGTGATCGCCAGCCTGGGCAGCGTCGGGCCGCTGCTGGCGCGCAAGGATCTGAACTTTGCACTGGAAGTGCGCCTGGGCATCATCGCCAAGGTGATCTCGTTCTTCGTCACGATCCTGTGCGCGTGGTGGCTGCGCAGCTACTGGGCACTGGTGATCGGCGTGATGAGCGGGCACCTGTCCGGCTGCGTGCTCACCTATACGCTGCATCCGCATCGGCCGCGCTGGGATACCTCCCACGTGCGCGAACTGTGGTCATTCTCGCAATGGCTGCTGGTGTCGGGCATCGGCAATTACTTCGCCAGCAAGGTGGACGAATTCGTCGCCGGGCGCATCGGCAGTCCAGGCGAACTTGGGGTGTATCGCGTCTCGGCGGAGGTTGGCACGATGGTGTCGGTCGAACTGGGGGCGCCCATCAACCGGGCGCTGCTGCCGGTGCTGGCCGCCATGCAGGGAGATGCGGCACGCATGCGCGCCGCCCTCATGAAGACGGTGTCGGCCGTCAACACGGTGACCTTGCCGGCGGGCATCGGGCTGGCCCTGGTCGCCGAACCCGCCGTGGCGGTGCTGCTGGGGCCGGACTGGATGAGCGCGGTGCCCTATCTGCGGGTGTTCGCGTTGATGGGTGCGGTGCGCTTCGTCGTCGGGCCGTATTACACATTGTTCATGGCCCTGGGCCATTCGCGCGTGCTGGCCAAAATGTCGTGGATCGAACTGTTGCTGTTCGCCGCCCTGGCCGTCCCCCTGGCGCGCGCCCATGGCGTGCCCGGTCTGGCGGCGGCCAAGCTGGGCGCCTCGGTCGCCATCGTTCTGTGCTGGATGGCGTTGGGGCATCGCCACGGGCTGACGGTGGCTCAGTTGGGCGGACGCCTGGCGCGGCCCGTGGCCGGGTGCATCCTGATGGCGGTCACCGTGTGGCTGTTGCCGGTGGCCGGTCTGCCGGCGCTGCTGGAACTGATGGCCCGCGTGGTGGCTGGCGCCGTGGTCTATGGTGGATGGATCGCCCTGTCGTGGCACTTGTCGGGGCGCCCCGAGGGCATCGAAACCATGATCTTCCAGCGTCTGGCGCCGCGCTGGCGGCGCGCCAAGCAGGCTTGACCCATTCCCCCAATGAGCCGTCGAGGAGTAGCCATGGATACTGCCGCATACGATGCCGACTACGCGCACTGGAAGGACTGGCCGGATGAAGGCTTTGGCCAATGCGACGCCCGCCAGGCGGCACAGTTCGCCGCCGAACTGTCACGTCTGCCTCTGGCGGGGCGGCGCCCCCTGCGTGTGCTGGAGATCGGTTATGGCAATGGCGCCTTCCTGGCCTGGGTGCGTGCCCAAGGCCATGTATGCGATGGCGTGGAACTCAATCCGGTGCTGCGCGAGCGCGCCCGCGCACAGGGTGTGCGCGTGTTCGACGATATTCGCACGGTGGATGGCGCTGCCTACGACCTGATCGCCGCTTTCGACGTGTGCGAGCACGTGCCGGTGGAGCAATTGCCGGCGGTGGTCGGGGCGGTGCGCGAACGGCTGGCGCCGGGCGGTATCTTCCTGCTGCGTGTCCCCAATGGCGACAGCCCTTTCAGCGGCCTCTACCAGAATGGCGACATCACACATCGCACGCTGCTCGGCTCCGGCAAGCTCCGCCAACTGGCGTGCACGGCCAGGCTGAACCTGTTGTTTGCCAGCGAGCCGGCGCGCGCCGACCAGGCCTTGCGCCAGCGTGTGCGGCGTTGGGCGCGCGGCGCCCTCGAATACCTGATTTCGCGTCTTTACTACGACGGCCAGCACGTGACCTTCGATCCCACCTTGGTGGCGGCACTGCGACGGCCCGAGGGAGAAGGCCGATGAGCGTCGGCATCAATCTGATCGGCAATCTGTCCACCGCCACCGGGATCGGCCATACCGCCCGTATGCTCGGGCAGGCTTTGACACTGGCCGGCTACGACGTGGTCGGCCTCGACGTGGATGGGTCGCCCGATGGGCGCCGCCCCGGCGTCGAGCACGGTATCGCCACGGTGGGGGCGGTGGCCGATCTGCCGTATCGCCACAACATCGTGTGCGTGTCGATACAGACGCTGCCCGCGTTATGGCTGCGCCGCCTGTCCGGTCTGCTCGATGCGCGCTTTCGCAACGCCGGCCTGCTGTACTGGGAATTGCCCGGCCTGCCGCCCGCCTTGCGGCCGGCCGTCGGCCTGTTCGACCTGACGCTGGCGACCAGCACGTTCGTCAAACAGGTGCTGGAGACCTCCGTGCCCGGCGTACCCTGCGTGCAATTGGAACATCCGCTGCCGCGTGATCTGGTCTTGCGTGATGCCGCCGCCCTGCGTGCCGAGCATGGCATTCCCCCGGAGGCCTTCGCTTTCTGTGCGAGCTTCGATCTGTCCAGCGGCGTGCAACGCAAGAACCCGATGGCGCTGGTCGAGGCGTTCCAGGGGGCCTTCCCGTCCGATCCCGACGTGTGCCTGGTGCTCAAGTGCAACGGCCAGATGGCGCACGCTCAGCGCGATCCGATCATGGGCCCGCTGCTGGCCCGCATCGAGGCCGACCCGCGCATCCGCCTGGTGGTGCAGACCATGCCCTACGACGACGTCATGTCACTGTATGCGGCCTGCGACGCTTATCTGTCACTGCACCGTGCAGAGGGTCTCGGGTTGGGGCCCATGGAGGCGATGTTCCTGGGGCGGCCGGTGATCGCCACCGGTTATTCCGGCAATGTCGGCTTCATGACCGAGCAGAATTCAATGCTGTTGCCCTACCGTCTGATCCCGACCCAGGGCGCCGGATGGCAGTATTCGGCGGCGTTCTGCGGGCGTCATGCCGCGGTCTGGGCGGACGTCGATATCCCGGCCGCCATCGACGCCCTGCGGCGCCTGCGCCACGACCGTACCTTGTGGTCACGCTTGGCCGAGCGCGGGCGGCGCGATGTGCTCGAACGCCAGCACACTGCCTGGGCGCTGGAAAGCATGCCACTGGTGGTGCGTCTGCTCGACGAAGCGCGCGTGAGCGAGCGGCCACGCGCCGTCGGGCGCCTGCGGCGAGCCGAACTGTTCGATCCGGTGCTGTTACGGCTCAATGCCCGGGCTCTGGCGGCGCGTCTGCGTCCCGGTGCGACGGCCTGACGTGCACGCTTTTCGAGCGCTGTCGCCACGCCCGCATTGTGAACGTGCTAGGGTCGGCCTGCTGCGGTGAGCGATGGCATGGGCCATGCGCCGGCCCGGCTCCGAAAATCCATGGCAAATGCATACAACGATGACAGACATTGCAGCTTCTTCGGCGGCGCTTTCCTCGACCGACATCCTGGCCTTCCACGACCGCTGCGTGGCCGATCGGGCCTGGGCCGCATCCGGCGCGGCACGCTATGACGAAGGCGTATGGGCCTTCATCGAGCTGAACCATCGCAACAACAACCTGCTGTGGGATGAAGAAGATCTGGCGCGCCGGCGCGACGTGCCCGACAGTGCGATCGCCGCCAACAAGCGCGCCATCGACGGTTACAACCAGCGCCGCAACGACGCCGTCGAGCGCATCGATGAGATCATTCTGGGCAGCCTGGGGGCTGCGACGGTGGCTGCGGACGCGCGTCTGAACAGTGAGACGGCCGGCAGCATGATCGATCGCCTCTCGATCATGGCGCTGAAGGTCTTCCATATGGGTCTGCAAACGGAACGCACCGATGTCGATGCCGCCCATCTGGAGGCGTGTCGCGCCAAACTGACGCGTCTCAACGAGCAGCGCCGCGACCTGGCCGCCTGCCTTGATGCCCTGTTGGCCGATTGCGCGGCGGGGCGGGCCTATTACAAGGTCTATCGGCAGTTCAAGATGTACAACGATCCGGCCCTGAACCCCTGCCTGTACGGCGCCCTCCGCTAACGGCGCGCGCCGTCACGGCGAACTCAGGCGCCGAGCGCACGCCCGACCGCGTCGAGCACGACCTCGTCGCTCAGTTCGGCGACCGCCTTGCGCGCCTCGAGGTAGCGCGCGCGCGGCCCCAGCGGCGCCCATTGCGACGGCGGCGGAGATACATCGGCCTCGGCGAAGAAGCCCAGCACGCCGCCCGGTGAAGCGGCGGCGAAATGCATCAGGCCGCTGTCCGGGAACAGGCTGGTGCGGCCATGCCAGATCAGGCCCAGGGCCGGTTGCAGGGGGCCGCGGAAGGGCACCAGCCAGGGTAGCGCGGCGTCGAGTACCGGCTGTGCGGTGTCGTCGTCGCCGGGGTAGAGCGGGTTGTCGCTTTTGCCGGGCGTCCACATGAACACCGTCGACAGACCCCAGGCGTCGTGAAAATGGCGGCTCCAGCGGATGATCTGCTCGGTGGTGGGCTGCTTCTTGGCGCGGCGTGCGCCCAGGCCCAGGGTGATGTAGCCGCCGCTGGACAAGCCCTGTTCGGCGAGCCAGGCGCGGGCGTAGGCATCGGCCTCGTCGGGCAGGGCGAATTGCGGTGCCGGCAGGGCCTCGGGGATCGAAACCCCCAACGGTGCAAGCAATTGTGCAAGCCGTTGGGCTTCGTGGACGCCAGCGGGAATCGGTAGGGGATCGGTCACGCGCGGCTCCGGTCCGTCAACGTACGACACCATGCGGCGGCCACCAAGCCAACTCGCGCGACGGACGGCACGATGCGAAGCTTCGCCATTGGCGACAATGACCCAGTCATAATGATGCCGGCGTAGGGAAATAATCTGGCAGAGCTGTTGCCAGACGGCGCCGACATGGATGCGGCCGCCCTCTTTGGCGCGCTGGTAACGCAGGATTCGGCTGACGTCGGGGTTGCCGTGCAACACCCACGCGTTGTACGTATTGGCCAATACATCCACCTGTGCCTCGGGCCACGCCTGACGCAGGATGCGGATCATCGGCGTGGTCAGCAGCATGTCTCCGAGCTTGTCGCGCTTGACGATGAGTACCTTCATGAAACCTGGAGCCTCTGTGTTGTTTTGAGCCAAACGGGAGCACATGCAATCGACCGCGCATCGTGCATTGCGGCCGATGACTCCCGACTTGGCGTAGCATTGCGCCCGACCACTGATCGATCTGCGTGAATGAAACCCTATAACAGACCCCTACATGCGGCCGAATGCACTTTGCTAGGCATTCTGCTGTTCGTCATTCCCCTGTGGGAAGCACCAAAGAATATTTTTGGAGCTTTGTATCTAATTGTGTGGTGCCTGCGCAGCTTCGTGGTCTTTCGCGGCCAGTGGTCGCTGCGCTGGTGGGATGGCATCTATGCCTTGTTCGCCGCCGCCGCGGCCATCAGCGTCGTCGCCGATCCCCTCGGGCCACCCAACTGGCACGAATACCACGACATTCTCAGCTATCTGGCGG
This sequence comes from Rhodocyclaceae bacterium, assembly GCA_047605765.1. Lineage (GTDB taxonomy): Bacteria > Pseudomonadota > Gammaproteobacteria > Burkholderiales > Rhodocyclaceae > JBGVSA01. Next base: position 14,930 of record JASGFB010000059.1, read on the forward strand.
TCGGCTGGACCCTGAGCCATAGCCGCATGACGCGGCGCCAGTTATGGGCGCTGCTGGGCGTGGCGCTGGTGGCGACGCTGGGGGGTACCGCGTACGGGGTCTGGAAGTGGAAGACGGGCGCCAAATGGGCGTTCGAGCTGAATTCTGTCGGCCATACCAATCACAGCGCCATTTATCTGGGGATCATCACCGCAGCGACCTTCACTGCCGCGTTGGCCTTGCTACGAAGTGGCCGCGCTGCCGCCGGCATCATTTTGCTCGTGAGCTTCGCGGCAATGGGTTATGTGGTCCTGACGGGCGAAAGTCGCGCCTCGCTGCTGGCCTTCGGCGTGGCGGTGCCAATCGGACTGCTGATCTACGCCCGCCGCACCGCGATGCGCATTCTGCCCATTGCTGCCGTGCTGGCGGTGGCGGGCATCGGCACCTTGTGGATCAATCCCTATCTGATCGAGAAGACGCTGCTGCGTGCCAGCGAGAACAACATTGCAGCATCACGCCTCGAAGTGGCGCATGTGGCCATGGAGGCCTGGAGCCATCACAAGCTGACCGGCATCGGCCCGGGCAACTATTCGCGTGTCTCGCCACAGTTGGTCCAGCAATGGGTCGAGGCCGACGGCCGGACCTATGATGCCGACTACTATTACTACACCTCGCATGCCCATAACATTTTCATCAATACGCTGGTTGAGCGAGGCGTGATCGGGATCATCGCGCTGCTGGCACTGGCTGCTTTCTGGCTGTGGCTGCTGGTGCGCACCTTGCCCGCACGCGACGCCGAGCCCCTGGCCTGGAGCGTGTGGGGGGCATGTCTGGCGGCATTCATCTTCGCCTTCGTCAATGGCAGCTTCAACACCACGCTGCATCACGAACACGGGCTGCTGTGCATGATCGCCATCGGCCTGCTGCTGGGCCATCGCAACACGCCGCGCGGCGAATTCTCGATACGCGCCTGAGGCATTCTCCAGCGGGCCGCTGACGCCAGGGCGGCCTGCCATGTACACTGGGCGCTTTATTTAGCGCCCGGTCGCCGCGACGCCCCGACGTTTGCCTCATGACGATGAATATTCTGGTGATCCGCCGCGACAACATCGGCGATCTCGTGTGCACCCTTCCTACCCTTGCCGCATTGCGCATGCATTACCGCGATGCCTGGATCGGCATGCTGGTCACGCGCTACAACGCCGAAGTGCTGGCCGGCAATCCGGACATCGACGAAGTCTTCACGTATCAGAAATCCAAGCATCTGGCGCACGGCGAGAGCCGCATCGGCGCCATGCTGGCACGGGTCGGCCAACTGTGGCGCCTGCGCCGCAAGGGGCTCGACCTCGTGGTGCTGCCCGCCAGTGGTCAGCAGGCCAGCGCGCAGCGCATGGCGAGTCTGGTCGGGGCGCGTCGCATCCTGACCCAGGACGATGTGCCGCCGGCCGTCGATGCGCTGCATGAAGTCCAGCGCACCGCCAACATCCTGCGTGCCCTCAACGTGTCCACCGCCAGCTTGCCGGCCGCTCGCATCGTGCCGCGTGCCGACCGCCAGGCGGCCTTGCGCGCTGCCTGGGGCGAAGCGCCGGGGCTGACACTGGGGGTGCACATCAGTGCGCGCAAGCCTTCGCAGCGCTGGCCGGCCGACCGCTTCGCCGAGCTGCTGCGGACGCTGCACGCGCAATCTCCGACCATGCGCTTCGTGTTGTTCTGGTCGCCGGGCGATGAGAACAATCCGCTGCATCCGGGCGACGACGGCAAGGCGCGTGGCCTGATGGCGGCCTGCGCGGATCTGCCCCTCATCGCATGCCCGACGCATACCTTGGGCGAACTCATCGCCGGCCTGTCGCTGGTCGATGGCGTGTTGTGCTCCGATGGCGGCCACATGCACCTGGCGGCGGCCCTTGGCAAACGCATCGTGGCCTTGTTCGGACAGTCCGACGCTGCGCGCTGGCATCCCTGGGCGGTGCCTCATCGCGTCGTGCAGCCTGCCAGTCACACCGTGGCCGATGTGCGCGTCGACGAGGTACGCGCCGCGCTGACCGCACTGAACATGACCCATGCCTAAACTCGATACGCCGCCGACCGCCTTCGACCTGTCCGCGCCGCCGCCCAGCGCGCCACGCCGCGACAAGACACTGCGCCGCCACGGCCACACGCGCCTCGACCCCTATCATTGGATGCGCCAGGTCGAGTCACCGGCGATGCGTGACTACCTGGAAGCCGAAAACGCTTACGCACGCGGTGTGCTCGCTCCGACCGAAGCCCTGCAGTCGGCGCTGTATGCCGAGATGCTGGGGCGTATCCAGGAGGCGGACCTGTCGGTGCCGGTGCGCTTCGCGGGCTGGATGTACTACAGCCGCATCGAGCAGGGCGCGCAATACGGCATCCATGCTCGTCGCCGTATCGTTGACGAGGCGTGGGAGGGCTCTCCCGAAGAGATCCTGCTCGACGAGAACGTGCAGGCGCAGGGGCACGTCTTTTTCGATGTGGGCGATTACGAGATCAGCCCCAGCGGCCGCTATCTGGCGTGGACCGAGGATACGCGGGGCGACCGGCAATACCGCCTGCGCATCAAGGATCTGGCGACCGGCAAGCTGCTGCGCATCAGCCGTCAGCGCGTGGTCAGCCTGGCCTGGGCTGAAGACGATCTGACGCTGTTCTTCGTGACCGAAGAGCCGCGCACGCGGCGCGCCCACCGCCTGTGGCGCACCACGCGCCTGGGGGCGGCCGATGTGATGATCGTCGAGGAGCGCGACGAGCGGTTCAATCTGATGGTGGCCAAGTCGCGCAGCCGCGGTTACCTGCTGCTCACCAGCGCCAGCCACACGAGTTCGGAAACGCGCGTGCTGCCCGCCGATCAGCCACTTGGCCGCTGGCGCCTGGTACGCCGTCGCCGCGCTCACATCGAATACGAGGTCGATCATCACGGCGATACCTTCTACCTGCGCATCAACGACACCGGCCCCAACTTCCGCCTTGTGACCATGCCGGTGGATGCCCTGGCCGAGGCGCACTGGCAGGAACGCATCGCGCATGACGACAAGGTCGTGCTCGAACAACTGGACCTCTATCGCGACTGGCTGGTGGTGTCCGAGCGCGCCGAGGGCGTGCCGCAGTTGGCGATCACCGAGATCGCCACCGGTCAGACACACCGGGTCGCTTTCGACGATCCGGCCTACGTGGTGGATCTCGAAGACCTGCCGGAGTGGGAAACCCCCAGCCTGCGCTATACCTACGAATCGCTCACCACGCCCGATTCGGTGTTCGACTACGATCCGCGCACCCGCCAGGCCACCTTGCTCAAGCGGCAGCCGGTGCTGGGCGGCTTCTCACCCGACCACTACGTGGCCGAGCGCCTGCATGCGGTGGCGGCGGACGGTACGCGCATTCCCGTCTCGCTGGTACGTCATCGCGACACCGCCCGCGACGGTTCGGCGCCGGTGTGGCTGGATGGCTACGGTGCGTATGGCATGGCCAATGACGCGTGGTTTTCCAGCACGCGCCTGTCTTTGCTCGATCGTGGCTGGGTCTTCGCACTGGCGCACGTGCGCGGCGGCGGCGACCTGGGGCATCGCTGGCATGACGATGGCCGCATGGCACGCAAGAAGAACAGCTTCGGTGACTACATCGCCTGCGCCGAAGCGCTCATCGATGCCGGCTGGACGCATGCCGGACGCATTCTGGCGCAGGGGGGCAGCGCGGGTGGGCTGCTGGTCGGCGCAGTGCTCAACCAGCGTGCCGATCTGTTCGGTGCCGCCATCCTCGACGTGCCCTTCGTGGATATCGTCACCACCATGCTCGATACGAGTCTGCCGCTGACGGTGGGGGAGTTCGAAGAATGGGGCGATCCATCACGCCCGCGCGATTACCGCCGCATGTTGTCCTATTCGCCCTATGACAATGTCGCAGCGCGTGCGTATCCACCCCTGCTCATCGAGACGGCCCTGCATGACAGCCAGGTCATGGTGTGGGAGCCGGCCAAGTACACGGCGCGCTTGCGCGCACTCAAGACAGACACGCATCCGCTGCTGCTCATCACGCACATGGAGGCCGGCCACGGCGGTGCCTCGGGGCGTTATGCCCAACTGCATGAACGCGCCCGCCAATTGGCTTTCGCCCTCACTATCCTGGCCTGAACGCGGCGGGCGCGCCGGGAACGTTTTTTGGCGGACTGTGGTCATTCGTCCTACAGTCTAAGAACGGTATTTGCTTCACCATGGTGGCACGCTCTTGTGACGGCATCGCCCGCACGGAGCGTCCATGGTCCCAAGTGCCCGCGTGCCGTGCCGTGGAGGGCGTGATCGGGGCGCCAGCCTCGCGCCACGCGCGCCCAGCCCTCGCCGCCCGGCCGTTTCACCGCACGGGCGCCTCGCCTGATGCCACGGGCGTACCTTCGAGGTCACAACGATAATGATCGAGCCTTGCATTGGCGTGCGTACCCTTTTGCGCGCACACATGGGCAGCCTGCCCATCGCTGTCGATGACGTTGTCCTGATCGGTGCGGGGCGGCGCCTATGAATACCCTGCGCCTGCAACTGCGCTTCATCGTCCCGCTGTTGATCGTACTGGCGCTGGCCGCCTATGTGACGGTGCCGCTGGTCGATCGCCTCACGCTGCGCTGGTCGTTGCGCGATCTGGACACCCGCTCGCACCTGATCGCCGCCACGCTCGACGAGACCCTCAATGACGCGCTCGCCTACAACGATCTGCCGCGCGTCGAGAACGCCTTTGCCCGTGTGTTGCAGGACGAACGCATTCTTGGGCTGGGCCTGTGCAATAGCGCAGGCCACCTGGTGGTGCGCACGCAGAGCTTCCCGAGCGAAGTGTCGTGCCCGAATCCCGATGACCCGGCCTCGCGCGCGGCGCATCTGATCAAATTGCCGCGCGGGTCGGTGCACGTCACCGCCACGCCGGTGGGGGGGCAGATGCCAGCCATCGGCAGCCTGGTGCTGGTGCACGACGTCAGTTATGCCGAAAAGCGCAGCGAAGACACGCGCAAGTACTTCATCTGGCTGTTCATCGGCCTGGGGGTGGTGATCGCGTTGATCACCATGATCATCGCCCAGCTTTCCTGGCGGGGCTGGGTGGCCGGGGCGCGCGCCATCCTGCGCGGCGAGGGTGTGCTGCGCCCGATCGAGGCGCCCATGCCGGAACTGCGGCCGCTGGCGCGCGACATGCGCATCATGCTGCGCGAACTGGATGACGAGCGACGTGCGCGTGAAGAGAATGCCGACAGCACGTGGCAGCCGGATCGACTGCGCAAGCTGCTGCACGACGAACTGCGCGGTGACGAGATGATCGTGGTGTCCAACCGCGAGCCTTACATCCACGAGCAGACCCCCGAGGGCATCGTGGTGCGGCGACCCGCCAGTGGGTTGGTGACGGCCGTCGAGCCGGTGATGCGCGCCTGTTCGGGTACGTGGATCGCCCATGGCAGCGGCGACGCCGACCGCAAGGTGGTCGATCGCAAGGACACCGTGGACGTGCCGCCCGACAAGCCGGCTTACAAGCTCAAGCGCGTGTGGCTGACCGAAGAGGACGAAGCCGGCTATTACTACGGTTTCGCCAATGAAGGACTATGGCCCTTGTGCCACGTGGCCCATGTGCGGCCGGTGTTTCGCATCGGCGACTGGGAGCGTTACAAGGCGGTCAACCAGCGCTTTGCCGATGCCGTGGTGGCCGCGGCGCGGACCGACGACCCGGTAGTCCTGGTGCAGGACTATCACTTTGCGCTGCTGCCGCGCATGGTGCGCGAAAAGTTGCCGCGCGCAACCATCATCACCTTCTGGCACATTCCCTGGCCGAATCCCGAATCCTTCGGCATCTGCCCGTGGCGCAAGGAACTGCTCGAAGGCATGCTGGGCAGCACCATCCTGGGCTTCCATACACGCTACCACTGTAAAAATTTCCTTGAGACAGTGGATCGTTTTCTCGAAGCCCGCATCGAGCACGAACACACCACGGTCACGTATGGCGGCCAGGACACCCTGGTCAAGAGCTATCCCATCTCGATCCACTGGCCGGGTCCGGAAGAAACCGCCGCCGTGCCCGATGTCGCCGCCTGCCGTGCCGAACTGCGCCAGCGCCTGGGCATGCGGGCAGACCACCACATCGCCATCGGCGTCGATCGCTTCGACTACACCAAGGGCATCCTGGAGCGCGTCAACGCCGTCGAACGCATGCTCGAAAAGCATCCGTCCATGGCCGGCCGCTTTTCGCTGGTCCAGATTGCCGCCCCGACCCGCAGTTCGCTGGACGAGTACCGCATCTTCCGTGAACGCCTGCAGGCCCGTGTAGAGGCTGTAAACGAGCGTTTCGGCTATGCCGGCTACCTGCCGATCCATCTGCTGTCGACCCATCACGAGCCGCAGACGCTGGTGCGTTATTACCGTGGCGCGGACGCCTGCGTGGTGACCAGCCTGCATGACGGCATGAATCTTGTTTCCAAAGAGTTCATCGCCGCCCGCGACGACGAACGCGGCGTACTCGTGCTGAGCCAGTTCGCTGGCGCGGCCAATGAACTCCTGGAGGCGCTGATCGTCAATCCTTACCACGTCGAGGAGACGGCGGATGCCCTATACCGCGCGCTGACCATGCCCGAGACCGAGCAGGCCGAGCGCATGCGCAGCCTCCGTTATGTGGTGCGTCAGTACAACGTTTACCGATGGGCCGGCCGCATGCTCATCGACGCGGCACGTTTCCGGCGCCGCGGCCGTATCGAGGATCGCCTGCACGGCCGCGCATCTTGATTCGAAAGGAGTCCCGTGCGTTACATGTTCTCGCCCGGCGGGGAACACGCCCTGCAAGAGCTGATGTGCCAGAACGTCCTGCTGGCCTTCGATTTCGACGGTACCCTGGCGCCCATCGTGGCGCTGCCCGACGATGCCCATGCATCCTCGGCGGTGGCGGCCACCATGGGGCGCCTGTGCGCTCTGGCGCCGGTGGCGGTGGTGACCGGCAGAGCTGTCGAGGACGTGCGCCTGCGTCTGGGTTTCCAGCCGCATTACATCGTTGGCAACCACGGCGCCGAAGGGCTGACCGGCGCCACCCAGGAATGGGAGCGCGAGGTGGCCAGCTGGCACATGCAGATCGAAGGCTGGTCGCTGCCGGCGGGGGTGCTGGTCGAGGACAAGCGCCGCTCCATCACGCTGCACTACCGTCTGGCGACCGAACGCGGCATCGCCGAAGCGCTGTTGCTCGAACTGGCGCAGACGCTGGAGCCGCCGCCGCACATCATCGGTGGCAAATGCGTGGTCAATCTGCTGCCGCCTTCTTCGCCCGACAAGTACGACGCCGTGCGCGCGTTGATGGCCGACGCCAAGACCGACAACGTGCTGTTCCTTGGCGACGATGAAACCGACGAGGCGGTGTTCCGCAAGGCGCCGCAGGAGTGGATGACGGTGCGCGTCGAACGCCGCGAGGAATCCGCCGCCCGCTATTACCTCAATCACCAGAGCGAGGTAGGCAGCCTGATCCAGTTCGTCGAACGCGGCCTGAAGGCCGCGCGCAATCTCAAGGACACCTAACGCCGGCCGCCGCGTCGTCAGCGTTTTTCGCAGGATATTCATGCAGGAAAGGACCTTCGCCATGTGGAAGACCCTTCACACCATCTACACCGACAATTCGTTGCACGAATTGCTCGTCGCCGCTGGCATCACCCTGGTGCTGTATTTCGTATTGGCCACTGTCCGCGGCCTGGTGGCGCGACGGCTATCCGCCTGGGCCGCCAATACCGGCCGCACCCTCGATACGGTATTCGCCGCCGTGGTGGCCGCCACCCATGGGGTTTTTCTGTTCGTGGTATCGCTGCTGGTGGGCATCCGCACCCTCGACATGCCCGACCGTGCCGACGTGTTCATCGAACGCACCATGGTGCTGGTGCTGCTGTTGCAGGTCGGCCGCTGGGGCGGCCGCGCCATCGGCACCTGGCTGGGCCATCGGCTGTCGCGGCCCGGCCAGGCGCAGGACGGCCGCCTGGTGACCAATCTCGGCGTCGTCGCCTTCGGCATGCGCATGCTGCTGTGGGTGGTGCTGGTGCTGATGATTCTCGACAACCTGGGCGTCAACATCACGGCCCTGGTGGCCAGCCTGGGGATCGGTGGCGTGGCGGTGGCGCTGGCGGTGCAGAACATCCTCGGCGATCTGTTCGCATCGCTGTCAATCGCACTCGACAAGCCCTTCGTGGTGGGCGATTTCATCATCGTCGACGACATGATGGGCTCGGTGAAGCACGTCGGCCTCAAGACTACGCGCATCCAGAGCCTGTCCGGCGAAGAGCTGATCTTCTCCAACAACGATCTGCTCAAAAGCCGTATCCGCAATTACAAATCAATGCAGCAACGCCGGGTGGTGTTCAGCTTCAATGTGGCGTTCTCGACGCCGGCTGACAAACTGCGGCGCATCAACGACATCGTGCGACAAGCGATCGGATCGCACGGCGACCGGGTGCGCCTGGATCGCACGCACTTCCAGGCCATCGGCGCGAGTGGGCTGGCCTATGAGGTCGTCTACTTCGTCATGAGCGGCGACTACAACCAGTACATGGATATCCAGCAGGACATCAACCTGTCCATCATCGAGCGCTTCGGCGCTGACGGCATCGAATTTTCCTTCCCCACGCAGACGCTGCACATCGCCTCGGTGGCCTCGACCAGTCTGTTCGACGCGGACGGCGAGGAGGCCGCCGGTGGCAACGGCAGCGGCTCTGCTCCGCCGGGGCGCGACCTGAATCCGGGATGGTCGGGACGCGCCTGATCGCGATGACAAAGGGATAAGGGCCGGTATCCCGGAGGTGTTCCCGGATACCGGCCGATGGGCTAGGCGCCGCGTCCCTTGTCGGTCAGACCGTAGGTCCACAATGGGCTGGCCAGCATCAGCGCCAGCAGGCGTATGACGTGATGCGTGCTCACGTACGACGGGTCGAGGTTGAGTGCAAAGGCCATGATGGTCATGGCCTCGACGCCGCCCGGGGCATAGGCCAGCCAGATCTCGGCAAAGGGCAGGCCGAGCAGCGTCTGGCACAGTACGGCGAACACCGCGGAAATGGCGATGGCGGCGAAGATGCTGCCCAGCGCCGGGCGGATGGTGGCCAGCAGCAGTTCGATGCGCGTGCCGGCAAAGCGGCTGCCGATGACCGCCCCGGTGCACACGAAGGCGGCCGTCAGCAGCATCGGATCGAGCCGCCCCGACACCCATCCCCCCGCATGCAGCAGGCAACTGACCAGCATGGCGCCGACCAGCTTGGCGCCGGGCACGCGCAGGCGCGTGAGCAGCACGCTGCCGGCGGCGCCACACGCCAGCATGATGGCTGCGTCGCTGAGCGAGGCCACCGGCATGGCACTCGGTTTCAGGTCGTTGTGGCCGAACAGTAGGATCAGCGGGATCAGCGATACCAACACCAGTTGGCGCAGCGTCTGCGACAGGGCCACGGCAGGCAGATTCGCCGTCGTGCCGCTGGCCAGCGCCAGCACCGCCGAGAGGGCGCCCGGGACGGCCGATAGCTGCGCCGTGGCGCGATCCCAGCCATATACCCGGCGCAGGTACTGCGTGCCGATGAACATGCTGGCGACCACCGAGCACATGAGGATCACCAGGCTCATCGGCCACAGCTGGATGTCATGCAGCGTCTCGGGAGTCAGCGCGCTGCCCATCGACGTGCCCAGCACGATGAAGGTGGCGTCGCGCAGCCAATGCGGCATGCGTGTGGGCAGGCCGCCCAGCGACACGGCGGCGGTGGCGAGCATGGCACCGCACAACCAGCCGGCCGGCATGCCCAGCACGTTGAGCACGGCACCGCCGGCGGTGCCCACGATCAGGGTGAACAGCGTGATCGCCGTCTTGCTGGCATGCCACGCGCGTTGTTGGGGCGACTGGCTCATCAGCGTGCCGCCACCTGTGGCCATCGCTCGGCCCAGCCGTACGCCGCTTCGTACTGCGCCGCCACGTCCAGCAGCAGATCGTCGGCGCCGAAATCACCCACCAGTTGAAACCCCACCGGCATACCGTCGCGTGTCTGCCGCGCCGGCAGGGCGATACCGGGATGGCCGCAGGCATTCACCCAGTTGGTGAACACGGCGTGTCCGCGCGGGCCGGCCGGCTTGTCGTCGATCACCGGCGGGAAGGCTTCGTTCTTGGGCCAGGGGTTGGCGGCCGAAGTGGGCGTCATGATGAGATCTACATCGCCAAAGGCTGCGCCGACCTCGGTGCGGAATGCAAACAGCATTTCGAGCACGTCGAGAAATTCGCCGCTGCTGATTTCGTTGCCCATGCGGGCCTGCTCGGCGAAAGCCGGGCTGGCCAGATCGTAAAAGCGCGCGTCGCGCCTGGCCATCATGGATAGCCCGGTGTTGCCGATCTTGGCCCATTCGCTCACCACGCGGGCGATGGAGAACGGCAAGGCGCCGCGTGTCACCGTGTGACCCAGGCCGGCCAGACGATCGGCCGCTTCGTTGCATAGCGCAATGATCTCGGGATCGACCGGCGCATCGCCGAAACGCTCGACGTACAGGATCTTCAGCGGGCGCAGCGCCTGCGCGGCCTCGGAGATCGGTGCAAAACCGCGTGAGCGCTGGTCGCGGCGATCCGGGCGCGCGATGGCCGACATCATCAGGCGCACGTCGTCGGTGGTGCGGCCGATGGGGCCGACGATCTCGCAGTCATACAGCACCTGCGGCAAGCCGGCGGCGCGCGGGATCCGCGACAGCGTCGGCTTGAGGCCCACCACGCCGGCATAGCCGGCGGGACGGCGAATCGAGCCACCGCCGTCGGTGCCCAGCGACAGGGGCACGAGTCCGGCCGCCACCGCCGCGACCGAACCGCCACTGGAGCCGCCAGGGGTGCGGTCCGGATTCCACGGATTGCCGGTGGCGCCGAACACGGGGTTGCCGGTGTAACCACGCATGGTGAATTCCGGCACGTTGGTCTTGCCGATCAGCACCGTACCGGCCTCGCGCAACAGCGTGATGGGCAGCTCGTCATGATCGGCTACATGGCCTTCGAACAGCTTGCTGCCCCACACGGCGGGCTGGTCCTTGACCAGGATGTTGTCCTTGATGGCGACGGGGATGCCGTCCAGCGGCCCGCGCGGGGTGCCCGCGGCGAAGCGCAGGTCGGCGGCGTGGGCAGCGTCATGGGCGCCCGCCAGGTCCAGCGCGATGAATGCGTTGAGCACGGGATTGATGCGCTCGATGCGCGCCAGGTAGTGGTCGAGCAGCGCGGTGGCGGTGAGTTCGCCGGCGCGCAGGCGCCGGCCCAGTTCGCGCACGCTGCAGCGATAGAGGTCCTTATCGGGCATTGCGATTCTCCGATGACAAAAAGAAGGCGCGGCGCGCCGCGCCCGGGTCAGTCCTTGGCGAACGAGCGTTGCAGCCCGCTGCCCAGCAGATTGATGGCGGCGATCAGGACAAAGATCGCGATGCCGGGGATATTGACGAGCCAGGGTTCGAAGAAGACGAAGTCCTTGGCTTCGGCGATCATCAGGCCCCACGAGGCGTCCGGCGGACGGATGCCGAGCCCGAGGAAGCTGAAGGCCGCTTCGAGCAGCACCGCGTGCGCCATCTCCAGGGTGGCCACAACGACCAGCGGGCCGAGCAGATTGGGCATGATCTCGGTGAGCATGATGCGCAGGTCCGAATAGCCGGCCGCCTTGGCGGCCAGCACGAACTCCGATTCGCGCATGCGCAGGGTGAGCGAGCGCGACACCACCAGAAAGTGATCCCACAGGAAGCACGCCAGGACCAGCATCATCAGCGGCAGCGAGTTGCCCAGCAGGCCAACGATGGCGATCGCCGCCAGCATGATGGGCAGGCTCAGGCGTACCGTGAGCACGAACATCACCACCAGGTCCACACGCCCGGCGTAGTAGCCGCCGGCCACGCCCAGGCCGATGCCGAGCAGGGCCGACAGCGCGATGGTGCCGAAGCCCACGAGCATCGAGAAGCGGGCGCCGTAGAGCATGCGCGACAGGTAGTCGCGGCCCAGATGATCGGTGCCCAGCGGATGCGCCCAGGTGCCGCCCATGAACACCGGTTTGATGAGCCGGTCGGTGAGCGATTGGTCATAGGGCGAATGCGGTGCCAGCAGCGGGGCGAACACCGCGCACAGCAGGATGGCCAGCACAATGGTGGCGGCGATGATGAGCTGCCAGTTGGCCCTGGCCAGCCGGCGCGCGGGCCGCGCGGCGGGCGCCGCCAGGG
>JASGFB010000060.1:0-27050 GCA_047605765.1 Rhodocyclaceae bacterium
CGCTGGTCGGGGCTTTGTCATTTGCGGGGCTCCCATAAGCCTCCAAGGCTGCCACGGCTGGCCTGCGCTTCTCCGTTATTCGCTAGCCCAATTCGAATGACGTGATCCCATACAAGCGATCCAGCTCGACCAGGGGCGCCGGCCCACGATACATGCGCGCAGTCTTGAAGACGCTCTGCATGCCCAGTGCGGAGGCCATGGATACAGCATCGGTGTTGGGTAGCGGCACATCAAGAAAGATGTCGGCCTCGTTCGTGGCCTCATTCATCAGGCCCTTCAGGAGTAATTCGCCGATTTCTGGCGTATCTGCCGCCAGGGGACCAATCTTGTAGCCCGCGTGGCAGGGTCTCATTACGCCCCATCCACGCAAATTCCCCGACGCGTCGACATTGGCCAGCGCCACTGTGCCGGGTTGTCTGAGCCAGGCTGCGAGGAACGCCGCCCGCGGTGTCGGATAGATTCGCCGATCATCTGCGCAGAGTTGGGCGAACGCCAGAGTGCTTGCCGGCCGTAATGAAGATGCATCAATCCGATGATGCGCAACCTTGCCTGCAAACCGGGCATTTCCCCACGCGCGTTCGAAGCCGGCGCGGCGATAGTTTTCCTGTTCGGCTTCGACGCCATCCAATCCGATGGTGTGTCCGCTGAGATGGGCCATTGCCGCGTGCCACAGGGCGCCACCGATGCCTCGACCGCGCCATCGAGGTTCGACGATGAAGAGACCGATGAAACCGAAATGGCCGTCGTACGAGACGGCGCTGATGCATCCCACCAACCGTTCTTGAACGCATGCCACAAAGAACCCGGCGGGGTCCGCTGCGTGAAAGGGGGCCGCATCGTACAACCCTGGATTCCAGCCTTCCTTGGTCGCCAGATCGAGCGCATAGGTGAGCTCGCCGGCACTCATGGTATCGATGTGGTAACCACACATGCGTGCCTCCATTAGCCGTTCCCACGAGCTTAGCAACGCCTGCGGTTGCCGGCTTACGCGCAGACCGATGATGTCCTTCACCCAAGTCGAATGACTCCGGGCCGTCTGGACGATGGTCGCTGCTCGGGCTTTTCAGCCTGTTCCGTTTGCGGGCAATGCGGCTGAGTTCAAGATCACGCGATTGTCATAGCTATCAATCATCAGATTGATAGCGAAAAACTCTTCAATGCCGTGGCAGATTTTTCACACCTGCAAAACCGTTAAACATTGATGCATATATATGCGTATTGCACTTGCATATCGGGCGCGGCGTGTCCTGCAGGGCTCACTTTTGTGGCGCCTAAGCCTTGAAAAAACAAGAGCATATCGACAGGGTGAGACAGGCTTTCAGGTGCTCTGATATTTGTTCCATGAGGTAAAACAACTTACAACTATTTGCCACGATTCTTTACTTTTCTTGATCTCACTGCTGTCAGAATAATCACCAGATTCATCAGAATTGTCGCAGGCAAGCGCAATTCAACAAGGCATCCGCCTTGCGTCTGGATGAAGCCGACAGCAAAAGGAATCGAGTGATGCGTGACATTCTGATCGTCTGCGGGACCCGCCCTGAAATCGTTAAATTGGCGCCTCTTTATCATGCGCTGCGGGCCGAGTCCTGGGCACGTGTGCAGTGGCTGCATACCGGCCAGCACGGCGACATGGCCGAACAGATTCTCGAATGCTTTGGCATCACTCCGGACATTTCGCTGAGCCGCCGCGGCGCCAGCCTGGCGGACTTCAGCATTGGCTGCCGTGAGCAACTCGAAACCGTCATGACCAGCCGGCCCTGGTCGCTGGTGATCGTGCAGGGTGATACCGAAAGCGCCTTCCTCGGTGCGCTGGTCGGCTTCTACCATCGCGTGCCGGTCGCCCACGTCGAAGCCGGCCTGCGGACCTATAACCCGGATCGCCCTTTCCCTGAAGAAGGCCTCCGTCAGATGATCGGCCGCATCGCACGCTTCCATTTCGCACCGACCGAGCGCGCCAAGCAGGCGCTGCTGGCCGAGGCCATCCCGCCGGCACAGATCTACCTGACGGGCAACACCGTCGTGGATGCCCAGCAATGGACCATCACCCACCGTGACATCGCGCGCCGGGTCCCTGGACGCGGGCACATCCTGGTGACGGTGCATCGCCGTGAGAACTGGGGCAACGAGGTCGAGCAGGTGTGTCACGCCATTGCCGACATCGCACGGGCGCACCCGGACGTGCCGGTCCTGTTCCCGGTGCACCTCAATCCCATGATCCAGCAACCGGTGCATGCCATCCTTGGCATGCTGCCCAACGTCACGTTGAGCGCGCCGCTCGATTACCTGAGCATGCAGCAGGCGCTGGCCGATGCCTGGCTGGTGCTGACCGACTCCGGAGGCCTGCAGGAAGAGGCCCCGACTTTTGGCGTGCCCCTGCTGGTGTTGCGCGAGGAGACCGAACGCCCCGAGGCGGTCGAGGCCGGCGCAGCCCGCCTCATCGGCACGCAGCGCCGCGCCATCGTCGAGGCTGTCGAGCAACTGTGGCATGACGAAGTGGCCTATCACCGCATGCAGCGCGCCGGCAATCCATTCGGCGACGGTACCGCCTGCCGGCGCATCGTGAGCACGCTGCAGGAAGGCCTCGCTCATCCCGTCGCCGCCTGCGCCTGAGCGACCGGGGCGATCGTCATGTGGTTCGTGGATGTCTTTGCCACCTATCTGTATGGACTGAAGCTGATCGCCTATGTGGTGGCGACGGCCATGTTCGTCAGCGGCTTCGATGACTTGTTCATCGATGTGGTGTATTGGTTCCGCCGTACCTGGCGCGCACTGACGATCTATCGCGAACACCACCGACTGTCATACAAGGCGCTCTACGAGCCGGCCGAAAAGCCTTTGGCCATCATGGTGCCGGCCTGGCACGAGACGGGCGTGATCGGCAAGATGGCCGAATTGGCCGCCACGACTTTTGACTACGAGAACTACCATATCTTCATCGGTACCTATCCGAACGATCCGGATACGCAACGCGATGTAGACGAGGTGTGCGTCCGTTTTCCGAACGTGCACAAGGTGGTGTGCGCCCGGCCTGGCCCGACCAGCAAGGCCGATTGCCTGAACAACGTGCTCGACGCCATCTTCCAGTTCGAAAAGCGCGCCAACCTGGAATTTGCCGGCTTCATCCTGCATGACGCCGAAGACGTCACGTCCGACATGGAATTGCGCCTGTTCAATTACCTGGTCGACCGCAAGGATCTGATCCAACTGCCGGTGTATCCGTTCGAGCGCACGTGGACCAATTTCACCAGCCTGCACTACCTGGATGAATTCGCCGAGCTGCACGGCAAGGATGTCCCGGTGCGTGAGGCGGTGGCCGGCCAAGTGCCCAGCGCGGGCGTCGGCACATGCTTCAGCCGGCGCGCGGTGATGGAACTGTTGGCCGACGGCGATGGCATCGCCTTTGACGTGCAGAGTCTGACGGAAGACTACGACATCGGATTCCGCCTCAAAGCCAAGGGCATGAGCGAGATCTTCGTGCGTTTTCCGGTGGTGCGCCCGCAGATGCCCGATACGCCGCGCATCGGGCGCAATCTGCGCGATGCCAGTGTAATCTGCGTGCGCGAGTATTTTCCCGATACCCTGAAGACGGCGGTGCGCCAGAAGTCGCGCTGGATCATCGGTATCGTCTACCAGGGTTTCAAGACGCACCGCTGGTCCAAGAGCCCGGCGCTCAATTACTTCCTGTGGCGCGACCGCAAGGGCGCCATCAGCAATTTCGTGAGCTTCATCGCCTCGCTGATCTTTCTGCAGTTGCTGGCGCTGTGGCTGTACCAGATGGTGTGGCCGGATGCCTATCGCTTCCTGTCCATCTTCGGCGACAGTGAATACCTGATGTTCATGCTGTGGGTGAATATGTTCCTGATGGCCAATCGCATGCTGCAACGGGTCATCTTCGTGTCCGGCTACTATGGCCTGTGGCAGGGGCTGATGTCGTTGCCGCGCCTGTTCTGGGGCAACCTCATCAACTTCATGGCCAACTGGCGCGCCCTGCGGCAGATCATCGAACAAGGGGATCCGCGCCGCGTGGCGTGGGACAAGACGACTCATGATTTTCCCAGCGTCGGCGGCGAGAACCGCGCCCGCCGTCCGCTCGGCAGCATCCTGGTGGCGCAGGGCGCCATCACCGAAGCGCAATTGCAGACCGCGCTGACACATGGCTCGCGTGGTCTCAAGTTCGGGGCCTGGCTGGTTCATGATGGCGTCATCACCACCGAGCAACTGGCTGCCGCCGTCGCCGAACAGAGCAATGTCGAGTGGGAGCGTGTCGATGCGCTGGCCCTCGACAGCCAACTCGTCTCCAGTGTGCCGGCCGCCGTGGCGCTGCACTACGCCGTGCTGCCGCTGCGCGAACAGGGCAAGACCCTGGTGGTGGCCAGTGAATCAGACATCGATCCGGTGTCGCTGGCGGCGCTGGCCCGCAAGCTGGCGCGGCCCGTGCGGTACGTGATTGCGCCCAAGGGGCAGGTGACGGTCGGCCTGCGTCATTGGTACGCCCGCATCCGCAGCGAAGATCCGCGCGAGATGGTCGACGCCGCGGTGCGCACCGGTCAGCTTTCGGCAGGCAAAGCCCAGGAGGTATGGCAGCACTATGTGGGCCATCAGGTGCTGATCGCCGAGATACTCATGTCGCTGGGTCACATCGATGGCGCTGCGCTCAAAGCCCTGCTGCTGCGCCACGAGCGCAGCGATGCCGGCCTTGGCGCCTTCCTCGTCAATGAAGGCGTGATCAGCACCGACACGCTCAACGAAGCGCTGCGCCTGCAGCGCACCCTGCAGCCATCGATGTCCGCGTTGTTGCAGGCTGCGGGCGTGAGTTTGCCGGGCACACCCGCCATGGTGGGCGCATGAGCCGCGTTCGCACACTCGTCGCTGCACTGTGCGCATTGAGCTGCGTGGCCGGTGCGCGCGCCGCGGATAACGACTTCGATCCTGGCCCCGATGTCAGCCCTTACCGGCGCTTCCTCGTCTATCCGCATGTCCAGAAAGGGCAGGCGGCGCTGGCGCGGGGAGACGCGCGGGGCGCCATCGAGGAATTCCAGCGCGCACGCGAGCTGACGCCACGCAGTGCCTACGCCGCGCTCATGCTGGCGCAGGCATACCGCGCCAATGGCGAGCCCGAGCGCGCTTTGACACTGTTGCAGGAGCAGCAGGGCTTTACGCCGGACGATGCCCGCATCGTCAATGAAATCACCGCCATGCAGACGGCTGCACAGCCCGCGGCATCGTTGCCTGCTGCGTCCGCCGCTACCAGCCCGCCGTCGCCGCGCACGCTGGAAGAGGCCGAAACGGCGCTGCGTGATCCGGCCTATGCGCAATCGGCGGCAGGCCTCGCCACGCGGCATGAGGTGGCACAGCGCGCCATCTTCCTGCGCCAATGGGGGCGGGCCGACACGCAATTCGAAGCGCTGTCGCAAGCGGGGGCACTCAGTGGGCAAGAAGCCCTGCAATGGCTGCGCGTGCTGCTGGCGCAAGGGCGCCTGGCCGACGCGCAGGCCTTGGCGCAGCGCGCTGGCCTGCAGCAGCCCGACGCCGTCCTGGCCCTGGCGCAAGGACTGGCCAGCGGGGCGGACGCTGCCGCGCTGTCCCGCTTCATGCAGGGCAGGGCGCCACGTTTCGAGCGTGCCGAAGACGAAGCGCAGTGGATCGGCCTCCTGCAACGGACCGCGCCGGCCGGCCTGGGGGCGGCCCAGTCTTTCGTGCCGCGCTTTGCTGCCAATCGCCAGGCCCTGGCACTGTTCCTGGTGCCGCGCCTATTGGCGGCCAACGACGTGGTCGGCGCGCAGCGCTGGTTGGCGCAATTGCCGCAGGGAATGCTGCCGGAGAGCCGCTTCGAACTGGACGTGCGCGCCGGGCGTCTGGCCGCCGCCGGCCAGCGCGCGTTGGGCATGGTGCGACGCGCGCCGACCGACATGGCGCAACTGGATAACCTGTCCTATCGTCTGTTGCAGGCCCATGGCAACGCCCAGTCATTCGCCTTGCTGATGGAAGCCTATCCTTTCGAGCGTGCCAATGAGGCCGAACGCGCCACCATGTTCGCCCGCATGCAGGTGTTGCTGACGCGCGATCCGAGTCTCGACGATCCGGCCACCATCCGCGCCCGCCTGGCGCGGCCGCTCAATACCACGGCCTTGCGCAGTGCCCAGGCGGCGCTATTCGCCGACGTGTCCGATTGCCCGACCGTCCTCGACATCCTGGGCGATCTGTCGCCCGACTATGGCTATGAACAGTGGATGCGTCTGGGGGAATGCTACCGGCCGACGCGTCCCGGTCTGTCTGAATACGCCTTCGAACAGGCGAGCCAGCGGCACGGGTCGGTGGAAGCCACGCGTGCCGTGGCCTACCAATCCTTTGCCACCCACGACTACGATCGCGCCCTGGCCGCCTGGCGCGCTTTGCCACCGGCGCAGTTGAGCACCCCCGAACTCCTGGCAGCGGCCACCACGGCCCTGGCTGCGGGTGATCGGCAGGCTGCCAGTGCCTGGTTGGACCGTTATGCCGCAGCGGGCGCCACCCAGCAGGACGCCTACTGGTGGATGCGTGCCCAGGCTGAAGAAAAGAACGATCCGGCGCACGCGCGCGCAGCGCTCGAGCGGGCCATCGCGATGCGGCCGGATGCGCGCTACTACGCGCGCCTGGCCGCCCTCGATGCCGCCACGCCAGATCCGCAGCCGGCGGTTGCCGCCTTGCGTCAGGCCGTGGCGCTCGATCCGGACAGCGCGCAGTTGCGCGCCTCGCTTGGCTACGCCCATATGCGCGCAGGCGAGAACGCCGAGGCGCGTGACGAACTCGAACGCGCCCACGGCGCCTTGCCCGATGACATCGCCGTGACGCAGGCCCTGGTCTACACCCACCAGCGCTTGGCCGACAATGCCGCCGCCCGCCGGTACGCCCGCGCAGTGGTGGATGACCTCGATCGCAAGAGCCCGCGTTTCGACGACACCACGGCCGATGACATCGCCGAACAGCGCTTCGGCTTTCGCCGCCTGCACGAAGACCTGGGCCGTCGCTGGACCTTCAGCGCCGATGCCTGGTCGGGGACGGCCGATGCGTCGCGCGTGGCGGCATCCGATCCGGGTCATGGCTATCGCGCCTACACGCAGGTGATGGCGGACTACCGCCTGGGCCGCGAGCCGATCCGCAATGGCAGCACCGTGTCGGCCTATGCGCGGCTGTTCGCCGGCAACAGCGGCGACTCGGCCTGGTCGCTCGATACCCCCACCCTGGGCGTGGGCGTCAACTGGAAGCCGTGGGGCGATCGGGTCATTTACTTCGCAGCCGAGCAGCAGGTGCCACTGGATGTTCAGGAAGGCGACGATCCGCGCGTGGACGTGATGCTGCGCGCCTCGGCCTCGTTCCTCAACGCTGGCCGTTTCAGCGACGATTGGCATCCGACGGGGCGCGGCTGGCTGGCACAGAACCTGTATCTGGACGCCGCCCACTACATGCGGGCCGACCGTACTGCCATGACGGCCGACTACCGACTCAGCTATCACTACAAAGTCTTCAGTGGGCAGACCATCGAGCCCTATGCGCACGCGCAGTACAACGCGATCATCGAAGAGGGTTTCCTGCGTGATTCGCGCGTCGGTGTCGGCGTGCACTGGAACTGGTGGTACGGCGAGAATCGCTACGACGCCTACCGCCATCGCAACACCTTCGGGATCGAATATCAGCGCGCCTTCAAAACGTACGAAGGCGCGGACAAGGGACGCAACAGTTTCCTGATTACCTTCGGAGGACGCTGGTGATGCGCGCCATCCGCCATTGGTTGATGGCCGCCGCGCTGTGCCTGCCTGTGTGGGCGCACGCCATGACGGCCATTTTCTATCAACCGCAACTGCGCGACATGGACGTGCCGGTCGAGCGCTGGCCGGCCATCTTTGCCACCGCCCGGGCGCAGGGCGCCGACACCCTGGTGATCCAGTGGGGCCGTTATGGCGATGTGTTCGACGACAATCGGGGGCGTGCCTGGCTGGCCGCGCGTGCGCGCGATGCCGACGCCGCTGGCCTGCAGTTGATTCTCGGGCTGGCCGCCGATCCCGATTTCTTCGATCGCCAACTGCAGCCGGCCACGGTGTTGGCGACTTACTTTCGCCGCTTGAGTACCGACGACGCACGCGTGGCGCGCTGGTGGCGCGACGAACTGGGTGATGAACGCATCACCGGCTGGTACCTGCCCGCCGAAATCGACGACAAGCGCTGGCGCGACGATGACGCCCGCGCCGCGCTCGGCATCTACGCGCACCGTGTTGTGGCAGCCCTGGCCCAGGTGGCCCCACGTCCGGTCTATGTGAGCAGCTTCTTTGCCGGCAACATGGCGCCGGCGCGCTACGCCGACATGCTGGCCGGCCTGTCTGCCACCGGCCTGCGCGTATGGGTGCAGGACGGGGCCGGCACCGCCGCGCTGACGCCCGCTGAGCGGCAGATCTATCTGGACGCCGCGCTCACCGGGCAGACGCTGTCGGCGCAGGGCGTGGTGTTCGAACTGTTCCGCCAGCAGAGCGGCGAGGAGGGGGCTTTCCGGGCCACGCCCCGCAGTGCCGACGAGG
The DNA here is from genome assembly GCA_047605765.1 of Rhodocyclaceae bacterium. Classification (GTDB taxonomy): domain Bacteria; phylum Pseudomonadota; class Gammaproteobacteria; order Burkholderiales; family Rhodocyclaceae; genus JBGVSA01. The sequence goes on from JASGFB010000060.1 coordinate 8,553, forward strand.
CCGCCGCCCTGTTGCGCCAACGCGCGCCCAGCGGCGCCGATACGGTGTTCTTTTCTCTGCGTTACCTGCCTGCCCTGGGCGGCGCGCTGCCTTACTGAGGCGCTCAACGACCGGTCGTCCTGGCCGGTCGATTGCATTTCTGCAAAACCAATTCATTTGGCCGCTGTCTGTGAGTCGGTATCCACCCTATAGCGTGGCGGCGATAGGGGCGTAACATAGCTCATGGCACGTAACTCGCTTGAGTACGCGCTTTATCTTCATTCGTGTCGAAACGGTTGTCATATGGATGACATCAAACTGTCACAGAATCTGGGGCTGTCCAGTCCTGTCGAGAAGAGCGAAGAGATGATCCCTGCCGAGGTTCGACGCGTTCCGTCGTTCGACCAACTGATCAACCGCGAACTGTCCCTGCTGGGTTTCCAGCGGCGTGTATTGGCCCAGGCCGCCGATGAGCGCGTGCCGCTGCTCGAGCGGCTCAAGTTCCTCTGCATTGTGTCCAGCAATCTGGATGAGTTCTTCGAAATCCGCGTCGCCGGCGTCAAGGAGCAGATCAAGTCCGGCACGGTCTCGGCCGGTGGCATCGCCCCGCAGGCGCTCTACAAGCTGATCGGGCAGGAAGTCCACGAGATCGTGGCCGAGCAATATCGCCTGCTCAACAATGAAATTCTTCCCGCCCTGGCCCACGAAGGCATCGTCTTCCTGCGCCGTTCGCTGTGGACCGACGCCCAGCGCGAATGGATCCGCGAGTATTTCGTCAAGGAAGTGCAGCCGGTGCTCACGCCGGTCGGGCTCGATCCGGCGCACCCGTTCCCGCGCGTGCTCAACAAGAGCCTGAACTTCGCCGTCGAGCTGGAAGGGCGCGATGCCTTCGGGCGCAACTCCGGCGCCGCCATCGTGCAGGCGCCGCGTGTGCTGCCGCGCGTGATCCGCCTGCCGAAAGAACTCACCGGCGTCGACTACGGCTCGGTGTTCCTGTCGTCGATCCTGCATGCACACGTCGGCGAACTGTTCGCCGGCATGAACGTGCTCGGCTGTTATCAGTTCCGCGTCACCCGCAACAGCGATCTGTTCGTGGACGAAGAAGAAGTCAAGGATCTGCGCACCACGCTGCAGGGCGAACTGCAGCAGCGCAACTACGGCGCCGCCGTGCGCCTCGAAGTGGCCGACAACTGCTCCGAGCAGATGAGCGACTTCCTGCTGCAGCAGTTCAGCCTGTCGCCCGAGGCGCTGTATCGCGTGCCCGGCATCGTGAACATGGTGCGCCTCATGCAGGTGCCCGACTGGGTTCACCGGCCCGATCTCAAATACCCGCCGTTCCTGCCCAATACGGCGCCGAACCTGTCCAAGCACCAGGACATCTTCGCCGCCATCCGCGAGCAGGACGTCCTCCTGCACCACCCGTTCCAGAGCTTCACGCCGGTGGTCGACCTGCTGCGTGCGGCGGCCGATGACCCCCAGGTGGCGGCCATTCGCATGACGGTCTACCGCACCGGCACCGACTCCGTGCTGATGGAGCAATTGCTGCGCGCCGCGCGCAAGGGCAAGGAAGTCAACGTGGTGGTCGAGCTGATGGCGCGCTTCGATGAAGAAGCCAACATCAACTGGGCGGCGCGCCTGGAAGAAGCCGGCGCCCACGTGGTGTACGGCGTGTTCGGCTACAAGACGCACGCCAAGATGCTGCTCATCGTGCGCCGCGAGGACAACGATCGCGGCCAGAGCGTGCTGCGCCGTTACGTGCACCTGGGCACCGGCAACTATCACCCGCGCACGGCGCGCTTCTACACCGACTTCGGCCTGCTGACGGCCAACGAAGAAATCGGCGCCGATGTGCATGAGGTCTTCAAGCAGCTCACCGGCCTGGGGCGCGCCGAAGCGCTGCGCCACCTGTGGCAGGCGCCGTTCTCGCTGCAGCCCAACGTTGTGGCCGCCATCGACCAGGAAGCCGCCAATGCGCGCGCCGGCAAGCGGGCGCGCATCGTTGCCAAGATGAACGCGCTGCTCGAAGGCGAAACCATCCAGGCGCTGTACGAAGCCTCGCAAGCCGGCGTCGACATCGAACTCATCGTGCGCGGCGCCTGCGCCCTGCGCCCCGGTGTGCCGGGCCTGTCGGAGAACATCCGCGTGCGCTCGATCGTCGGCCGTTTCCTCGAACACTCGCGGGTGTTCTACTTTTATGCCGATGGCAATGAAAAGGTGTACCTCTCCAGCGCTGACTGGATGGAGCGCAATTTCTTCCGCCGCATCGAAGTGGCCTTCCCGATCCTCGACCCCAAGCTGCGTCGCCGCGTCATCAAGGAAGGGCTGCGTCCCTATCTGGGCGACAACTGCCAGGCCTGGGAACTCGACGGCGAATCGGCACACTACCGCCGCCGCGCCGCCCGCGGGGCGCGCCGTTGCGCGCAGGACATCCTCCTGCACGACATGAGCGAAAAATAAGGCGCCGGCTGCGCCATGCCCTCAGGGCGTGGCGATCAGCCGCGTCACTTCTTCATGCAGTCGTGCCACCTCGGCCGCCCGCTGCGTGTAGACCATCATCGACAGTCCGAACGCATGCGTGTACAGAAGCAGGGCACGCATGCGCGCGTCGTCCTGCGCGAAACCGGCGGTGCGAAACAGCGCCGTGGCGTGATCGAGACGGGCGCGGTCAACCTCTTCGACCACGGCGGCGGCCTGGGCGTCGCGTCGCGCCCAATCGCGGATCGCCAGTTCGATGCGCACGCCTTTGCGGTTGGGGCGGATGCTGTACTGATCCATGACGTGGCGGATCTGCTCGCTGGCGTGCGCAGCGTCGGCTTCGGCCTGGCGTGCGCTGTCGCGGATGCGGCCGTCACGCCAACTGTACAGCACGGCATCGAGCAGCGCCTGGCGATCCTTGAAATGCCAGTAGAAGCTGCCCTTGGTTACGCCCAGGCGTTTGGCGAGCACTTCCACGCGCAGTCCGGCGAGGCCTTCTTCGGCCAGCAGATCGGTGGCCAACTGCACCCAGGCATCGCGATCGAGCGTGCTGCGGGAGGGGGGAGGCGTTTGGGTATCCATACTGCACAGTATTGACACAAAGCCGGCCAGCACGCTACTTTGTCTTCCATACGCAACCGTATGGACAAAATCCCGCTGCGCTTCATGGGTATGAGCGTTGATGCCTTAATAACGGCCGGTTATTAAGCTCCGAAGCGATCGATGCGATACTGTTGGGCTTTTCCGCGTACCGTCAAACGCGGGACATGTCTTATTGAGGAGAGAAGCAGTGAAAGTACTGGTTCCTGTCAAACGCGTCGTTGATTACAACGTCAAGGTGCGTGTGAAGGCCGACGGTAGCGGGGTCGATCTGGCCAACGTCAAAATGTCCATGAACCCCTTCGACGAGATCGCGGTGGAAGAAGCCGTGCGTCTGCGTGAAGCCGGCCTGGCCAGCGAAGTGGTGGTGGTCTCCTGCGGTACGGCGCAGTCGGCCGACACGCTGCGTGCCGCCATGGCGATGGGGGCCGACCGCGCGGTGCTGGTGCAGACCGATGCCGAACTGCAGCCGCTGGCGGTGGCCAAACTGCTCAAGGCCGTGGCCGAAAAGGAAACGCCGCAGTTGATCATCCTCGGCAAGCAGGCCATCGATGACGACGCCAACCAGACCGGTCAGATGCTGGCCGCGCTGCTGGGCTGGCCGCAGGCGACCTTCGCCTCCAAGCTGACGCCCGAAGGTGGTCGCATCACCGTGTCGCGTGAAATCGACGGCGGCACCGAAACGCTTGAAATGTCGCTGCCCGCCGTCGTGTCGGCCGATCTGCGCCTGAACGAACCGCGCTACGCCACGCTGCCGAACATCATGAAGGCCAAGAAAAAGCCACTCGACACCGTCGCGGTCGCCGATCTGGGCGTGGACATCAGCTCACGCCTGAACACCGTGCGCGTGGCCGAGCCCAAGAAACGCGCCGGCGGCGTCAAGCTCGCCAACGTGCAGGAACTGGTCGCCAAGCTGCGCGACGAAGCCAAAGTGATCTAAGGAGCGCAGCATGACTCTTCTCGTCGTCGCAGAACATGACAACCGCGTGCTCAAGAGCAGCACGCTCAATACCCTGACGGCCGCCGCGCAGGTCGGTGGCGATATCGACCTGGTGGTCATCGGCAGCGGCTGCCGCGCCGTGGCCGAGGCCGCCGCGCAGGTCGCCGGCGTGGCCAAGGTGCGCCTGATCGATGCCGCGCACTATGCCGACCAGACCGCCGAAAACCTCGCCGTGTGCCTGGCTCAGCTGGCGGGTAGCTACAGCCATGTGTTCCTGCCGGCCACCAGTTTCGGCAAGAACCTGGGCCCGCGCCTGGCGGCGCTGCTCGATGTGGCGCAGGTGTCCGACATCACCGCCATCGAATCGGCCGACACCTATGAGCGCCCCATCTACGCCGGCAATGCCGTCGCCGTGGTGCAGAGCGCCGATCCGGTGCACGTGGTGACGGTGCGTCCCTCGGCCTTCGCCGCCACCTCCGCCAACGGTGGCGCAGCCGCCATCGAAGACGCGCCGGCCGGCCCCGACCTCGGCGTCGTGCGTCTGGTCAGCCGCACGCTGTCGACCTCGACCCGTCCCGAACTGGGCGCGGCGCGCGTGGTGGTGGCAGGCGGCCGGGCACTGGGTTCCAAGGACCAGTTCGACGCCTTGCTCGATCCCCTGGCCGACAAGCTGGGCGCCGCCATCGGCGCCACGCGCGCGGCGGTGGATGCGGGCTATGCCGCCAACGACACCCAGGTCGGCCAGACCGGCAAGGCGGTGGCGCCCGAGCTGTACATCGCCGTTGGTATTTCCGGCGCCATCCAGCACCTGGCCGGCATGAAGGATTCCAAGGTCATCGTCGCCATCAACAAGGATCCGGACGCGGTCATCTTCCAGGTGGCCGACTATGGTCTGGAAGGCGATCTGTTCGAGCTGGTGCCGCAACTGACGGCGGCCCTCGGCTGAGGGCAGGGGCGGGGCCGACATGAACTTCACAGTCACTTCGGCCCCCTTCGCACTGCACGGCGTGGCGGGCCTGCTGATGCTGGTCTGCCTGTACACACAGGCGCGCAAAGCGGCCTGGCGCGAACTGGCCGCCAGCCCCGCATTGCATCGCTGGCTGGGCGCGATCCTGCTGATCGCTGTGTTGTGGAGCCTGCGCGGGCGCCTGGCGCCCGGGTTCAATCTGCATCTGATCGGCGCGGCGCTGGTCACGCTGATGTTCGGCCTGCCGCGCGCCGTCTTCGCCCTGACGGCGGGGGCGGTAATCTCGACGATCACCACCGGGGGCGACTGGCTTGCGCTGCCTCTCAACCTGGTTACCGCCGGCCTGCTGCCGGCCTGGATTGCGGCGCACGCGCTGGGCGTCGTCGAGCGGCGCCTGCCGGCGCACTTCTTCATCTACATCTTCATTGCCGGCTGCATGAATTCGGCCATCGGGGTGCTGGCGGTGGGCGTGCTCGCCACCCTCATCCTGGCTGCCGGTGACGTGCAGCCGCTGCAATGGCTGGTCTCCGAATACGCACCTTTCTTCCTGTTGCTGGCCTTTGCCGAAGCCTGGCTGACCGGTATGGCGCTGACGCTGATGGTTGTCTATCGCCCCGATTGGGTGGCGAGCTTCGACGATCGTCGCTATCTGGTCGGTAAATGACATGAGCATTTACGGACTGGATACCATGCGCAACGTGCTGCATGCCTTCGCCGACGAAGCGGCGGCCGTGGCGGCTTGCCCACTGGCGCAGGCCCAGGCACAGGAATGGCTCTTTTTTGCCGACGATGGCGAACCGTTGCGTCCGTTGCCCTGGGGGCAGGCGGGCGCCTACACCTTGCGGCCGTGGGCATCGTGCTCCTCGTGCCGGCTCGAACAGGTGTTGCCGTTCGTGACGCGCATCGAAGGAATGCCGGGCATGACGCCCGACAGCGTGGCGCACAGCCTGCGTCGCGAGTGACGGCCGACCCGCCGGCGGCAGGCCAAGGCGGGCGCGCGAAAAGGAGACAGAGAGATGAGCGAGTACGCGGCACCGCTGGCCGACATGCGGTTCGTGCTGACCCACCTGGCCGGGCTGGATTCGGTGGAGCAGCTACCTGGTTGCGAAGAGGTCAGCGCTGACCTCGTCGACGCCATCCTGGAAGAAGCCGGCAAGTTTGCGGCGGGGGTGCTGTCACCCCTCAATGCGGTGGGTGATCGCCAGGGCGCGCGCTTCGCCGATGGCGCCGTGACCACCCCGACCGGCTGGCGCGAAGCTTACCGCCACTTTGCCGAAGCGGGCTGGGCGGGCCTCTCGGGCGAGCCCGAATACGGTGGCCAGGGCTTGCCGGCGCTGGTTTCCGCCGCCATCAACGAAATGTGGAAGGCCGCCAATATGGCCTTTTCGTTGTGCCCGATGCTGACCACCGGCGCTATCGAAGCGATCCTTGCGCGGGGCGACGCCACGCTGCGCGACACCTACCTGCCGCGCATGATGAGTGGCGAATGGACCGGCACCATGAACCTCACCGAGCCCCAGGCCGGGTCGGATCTGTCGGCCGTGCGCTCGCGTGCCGAACCAGCCCCGGGCGGGGGCTATCACATCACCGGGCAGAAGATCTTCATCACCTACGGCGAGCACGATCTGACCGACAACATCGTGCACCTCGTGCTGGCCCGCCTGCCGGACGCGCCCGAAGGCGTCAAAGGCATTTCGCTGTTCGTGGTGCCCAAGTTCCTCATCAATGCCGACGGCTCGCTCGGCGAGCGCAACGATGTGCATTGCGTATCGATCGAGCACAAGCTCGGCATCCACGCCAGCCCGACCTGCGTAATGGCCTTCGGCGACGCCGGGGGCGCACTGGGCTACTTGGTCGGCGAGCCGCATCGCGGACTGGAGATCATGTTCATCATGATGAACGCCGCGCGCTTTGCCGTCGGGCTCGAAGGCGTGGCGATCGCCGAGCGCGCCTACCAGCAGGCCGTGGCCTATGCGCGTGAGCGGGTTCAGGGCGTGGATGGCGCCGTCCGCGCTGGCGGGCGCGTGCCCATCATCCGCCACCCGGACGTGCGCCGCATGTTGCTGCTCATGAGATCGCAGACCGAAGCCATGCGTGCGCTGGCCTACGTCGTGGCCGGCCAGCTGGATGTGGCCGATCGCTATGCCGACGCCGAGGTGCGCGCGCGGGCGCAGGCTTTTGTCGATCTGATGATCCCCGTCGTCAAAGGCTGGAGCACCGAAACCGGCATCGAGATCGCCTCGCTCGGCGTGCAGGTGCACGGCGGCATGGGGTATGTGGAAGAGACCGGCGCCGCCCAGCACCTGCGCGACGCTCGCATCACCACCATCTACGAGGGCACGACGGGCATCCAGGCCAACGATTTCATCGGCCGCAAGATCGCGCGCGACAACGGCGCGGCGGTGGGGGCCCTGATCGTCGAGATGCGCACGGTGGCTACCGCCTGCGAAGACAGCGCCGACGCCGATATCCAGCACATCGGCATGCTGCTGGCGTATGGCGCCGACGCCTTGCAGGCCGCCGTGGCCCATCTGCTCGACATCTATGATCGCGACATGCCGGCGGCATTGGGTAGCGCCACGCCGCTGCTGATGCTGGCGGGCGTGGTCAGCGGTGGCTGGCAGATGGCGCGTGCGGCACTGGCGGCGCAGTCGGCTTTGCACGCGGGCGAGGGCGACGCCGCCTTCATGCGCGCCAAGATCGCCACCGCGCATTTTTATGCTGATCAGGTATTGAGCCGCGCCGACGGATTGGCGCATGCGGCCATCCATGCCGGCGGCGTCATGCGCCTGGACGAAGCCGCGTTCTGAGCCTTGTTGGCACCCCTCCGAAGGGCCCCCCTGCGGGGCCCTTTTTCATTTGAGGCGAGGCATGTGACGGATGTCTCGCAACAGAGAAAACCCTTATAAGACGGAAACTTGGAAACATCAGCAGTTTCCGTTTATTTCCATGTTTGCACCCTTGTGGCGACTTTTTTCGCATGCAACGATCCCCCTCGGACATCCGCGCACGCAGTCAAAACAAGCGCGATCGCCAGCCAACCTGGCGCGACTTTCAGACCAGGAGGAGCACATAACATGTCAATTCGGGTGGAGATCCAATCATGCACAAAAAATCCGTCATGGCGCTGCTGGTCAGCGCTGCTCTCGCCACGACCCTGAGCGCTTGCGGGGGCGATGACGACGACAATTCCAATTCATCCGGCCAAAGCTCGTCGGCGGTCTCCAGTTCGGCAGCGAACTCGAGCGCTTCGTCTTCGGCCGCCTCGAGCAACGGCGGGGCTTCGTCCAGCGCGATGACAGTGGCATGGAATGCCTACAATGCCAATGTGGCACCGACCACCGACGGATCGATCACGGCTTCTTACGGGACAGCGACAGTCTTCAAGGCCAATGCCGGCACCGGCTACGTGAGCAATCTGTTCGTACCCGACGGGACCGGCGCGGTGTCGTTCAACGATGGCGCCGGTTCCAAGTCGCAGGTCCGCCTGTCCGGTTCGGTCAGCGACAGCGTGGTGGGCGCCGGCTATCCCAAGTACTTCACGTGGGTCGGCCGCATGAAGTCCAACAACACCACCGATCGCGCTTTTGAAATCGAAGTGGGCTTGGGCGACGACGATTCCGCCGCCACCGCCAGCCGCGTCAAGCTGGTGGTCGCCGATGCTGCCACGGGTGTTTATATCGATACGCTCGATGGCACCTCGACCAGCAAGCCGGTGGTGGCGGCGGACACCTCCGCCTATCACACGTATCAACTGGCGGTGACGCTCACGGCGGCCGACACCGGCACCGTCAACCTGTATGTGGATGGTCAGCCGGCTACGACGACCAGTGCGTCGACGGTGAGCCTGCCGTACACCGGCAAGATCAACCCGACCTCCGGCACCACCAAGCGCTACCTGGGCATCGGCACCACCAACAGTTCGGCGACACCGTACAACGGCAGCCTGGACTGGTTCGTATGGACCAACCAGGGCGCTTACACGCCGGCGCAGTTGAAGGGTTCGTTGCCCAGCGGTATCGGTGATACGGCGGGGTATTGATTCTCGATCTTTGCATCTCTTTGCAATGCAGCATTTCGACGGGGCCCACACGGCCCCGTTTTACTTATGACGCGGGCGTTGCCGTTCTTTCGACCGCCCTGGGCATGCAATTTGATTCTTGCGGTGCGCAAAACTTTGGTGCGAAGATAGCGACCGGTCCCAGCCTAAGCCGCGACAACAGACGGCCAACGGGCTCGGGGAGCAACCGTTACCGAAGGAGGAGTACATGCAGCCCAAGAAATTTGCGGCCATGGCGTTGGCCGTGTCCGCCGTATTCGTGTTGACCGCCTGCGGCGGCGATGACGACGATTCGTCGTCCGGCACATCGAGTTCGTCCACCAGCAGCGCTTCGTCGAGCGCGGCATCGAGCAGTTCTTCGAGCAGTTCGAGCGCGGCGTCGAGCAGCGCGTCCAGTGCCATCACCCGCCCGCAACTGACCGATACGCAAGCGGCCAGCAGCACCCTTCTCAAGACCCTGGCCGCCGCCGGCTCGGCCGATGCGCCGACCACCGACAACTGGGACCCGGTGACCAACGGCATTGGCGACGTCAGCAGCTTCACTGCCACGTACACCGTGGCCGCTACCGGGGGCACGCACACCACGGTGCAGGACGCCGTCAATGCGGCCGTCACGGCGGGCGGCACCAGCCGCGTGTACATCCGCGTGATGCCTGGCACGTACCGCGAGCAGGTCTGCATCAAGAGCGCTCCGCCCATCACGCTGTACAGCACCGATGCCGACGCGTCCAAGGTGGTGATCGTCAACAACCACTACAACGGCGAAGCCAAGACCACCGGTGTAGCACTCAACGCCTGCGAAGGGCGTTCGAGCAACAACACCTATGGCACCAGCGGCAGCACGACCTTCCTGGTGTACTCGGACGGCTTCCAGGCCAAGAACGTCACCTTCTCGAACGACTTCGACGAGAGCACGGCGAGCAGCGGCCTGCAGGCGGTGGCGGTGACCACCACTGGCGACAAGCTGATCTTTGACAACGTGCGCTTCCTGGGCAACCAGGACACGCTGCAGACCAAGAGCAGCAGCACCGGCGTGATCGCGCGTTCGTACTTCGCCAACAGCTATGTCGAAGGCGATACCGATTTCGTTTTCGGCCGTGGTGTGTCGGTGTTCAACAACGTGACCTTCAAGTCGCTGACCTCGCGCACGACGCAAGGCTACGTGTTCGCGCCGTCGCATCCGCAGATCTTCCAGTACGGCTATCTGGCCATCAATTCGACCTTCACCTCCGACACCACGGCGGCGGCCGATACGATGGATCTGAACCTGGGCCGTGCCTGGGATGACAGCTCGGGCGGCTACACCTCGAACGGAGTGACCTACGTGCCCAACGGCATCGTCATCGTGCGTGAGTCGACCCTCGGTGCGCACATCCGCAAGTCGACCGCTTGGGGCGCGGCAGCCACCACGAACCGTCCGTTCAATGCGACCGAATCGCAGACGGTCACGTGGTCGAGTGTCACCACTGTGTTCCCGGCCAATCGCTTGTACGAGTACAAGAACACCGGTGCCGGCGCCGCCGACTGAGTGGCTGCAATAACGAAAAAAGGGGCTCCTCGGAGCCCCTTTTTTTTAATCTGCGCGCAGGTCTCAGCGTTCCAGTTGATGCCAGGCGTCGATGAAGGCCTGGCCCCGGCTGACGACTTCTTCGAGGGTGCGTTCCGGCGTGTACAGCGTGCTGCCGATGCCAAAACCGCTGGCGCCCGCATGCACGTGATCCGCCATGCCCAGGCGGGTGATGCCGCCGACTGGGATCAGCGGGATTTCCGGCGCGATCACGCTGCGCCAGGCGTGGATCACCGGCGGCAGGATGGCTTCGGCCGGGAAGGCCTTCAGCCCATGGGCGCCGGCGCGCAGGGCGGTAAAGGCTTCGGTCGGCGATGAGACGCCGGGCAGCGACCACAGGCCGGCCGCACGCGTCGCCTCGATCACCGCCGGGCAGCAGTCGGGCGATACGATCAGGTTGGCTCCCACGCCGGCGGCGTCGCGCACCTGGCCGGCATCGAGGACCGTGCCCGCGCCGACCATGGCGTCCGCCGGCAACTCTGCCCGCACGGCGCTCAGGCTGTCCATGGCGCCCGGCCGGTTGAGCGGCACTTCGATGATGCGATAGCCGATGTCGTACAGGGCGCGGGCGACGGCGCTCGCATCCTTCGGCGGCAGGCCGCGCAGGATGGCGATCAGCGGGAGCCGCGGCAGCGGCAGGTAGGTGTTCATAGTTGTCCTCTCAGTGCCGCCAGCGCGGCCACGAACGCATCGTCGGCATTGATGACGCGGGCCTCGACACCCTGCTTGTGCGCCGCGCGCGCATACAGCGCCGCCAGCGGCGAGGTGCCGACGATGTGAATGACGCCGCCCGCCAACAGGGGGCGTACGCCGGCATCGGTGAATTCGCTGCCGATGAGCAGGCCCGACAACCACGACGGACCGAGTTCGGCACTGAGCCGATGGCGCAGGATCAGGGCCCGCAGCGAAAACAATGCGTGCGATAGGGTACGCCCTTGCGCTGCCGTCGCAAGGCCCGCGTCGAACGACTCGATGTCGATGCCGCTCTGGTCGTCGGCGGGGAGCAACAGTGAGGCCAGCGTGCCTTGCCGCTGCAGCAGGCTGAACAGTTCGCCGGTCATGAAGGTGTGGCTGCAGGTGATGCGCCCGGCGTCGATGCACAGCCACTTGGCGTGGGTGCCCGGCATGACGTAGCAGCCGTCGCCCGCGCCGAGGCGCCAGGCCCCCAGGGCCAGCGTCTCGTCGCCGCGCATCACGTCCGGCCCGGTGTCATCCGACAGACCAGGCACGATCCACGCCCGCGCCGCCGCAAAAGGGGCGCGCATCAGGTGCGGGCGGATCTGTTCCAGCGCGACGGGTACCGGCAGGTAAGGGGTTTCGAGCCAGCCGTGGCGACTGCCGACCATGCCGGTGAGGTAGACGTCACTGTCGGTGACGATCTGCGGCCAGCGGGCGAGCAGGCCGGCGAGCGCGTCAGCGTAATCGGCCGGCTGGCAGGCCACGCCCACGTCGTCGGAATGGCGCTCGAGCAGGCGATTGTCGGGATCGAAAAGATAGGCATGCCGCCGCGTCATGCCCCAGGCCACACCGGCCCAATACTGTGCGCGAGTGCTCACGGTTGTTTGTCGAGGGATGTTGAGGCCGTAGCGTAGCGCGATTGTGTCGCCGCCCGGTGACACTGGCCCAATGGGCTGTGTGACCGGGCCATGGCCGCTGCGTTCCGTGCCGCCATGACGCCGGCGTGACTCAGTTGGCAAGTCCGGCGCCGGCGGCCACCAGTTCGCGCGTGTACGGTGAGGCGGGGTTGTCGACGATGCGCGCCAGCGGACCGGCTTCGACGACCTGGGCATCCTTCATGACGATGACCCGATGCGCCATGGCGCGCACGACGTCGATATCGTGCGTTACCAGCACATATGACAGCCGATAGCGCTGTTGCAGTTGGGCCAGCAACAGCAGCACCTGCTTCTGGATGGTTACGTCGAGCGCACTGGTAGGCTCGTCGAGAATGACGATGCGCGGCTTGACCACCAATGCCCGCGCGATGGCGATGCGCTGGCGTTGGCCGCCGGAGAATTCATGCGGATAGCGCAGCAGCAGGCCGGCGACCTCGCCGTCCTCGTGCAGGCCGACGTCCTGCAGGGCTTCGATGATGCGGGCGCGGCGTGCTGCGCGATCGAGCGCGGGCTCGTGGATCTCCAGCCCTTCGCCGACGATCTGCTCGATGGTTTGGCGTGGCGATAGCGAAGAGAGCGGATCCTGGAACACCACCTGTACGTGGCGGCGCAAGCCGCGCAACGCGTGCCGCGAGCGCCCGCGCCAGCCTTGTCCGTCGATGAGGACTTCGCCGCGCGCCGTCACCAGGTTGAGCAGCGCCATGGCGAGGGTGGTCTTGCCGGAGCCCGATTCGCCGATCACGCCGAGCGTTTCGCCGGGAGCCAGGGCGAAGCTGACGTCCTGCACGGCCGTGAAGCGCCCTTTGACGAACCAGCCCTTGATGCCCGGCAGCCGCGTTGGATAGTCGACGTGTACGCCGCGCGCCTCGATGACCGTACCGGCATCGGGTGTGCCGACGGCGCGTTCGGGGCGGCTGGCCACCAGCTTGCGCGTGTACGGGTGGCGGGGCGTATCGAGGATGCTGGCGGTGGCGCCCTGTTCGACCAGATGGCCGCGCTCCATGACGGCCACGCGGTCGGCAAAGCGCCGCACCAGGTTGAGATCGTGCGTGATGAGCAGGATCGCCATGCCGGTGCTGACGCGCAGTTCTTCGAGCAGGTCGAGGATCTGATGGCGCGTCGTCACGTCCAACGCAGTGGTCGGCTCGTCGGCGATCAGCAGCTTGGGCCGGCATGCCAGCGCCATGGCGATCATGGCGCGCTGGCGCTGGCCGCCGGACAACTGGTGGGGATAGCTGCGGGCGCGGCGTTCGGGGTCGCGCAGGCCCACGCGGGCGAGCGCTTCGATGACCTTGGCCTCGGTTTGTTGCGGCGTGAGGGCTTCGTGCAGTTGCAAGGCCTCGGCGATTTGCGCGCCGACCGTCAGCACCGGGTTGAGCGCCGTCATGGGCTCCTGGAAGACCACCGCGATGTCGCGCCCGCGCAAGGCGCGTAGCGCATTCGGCGCCATCGACAGCACGTCTTTGCCATCGAAGCGCACCGTGCCGCGCACCTGTGCGTTGTCGAGCAGGCGGATCAGCGAAAAGGCGCTGACCGTCTTGCCCGAGCCGGATTCGCCGACGAGGGCGAGCTTCTCGCCGGCGTCGAGCGAAAAGCTCACCTGGCTGACCACTTCGCGCGAGCCGAAGCTCACCGTCAGGTCGCGGACTTCGAGCAGGCTCATGGCGTGGCCTCCGTCACCGTCTTGCGCGGATCGAGGGCGTCGCGCAGTGCGTCGCCGATGAGCACCAGCAAAAGCAGGGTGATGACCAGCACGGCGAAGGTGGACAGCGAAATCCACCAGGCGTCGAGGTTGTTCTTGCCCTGGTTGAGCAGTTCGCCCAGGCTCGGTGTATCCGGCGGCACGCCGAGGCCGAGGAAATCCAGGCTGGTGAGGGCGCCGATGGCGGCGACCATGTCGAAGGGCAGCAGGGTGATGACGGGCGTGAGGCTGTTGGGCAGCACGTGGCGGCGCATGATTGTCCAGTGCCCCTGGCCCAGCGCGCGCGCGGCGCGCACGTAATCCTGCCCGCGATTGCGCAGGAATTCGGCGCGCACGTAGGCAGCGGTGCCAAGCCAGCCGAACACCGACAGCAGCACGATGAGCAGCCACAGGTGGGGGGAGAACAGCGCCGACAGGATGATCAGCATGTACAGCGTGGGCATGGCCCCCCATACCTCCGAGACGCGCTCCATGCCGATGTCCGTCCAGCCCGCGAAGTAGCCCTGAATGGACCCGTACAGCATGCCGAACAGCGTGGTGACCACGGTCACCGCAAGGGCGAACAGCACCGACAGGCGAAATCCGTAGATCAGGCGCGCCAGCACGTCGCGGCCACGGTCATCGGTGCCCAGCCAGTTCTGTGTGCTGGGCGGCGCCGGGTTGGGGCTGCGCGTGAAGTAGTTGATGGTGTTGTAGCTGTAGGTATTGGGCGGATAGAGCGCAAAGTTGCCCGGCTTGGCGAATTGGTCGCGGATGAACGGGTCGAGGTAATCGGTGGGGGTGGGGAAGTCGCCGCCGAAGGTTGTCTCGGGCAGCGTCTGCACCACCGGGAAGTACCACTGCCCCTGGTAGCGCACCGCCAGCGGTTTGTCGTTGGACAGCACTTCGGCCAGCAGGCTGAGGGCGAACAGGATCGAAAACACCACCAGGCAGGCAAAGCCCAGCCGGTTGCCGCGAAACCGCAGCCAGGCGCGCCGGCCGGGAGAAAGGCCGGGCCGCGCGATCGCAAGGGAAGGGGGCATCGTGCTCATCAGTCGAACTTCACGCGTGGATCGACCCACAGGTATGACAGGTCGCGCAACAGAGTGGTGAACAGGCCGATCAGCGTGAACAGGAACAGGCTGCCCAGCACCACCGGGTAATCGCGTCGTATGACGGATTCATAAGACAGCAGACCCAGGCCATCCAGCGAGAACAGGGTTTCGATGAGCAGCGAGCCGGTGAAGAAGGCGCCGATGAAGGCCGCCGGGAAACCCGTCATGATGGGGATCAGCGCATTGCGGAACACATGGCGCCACATGATGCGGCGCTCATCGAGCCCCTTGGCGCGGGCCGTCAGCACGTACTGCTTGCGGATCTCTTCCAGCACCGAATTCTTGGTCAGGATCGAGATGGTGGCAAAACCGCCCAGCGTCATCGCCGTCACCGGCAAGGCGATGTGCCACAGGTAGTCGAGCACCTTATGGAGCAGATCCAGCTCGTCCCAGTTCGACGACACCAGCCCACGCAGCGGGAACCACTGCACAAAGGTGCCCCCCCCCAGCAACACCAGCAGTACCACGCCCAGCACGAAGCTCGGGATGGCGTAGCCGAACATCAGCACCAGCGTGCTGGCCATGTCGAAGCGTGAGCCGGCGCGCACCGCCTTGGCGATGCCCAGCGGCACCGACACCAGATACACCAGCAGGAAGGTCCACAGCCCCAGGCTGATCGATACCGGCAGCTTCTCGCGGATGAGCTGCCACACATCCTTGTTGTGATAGAAGCTGGTGCCCAGATCGAAGCGGGCGAACTGCCCGACCATCTGCACGAAGCGCTCGTGCGCCGGCTTGTCGAAGCCGTAGAGCTTCTTGATTTCTTCGATGCGCGCAGCATCGACGCCCTGGCGGCCACGGTAGCCGGCACCACCGGCCATGGCGCCTTCGCCGCCGCCGCTGCGCCCGCGCAACTGGTAGACCATCTGTTCGACCGGGCCGCCGGGCACGAACTGCACCACCGTGAAGGTGATGAGGATCACGCCGAACAGTGTCGGGATCATCAGCAACAGGCGCTTGAGAATGTAAGCCCACATGGCGATCATTTTCCCTGGGCGGGCTGTGCCCACCACGTGGTCAATACCCAGCTTTCGGGTTGGTAGTACTTCGGCATCACCTGCGGCTGGCCGAACTTGCCGGCGCGGTAGGCGATGCGGAAGGTGCTGGCGTACCAGTGCGGCACGAAGTAATAGCCCCAGCGCAGCACGCGGTCGACGGCGCGCAGGCGGGCCACCAGCTCGGGGCGCGAATGGGCATTGAGCGCCTGCTTGAGGAGGGCGTCGACGGCCGTGTCGGATACCCCCGCCAGGTTGCCGGTGCCCTCGGTCTTGGCCGCTTCGGACGAATAGCGGTCCATCAGTTCGGCGCCGGGCGCCTCCGAGCCCACCGTGCGGATACTGGTGAGATCGAAGTCGTACACATCGAGGCGCTTTTGCAGCAGCGCGAAATCGGCGCTGCGGTATTCCGCCTGGATGCCCAGCTTGGACAGCGCCTGGATGTAGGGCGTCACCACCCGCGTCATGCCGCCTTCGCTGTCGAGGAATTCGAGCGTGAAGGGCTCGCCCTTGGCGTTGCGCAGGGCGCCATCGCGATAGGTCCAGCCGGCGTCGGCCAGCAACTGCTTGGCCTGGCGCAGGTTGTCGCGCAGGCTGTGCGGCGGCGTGGTGACCGGCGGCAGCGGTACGGCTTGGGTGAACACCTCGGGCCTCAGATGCGCCCGCAAGGGTTCGAGCACGGCCAGCTCATCCGCGCCGGGCAAGCCCTTGGCTTCGAAGTCGCTGTTGGTGAAATAGCCGCGTACCCGCGTGTACGCGTTGTAGAACAACTGGCGATTCATCCATTCGAAATCCATCGCCAATATCAGGGCCTGCCGCACGCGCGGATCAGCAAAGCGCTCGCGTCGCGCGTTGATCAGGAAGCCCTGGAAGTCGCCGGCATTGCCATTGGCGATCTCGCGCTTGATGAGCTCACCCGAATCGAACTTGGGGCCGACGTAGCTGCGCGCCCAATCGCGCGCGATGAAGGCTTGCAGGTAATCGAATTCGCCGGCCTTGAAGGCTTCGAACTGGGCGATGTTGTCCTTGTAGATCTTGTAGGTGATGCGGTCGAAATTGTTCAGCCCGCGCTGCACGTTGAGATCGCGCGCCCAGTAATCCGGATTGCGCTGGTAGGTCACCTCGCGGCCGAAGTCGACACGCCCGATGCGGTACGGGCCGCTGCCGATGGGCTGCTCCATCACCACCTTGTCGAAGGGCTTGCCGGCCCCCCAGTCGCGGCTGAAGATGCCCAGGGCACCCAGGATCAGCGGCAGTTCGGCGCTGCCGCGCGTGAATTCGAAACGCACCGTGCGCTCGCCGAGCACCACCGCCTGCTTCACGTCGGCCAGCATCATGCGGAATTGCGGTGCGGCGCCGGGCCCGACCAGCGTGTCGAAGGTGTATTTCACGTCCGCCGCCAGCACCGGCTTGCCATTGGAGAAGCGCGCCTTGGGATTGAGGCGGAACGTCACCGACGTTTTGTCGGGCGGAACTTCGATGTCCTCGGCAAGCAGGCCATAGGCGGTGGTGGGCTCGTCCATGGTACCGATCAGCAGCGTGTCGAACAGCGCACCGATGCCCGGTGGGGCCGTGCCCTTGAGCGTGAACGGGTTGTACTTGTCGAAATTGCTGATGCGGGTGGGCGCCACCAGGGCGATGGCGCCGCCCTTGGGGGCCGCCGGATTGGCCCAGTCGAAATGCGCGAAGCCCGGCGGATACTTGACGTCGCCGAACTGCGAATACGCGTGGGCAGCCCATGCCGGCGCCGTCAACATAGGGACGGCGGCCAGCGCGGCGGTGCGGAGGAACCGAGTCAACACATTCGAGGTCTGTCGGGCTGGCATGCTGCGATTTTGCCAAAAGTCCCCCGCCCGTGGGAGAACAATTGCGCTATGCAGCATGCGCGCAGTCGCCTCGTGCGATGGGCGCGGTTAAGATGTGCGCATCGCGGCGCTGGCGGCACGCCCCATGCGGGCATGCCACGGGTAGCCCCAAGACACCACAAAGCCGCAGAGAGGACCACACCATGTCGATCATCGATGAGATCGCCGCGCGCGCGGACGCGCTGGCCACCATCCGGCGCGACATCCACGCGCATCCCGAACTCGCCTTCGACGAGCACCGCACGGCTGCGCTGGTGGCCGACGAACTGGAGCGCTGTGGCATCGAAGTCCACCGCGCGGTGGGGCGGACCGGTGTCGTCGGCGTATTGCGCGCCGGCAATTCCGAACGTGCCATCGGCCTGCGCGCCGACATGGACGCCTTGCCGATCCAGGAATGCAATGAATTCGCTCATCGCTCGCGCCACGGTGGCTGCATGCACGCCTGCGGCCACGACGGGCACACCACCATGTTGCTGGGCGCCGCGCAGTATCTGGCGGCAACGCGCCATTTCGACGGCACCGTGGTGTTTGTCTTCCAGCCGGCCGAAGAAGGCGAAGGCGGTGCACCGGCGATGATCGACGACGGCCTGTTCGAGCGCTTTCCGATGCAGGCCATCTTCGGCATGCACAACTGGCCG
>JASGFB010000061.1:0-26914 GCA_047605765.1 Rhodocyclaceae bacterium
CCCCCCCCCCCCCCCCCCCCCCCCCCCCCCCCCCCCCCCCCCCCATAACACAAACAGACATTGCAGACATCCCGATCAGTCAATTTGTCACGCATGGCCGTGCGGGGCGTTCATCCGAAGCCCCGCACCCCCTTTTGGGGAATCGCGCATGCCCTTCACACCGCAAGCCGGCACCCGGTAAGGGTTCGATAAATCATGCGTTTTCGCATGACTTTCGGGAGCCGATCAAACCAGCATGCCGGCGGCATTATTGCCACCCAGTCGATGCCAGAGAGCGGATTGTGGCTTTGTAAAAAACCGTGTCTTTGATCTGATCGCAATGCGTGCGCAAAGGCGAAAGAACCTACACAAGACAGGAACCATCGCGATTCCATTCGGAAATCAACCATGGGCTCATGCCATTCTGCGATGAGCCTTGTCGCCATTCGGTGCTGAAAGAAAAAGCCCGCCAGGCGGCGGGCTTTCGATGGTGCCAGACGCTTAGTGCTACACGGCGACGTTAAGACCACGGCCGGCAGGTTTCTCGGTACGACGTCCGCGCGCGGCGCGCTGCGGCCCGCTCAATACTTTGTCATACACCGCCGCCAGCCGCGTGGCCGCTGCACCGGTCGACAATTGTTCAACCGCCGTCAGTCGCGCCGCCGTGCCGAAGGCGAAACGCCTGAGCGGATCTTCGTTGAGGGCCGCCAGCCGCTCGGCCAACGCATCGGGGTGATCGCGCGAGACCAGGAAGCCGGTTTCGCCTTCGCGTACGAGGTCGGCGGCATCGCTCTCGGCGAGCGCCACCACCGGCAGGCCGCAGCTCATGGCGCGCAGCACGCCCGGCGTGGCCGGCTCGGTATCGGAGGCCGACACGTAGGCATCGGCGGCACTGTAGAGCGTGCGCAGATCGTCGTCGCTATGCCACGACGTCACCAGCACCTGGTCTTCGACTTCCAGTTCGCTGGCCAGCGCCTTGAGGCGCTCCACTTCGCGCTGATCGACGCTGGCGCTGTTCATGCCGGCCGGCACCGCCAGGCACAGGCGGGCCGCGACACTGAAACGGCGGTTGAGGCCGGCCATGGCGCGAATCAGTTCTTCAACGCCAGCCAGGCCGGTGCCCAGCACGTGCAACAGGGTGAAATCGTGCGAGGCCCATTTCACCTGATCGCGCGCCGCGCCGCGCACCAGCGGTGCGAAGGCTTCGGCGTCGATGCCATAGGGCACCAGGGCGATGCGATCGCGCTCGGCGCCGCACAGCGTCTGCAGATCCGTGGCATGTTGTCGGCAGCGGGCGACAAGCAGATCGGCCTGGCCGATCAGCTCTTGCTGGATGCCCAGGCGCAATTGGCGGCGCGCCATGGCGGCTTCGCCAAGGGCCCGCTCGGTCTTGGCCAGTTGTGGCAGTTCGGCCACCAGGGGCAGGCTCAGCGTACGTTGCACCTGCATGCCGACCCACCCGGACGCGCTGCCAACGGTATGGATGAGGTCATAGGGGCGTTGCTCATTGCCGACATACTCGACCACGAAGTCGGCGAAATCGTTGAGCGATTGCTCCGATTCACAGGCCACGCCGGCGACCGGCACCTGTATCACGCGCACCTGCGGCTTGTACTGCACGACCACGTCGGCATGGTCGGCCGGGCGGCACGTAAACACGTCCACCTGGCAACCGAGGGCCACGAGCTGGTCCAGGGGCATGCCGAACTGAACGTTGCCGGCAGCATCCAGGGGAGAACTGTGTACGCTGATATAGGCGATCTTCTTGGCCATTGTTGTATTCCTCTGTCCGGTTTGGGGGGCGGCTTTTCAAAACCGATTTCTTACCTATGCGAAGATCGTGCCCGTTGATGCCAAAACGCTGGAAGCATCAATTTCGGCCCGGCGCAGCGCATACGCCAGCGCCCACCGGGGCCGCGGCGCCCAGCGCGGAGGCGACGCTACGGATCCGCATCGGTAAGTTCCACACTTTCTCGTGTAGAAGCTGCGCGCCACGGGCAACCTGCCCGAACGGACGCCGCGGGTTCCCCCCAGGCGTGAAAAAACAGACGCCCGCCGAGTTCGTCGGCGGGCGTCTGTCACGGATCACTGACGGTGGGCCGTGGTACGGCCCGGTCGGTCAGGGCAACGGGGAATCCCAGTACGGGGAGCGGTTGTAGTACTGGTGGACTTCATTGGCCCAGGTAGCGTCGGCCATCGACGGCCAGTGGTCCTTGTCGAAGCCCGGCGAGTTGCGGAAGCGGTCCTTGTCCACGTCGAGCACGAAACACTTCTGGTCGGCGTCGAGCGTCAGGGCGCTCCACGGGATGGCGTGCAGGGTGTCACCCATGCCGAGGAAGCCGCCGGACGACAGCACCGCATAGGCGATGCGGCCGTGCGGTACGTCGAGCATGATGTCCTGGATCTTGCCCAGCTTGTCGCCTTCCAGGTTCACCACTTCATCGCCTTCCAGCGTATCGGCGGCCATCACTTCCGGGCCGGGGCCACTGGTATTGGCGCCGCCACCCACGATGTTGGCGCCGCGCGTGTTCAGACTGGGGTTGCTACCGCTGTAGGTGCTGTCACTGATGCTTGCCATGATTGTTCTCCTGCTTGAGTGTTGTCGATCCAGCGGACATTCATTCGTCATGCCCGGCCTCATGGATGAGCGGCAGACCGTTGGCTTGCGCACGCTGCCGCATCACATGAGTGATACAGCAATGCGCGTACCTGACGGTCTGTCGTCGCCCTTGCTTCAGTTGGTCTTCAGGCGCAGATCGTTCTGCACCGATTGCACGCCGCTGATGTTGCGTGCCACTTCACTGGCCCGGCTGATCTCGGCCTGCGAGGTGACTTCACCCGACAGGTTCACGATGCCGCCGTTGGTCTCGACCTTGATCTCATGCGCCTTGGTCGTCTTGTCCTTGGCCAGCGCCGCTTTGACCTTGGTGGTCACGGTGGCGTCATCGACGTATTGCACGGTCGAATCCTTGGCGTTTTCCATCTTCTGCCGGGTGGTGGTGTCGCCGGCCGCGATCACCGTGTAGCCGTGCGTTACGCCGACGCCGCTGTCATACGCCTGGGCACCCAGGGACACACACGCCAGCGCGGCCACCGCGCCATGAATCAGAGCTTTTTTCATGATCTTCTCCTCAGGGGTTTGGGCCCGCGCCCCGCAACGGCCAGGGGGCGGGCTGTTCAGCTCATCAGAAGTGCATCACTGCCTTAGTGCTTGCTGCCCGCGCCGACACCGGTCGAATTCCCCGTGGTCGGTGTCGATGCGTCGTTCGCCATCGATGAAGGCGAGTTCGATGAGGCGGTCTGGGTGCGTTGATCCGAACCGCTGAACGACGTACTGCCGACGGTCGAGGACAGATTCGATGCGCCCACGCCGCCGCTGCTCAGATTGTTGCTGGTGGTGTTGCCCATGCTGGTGGTGCTGGCACTCGACGACAGCAGCGCGGCGGCATTGACGCGAATGCGGTTGTCGATGTCGCGCACGCCCCAGCTGTTGTCCACCACGTCTTCGATGTCGTGCTTGGCGCGGCGGTCGTTCACCGTGCCTTCAAGCGTGACCCGGCCGTCCTGCACAGTCACGCTGACGTCGCTGACATCAAGGTGATGGCTATGCGTCAGGCGCTCGCAGATGTCTTCGCGCAGGCGCTCATCGGAGCGCGTGTAACCCTTGGGGCCTTTGCGATCGCGGGCCAGTGAACGGTTTTCCGGTTGAGCGCCGGCGTACGGCGTGCGCGAACGATAGTCCTCGGCGCCGGCATAGCCTTGGTAACCCGAGTAATTGCCACCGGCGCCACGCTGGTCTTCACGGCGAAAATCGCCCTGCTGACCGCGTACCCATTGGTCATAGTTCTGATCGCTGCGCTCATCGAAGGCTTCCGGCAGGAAGCTCGATTGACTGGCACGCGTGAAACGGCCCGCATCGCGCAGATTGCTCGAACGCTCACTGCCGCCGAAGGATGCTTCGTAATCGCTGCGGCTGCGGTCGCGGTCTGGATAACCGCCGTAGGCTTGCTGGCGTTCATAGCGATCGCGCAGTTCATTGGACCGCATGGCGCGTTCGCGCTCCTGGCGATAGGGGTCGTTGGGCCGATAGCCGCCGGGGTTGGATTCGGTGGCGAATGCATCGTCCTGGCCGGCATAACCGCCGGCCTGCGGGTACTCCAGACGGTCGGAGCGGCCGCGGCCGTATTCGGACGACTGGCGGCCCTGTTCGGGCGAGGCGTAATCGCGCCGCGCGCTTCGCTCTCTATCGCCCCAGGCCGCTTCCTGGCGGCCGCGGGCACGCGCCTCGTCGCGCTCACGATCACGCTCGACGTCTTGCCAATATCGGTTGGAATCGTTCGAGTACTGACTGGCCATGATTGCCTCCTAGCATTGTGGTTTGAAGTGCGTTTGAGGGCTGTGAGCGGCACGCCTGTGACGCGGAAGACCCGGTCCCAGCCCGATACCCGCATGCCGCAAAGGCCGTGCCGCGCTAGATGGCGCAAGGCTTTGGCGCATGGCCGGCGGACGTAAAACTTACATCGCGCAAGCCAGATGTGCCGACCGGCTCGCCGGCCGTGTGGGCGCCGTCCTACAACCCGACAGGTGACTGTTCATCCGCAGGGCGCACCACAGCAGGTTTTGCTCGTACATGGCACAGGCCTCGCTAGGAGATGACCGATATAAACCCCCAACAAGACGGAGCCAGAGCCATGCATGCTGCCCTTGACCTGCGCGCGAAACAGCACCTGTCGCTGACCCCCCGCCTACAACAATCGGTAAAACTGTTGCAGCTCTCTTCGCTGGAGTTCGTGCAGGAGATCCAGCAAGCCTTGGTCAGCAATCCGTTTCTCGAAGAAGAGGAAGCCACGGGCGAGGACAGCACCGCCAGCGAGCAAGACGTGCCCGAAGGCTATGGCATGACGACCGAGCCGCTCGACTCGCTCGAAGCGCCCCCCGCCACCGATGCCCCGATCCAGGAAGACGCCGGCAGCCTGCCAGAGACGCATGAGTTCGAAGGCGAAGGCTCTGCCGATTACGATGCGCCGAGCCGCCAGCGCGATGCCTCGCGCGACAGCAACGACTTCACCGAATGGATGAGCGAACAAGTCAATCTGCGCGAGCACCTGTACCAGGAATTGCGTGCCTATCGGCTGTCCGAACGCGACCGCGCCCTGGCCGTGCTGATCATCGATTCGCTGGACGACGATGGCTACCTGCGCGACAGCCTCGAAGAGCTGATGGCACTCATAGCCGACGATGCCCTGCTGGAAGACGGTATCGACGAATCGGAACTGCTCGCCGCGCTGCACCTGGTGCAGAATCTGGACCCTCTCGGCGTCGGCGCGCGCGACCTCTCCGAATGCCTGTCACTGCAACTGGCTGCGATGCCCGAACGCGATGACACCCACACGCTGGCCACCCAGATCGTGCAGCACCATCTGAGCCGCCTGGCCGCGCGCGACAGCGCCGAACTGCGCCGCACCCTGGGGTGTGACTCGACGCAATTGCAGGCCGCCTTCGCCCTCATCCGCCAGCTCGACCCGCGCCCCGGTGCGCGCTTCAATGCGCGCCAGGCCGACTACATCATTCCGGACGTGATCGTGCGCAAGGTGCAGGGCAAATGGATGGCGGCGGCCAACCCGGCGGTGATGCCGCGCGCTCGGCTCAACAAGACCTACGCCCAGATGTTCCAGCGCTCGCAGTGTTCCGACCGCGCCCCGCTCGCCCAGCAGTTGCAAGAAGCACATTGGCTGCTGCGCAACGCCGAACAGCGCTTCGTGACGATCCAGCGCGTGGCCCAGGCCATCGTGACGCGCCAGCGGACCTTTTTTGAATACGGCGACGTGGCGCTCAAGCCGCTGGTGCTGCGCCAGATCGCCGAAGAGTTGGGCATCCACGAATCGACGGTGTCGCGCGCCACCAGCAACAAGTACATGGCAACGCCGCGCGGCATCTTCGAGTTGCGCCATTTCTTCTCGCGTGAGCTGGCCACCGACACCGGCGGCAAGTGCTCTGCCGCCGCCATCCGTGCCCTGCTCAAGGAGATGATCGACGCCGAGTCGGCCGATGCGCCGCTGTCGGACGTATCGCTGACGCAGATGCTGGCCGATCAGGGGGTCATCGTGGCGCGCCGCACGGTCTCCAAGTACCGCGGCATGATGAAGGTGGCGCCGGCCGAATTGCGACGCCAGGTGTAGAAGGGGTGTTTCAGAAGCGCTTGCGCGCGCCGGTGGACACCACCGCCACCGACCCCAGGATGAGCAGTGCGGCAACGCCTTCGTGCCAGCCGGGCTGCTCACCCAGCAACAGGGCACCGGCGGCGATGCCGACCAACGGTGTGAGCAGCGACGACAGAGACGACACCGATACCGGCACCAGCAGCACCAGCCGGTTCCACGCCCAGTAGCAGTACATGAAGCCGACGAACAGGCTGTAGGCCAGCCCGATGGCGGGCCACAACGACAGGCCGGCATGCGGCAGACCGTCGACGGCCAGCGCCCCGGCCATCACGGGGATCCCCCCCCACACCATCATCCAGCCGGTCAGCGCGACGGTATTCATGGGGATCTTCCAGCGCTTGAGAAGCACGATACCCAGGGCCCAGCACCAGGCGGCGATGATCATGCAGACCAGCCCCCACGGCGCCTGCGCCAGGCTGCCCAGGCTCTGCGCCAGCAGCACCGCCACGCCACCCAGGCCCAGTGCCAGCGCGATCAGGCGACGCAGATCCAGCGCTTCGCCCAGCAACCACACCGACAGCGGCACGCACCACAGGGGCATGGTGTAGCCGAGCAGCGCCGCCCGGCCGGAGGGCAGCAGCTTGACGCCGTAGGTGGCGAAGATGTTCCAGCCGACCATGTTGAACACCACCAGCCACAGGAACTTGACGGCGTAGCCACGCGGCACGGCAATCGACTGACCGGTCAGGCGCGCCACGCCGAGCACGCCCACGCCCCCGACGATGAGGCAGAAGCCGCGAAAACTGAGCGGCGGCAGTTCGGTCAGCACGATCTTGATGGCCGACCAGTTCAGGCCCCAGCCGAGCGCCAGACTCAACAGCAGGATCAAGCCTTCGCGCGGCAGACGGGTGGACGGCATGGTGCGATCGTTGTTTTCGTGGGGGAGGCGGCAGTGTACAGGCTGGCCAGGCGCCTGCGGCCAATGAAAACGTTTATAGCGCCACCGGCATGGGCGTGCGGCGGTCACTGGGCGCGGCCCGCGCGTGCCGTATAATCCGCGCCTTGCCGCGGCCAGCGCCGCGCCCCTTTTGCTCCTAGCCATGTCCCTGACGCAAGAAATCAATCGCCGCCGCACGTTTGCCATCATCTCCCACCCCGACGCCGGCAAGACCACGCTGACCGAAAAGCTGCTGTGGTTCGGTGGCGCCATCCAGGTGGCCGGTGAAGTGCGCGCCCGCAAGGCGGCCCGCCATGCCACCTCCGACTGGATGGAGCTGGAAAAGCAGCGCGGTATCTCGGTGACTTCGTCGGTGATGCAGTTCCCTTACCGCGACGCCATCATCAATCTGCTCGATACGCCGGGGCACGAGGATTTCTCCGAAGACACGTACCGCACCCTGACGGCGGTGGATTCGGCGGTGATGGTGATCGACTCGGTCAATGGCGTCGAAGCTCAGACGATCAAGCTGCTCGGCGTGTGCCGCCTGCGCGACACGCCGATCCTCACCTTCATCAACAAGCTCGACCGTGAAGGCAAGGCGCCCATCGACCTGCTCGACGAAATCGAATCGGTGCTGGAGATGGAATGCGCGCCGATGACCTGGCCGATCGGCATGGGCAAGCGCTTTCGCGGCGTGTACCACCTCTACAACGACACCATCTCGTTCTTCGATCCGCACGCCGAGAAAGGCACGTCCGAGATCATCGAGGGGCTGGACAATCCGCGCCTGGACGCGCTGATCGCTGAACAGGCCGACGAGTTGCGCATGGAGGTCGAACTGGTGCGCGGCGCATCGCACGCCTTCGACCAGGACAAATACTTGTCAGGCAAGCAGACGCCGGTGTTCTTCGGCTCGGGGGTGAACAACTTCGGTGTGCAATCGGTGCTCGACGCCATCGTCGACCTGTCGCCGGCGCCGCTGGCGCGCCCGGCCGAAAGCCGCCAGGTGGCGCCGGCCGAAGGCAAGTTCTCGGGCTTCGTCTTCAAGATCCAGGCCAACATGGACCCCAAGCATCGCGACCGCATCGCCTTTCTGCGCGTGTGCTCGGGCAAGTTCTCGCGCGGCATGAAGATCAAGCAGGTCTCGCAGGGCAAGCAACTGGCGATCAACAACGCCATCACCTTCATGGCGCAGGACCGCAACACCACGGACGAAGCCTGGCCGGGCGACATCATCGGTATCCCCAACCACGGCACGATCCGCCTGGGCGACACCTTCACCGAGGGCGAAGACCTCAAGTTCACCGGGATCCCGTCCTTTGCGCCGGAATTGTTCCGCCGCGCCCAGATCAGGAATCCGCTCAAGATGAAGCAGCTCCAGAAAGGGCTGCAGCAACTGGCCGAGGAAGGCGCCACGCAGTTGTTCCGCCCGCTGGCCTCCAACGACCTGATCCTGGGCGCCGTGGGCGTGCTGCAGTTCGACGTGGTGGCGCACCGGCTGGAGCACGAATACGGCGTCGAAGCGGTATTCGAAGCCTGCACCTGGGCCACCGCCCGCTGGCTGCGCGGCAAGGACGAAGACATCCGCGCCCTGCTCGACAAGGCGCCCGCCAACATGGCGCAGGACGGTGCCGGCGACTACGTGTATCTGGCGCCCAACCGGGTCAATCTGCAGATGGCGCAGGAACGCCACCCCAACGTGCGCTTCCTGGAAACGCGCGAAATCTACTGAGCGGCGGGCCCCCACGGCGGGCCGGCCCCACCAACCGCCATGCGGTCGCGCGGCCGCTGTCCTAAATTGCTCGCGGGCCGACCCGGCCCGGCCCCCTCAGGACAGGAGTCTTGCCATGCGCAGTCGCACCGTGACGCTTCCAGACGGCACCCGCGTGCCGGCCATCGGCCAGGGGACCTGGTTCATGGGCGAGGATGCCAGCCGCCGCGCCGTCGAAGTGGCCGCCCTGCGCGAGGGGCTGGATCTGGGCATGAGCCTGATCGACACCGCCGAAATGTACGCCGATGGCGGTGCCGAAGAAGTGGTGGGCGAAGCCATCGCCGGGCGCCGCGACGAAGTCTTCGTGGTGTCCAAGGTCTACCCGCACAACGCCTCCGCCCGCCTCATGCCGATGGCGTGCGAAGCCTCGCTGCGCCGGCTCGGCACCGACCGTATCGACCTGTACCTGCTGCATTGGCGCGGCGACGTGCTGCTGCCGGAGGTGGTCAGCGCCATGGAACGCCTGCGCGAAGCAGGCAAGATCAGACGCTGGGGGGTTTCCAACTTCGACACCCGCGACATGCGCGAGCTGTGGCGCGCCGGCGGGCATGAATGCAGCACCAACCAGGTGCTCTACCACGCCGCCTCGCGCGGCATCGAATACGAGCTGGCGCCGTGGTGCCGCCAGCACGGCCTGCCCGTGATGGCCTATTGCCCGCTGGCACAGGCCGGGCAACTGCGCCAGCGCCTGCTCGACCACCCGGAAGTCGTCGCGCTGGCACAGGAGCTGAACGCTACCCCCAGCCAGATCGCGCTGGCCTGGGTCATTCGCCAGGGCGACGTGATCGCCATTCCGAAGGCCTCGCGCGTCGATCACGTGCGCGAGAACGCCGCCACCGCCAAGGTACGCCTGACGGACGAGCATCTGGCCCGCCTCGACCGGGTCTTCCCGCCGCCGACGGCGGCCGCGCCGCTCGACGTGGTGTAAGCGCCCGGCGCCTCAGGCGCCGTCGCGCGGATACACCTCGCCAGTCAGATAGGCGCCCCAGTTCTTTTCGAAGTAGATCTTGCCGGTGTCCTCGATGCCGCGCAGCGGCCTCTTGGTGACCTGCATGCCGGTTTCAGGGCGGTAGCGCAGCAGGATCTTCTCGGCACGGTGGGCGGTGTTTTCGGGCACGAAGCGGAAGCCATCGAGCGCCCCCACGCGAGCGTCGGGCGTCTGCTGGCCGGCTTCCGAACACAGCATGCGCGCCCCCCGACTGCCGCCCCCGTCGCGGATGTAGTAATCGAGCGCGCACAGCACCGCTTCGGACAACAGCGCCGTCTGCTCACGCAGTATGCCCTCATACAGGCGCTTGTAATCGGTGACGTTCACGCCCTGCGCGGCGATCCTGTCGTTGAGCGCGCGCGCCGCCTGCAACGCGCCGGGCACGCTGTCGACATGGCACACGAAGCCGGCGTGATCGCTCATGCGGGCCTGGATTTCCTGGGCGATGTCGTCGAGGTCAAGCCCGGCCTCATTGCCGACATTGCGGGCGAACCAGGCCAGCGCGCGACGCAGTTCGGCGTCCAGGGCGTCCGGCGTCTCGCGGTCATACGCTTGCCGCTTGAGCCGTTCGTGGATGTGCGCCGCACAGCGTCGCCCGAATACCTGCCCGGCATTGAGCGCCGCGCCGCCGGGGCGGGTGACGCCGTGCGTGCCGGCGATCTCGCCGACGGCGTAGCAGCCGGTGAGGCTGCTGCGGGCATGCGTGTCGACTTCGACGCCGCCGTTCATGTGTTGGTGATTGACGTTGAACGGGATGGGCTCGCGGGCGATATCCATCTTGTATTGGCGGTACAGCTCGATGGCCAGCGGGTTCATGCAGCGCAGCCGCTCGATGGGCGTGGCCTGCAACGCCTGGTTGTTGACCAGATAGGCGCGCACATCCGGGTCGAGACGCGCCAGGTCGAAGGGCAGATCGCCCGGCACGGCCTGCGGATTGCGGTTGAAATCGAGCCAGACCGTGCGCCCCTTGCGCGTCTCGTGGAAGATGGCGAGGTCGACCAGGCTGGAGCCGTAGTCGAGCGTGCGCGAGGCGTGGAACGGCCACTGGTAGCCCTTGCGGAACACGTTGGAGGCCAGTTCCTGCGTGGTGCGATAGTAGTCGGCGAGAAAGTTGTATTCCTGCCCCGCCTCATCGGTCGAATACACATAGGGCATGACCTGCACGTAGGTGCCCGACAGGTTCCATGGGAATTCACTGCGCCGGGTGCCGATGCCGAATTGGTGCTCGGTCAGGTTGGATAATTCGAGCCCGGCCACCAGCGCCATGCCCAGCGAGCCGAAGCAGTTTTTTGGATAGACGCTGTCGCGATAGAGTTCGCCCGGCCCGCCGCTGGCCAGCACAACGTTGGGGCTGAGCACCACGCACAGGCCATAGGGGTTCTGGTGATGCGTGCGGGTATGCAGAACGATGCCGGCGACTTTCTCCGCATCGCCCTCGCCGCTCTTGAGCAGCGTCATGCCGGTGGACTGGTCGAGGAACGGAATACGCAGGCGAATGGCCTCTTCGGCCAGCACCTTCACCATCAGGCGCGAGGTGCGCGGGCCGCAGCTGGTGGCGCGGCCGAATTCGTCATGGTCGGTCTGATAGCGCAGCACGGCGCCGTAGGCGTCTTCGGGCAAAGGCAGCCCGAGCAGCTTCAATCCCGAGAAGGCGTCGATCGAGCCCACCGCCTCGACGTACGCCACGTCGGCATCCATGGCGCCGCCCCCGCCCAGCGCCTGGGCCATCTTGGTGAAATCGTCACCATGATGCTTGGTGCAGGCGGTATGCAGGGTCTGCTTGTCCGAGCCCGAAAACGCCGAGGTGCCCCAGAACATCTTGCGCGTGACGATCAGCACGTCGACGCCGCGCCGCTTGAGTTCGACGGCGGCGCGCAGACCGGCGGCGCCACTGCCCAGGACGACGGCGGGCGCCCGATACACCGGTACGGCCATGCCATTGATCTGGCGAATCTCACTGACCACTGGCAGCGCGACGTCGCGCGGCAGGTGAACGTCGGTCAGTGAGTCGAGGATTTGCTGGGGTATCGCGTTGCTCATGGTGGCGCCCTCGTCAATGCGGTGATTACAGCCGGCGGATGTGGAAGCCGCCGTCGACGTTGATGACTTCCCCGGTCGAAAAACCGAGCAGCCTGGAGCACACGACCGACACCGCGTTGGCGACGTCTTCCGGTTGCCCCCAGCGCTTGATGGGGGTCAGGCCGTCGGCGATCATGGCGTCGTACTTGCCCTTTACCACCGAGGTCATGTCGGTGTTGATGATGCCCGGGCGGATCTCATAGACGTTGATGCCCTCTTCGGCCAGCCGATCTGCAAAGAGCAAGGTCACCATGCTGATCGCCGCTTTCGAGATGCAGTATTCCGCACGCATGGTCGACGACGCATAGGCCGACACCGACGAGATATTGACGATGCGCGGCGAGAAATCGGCGATGTCGGCGCGCAGGCCACGCATGATGTTGGCGACGCTCTGCGATAGGAAGAACGTCGATTTCAGATTGATGCCGAGCACGCGGTCCATGCTCTCTTCGGTGGTTTCGAGCAGGTCCATGCGCACCTTGGGCGCCACACCGGCGTTGTTCACCAGCACGTCGATACGGCCGAATTTTTCGAGCGCGGCGGCGGTGATGGCCGCCCGCCCGGCGGGATCGGATACGTCGGCCTGCACGTAGATCCAGGGGCGCCCGTGGCGGGCGATGTGCTGCATGTTGTCGGCCACGGCTTCGGGCGCCGAGGTGCCGACGGCCACCACGGCGTGGCCGTCCTCGGCCAGCCTGCCGGCGATGGCATTGCCGATGCCACGCGAAGCGCCGGTGACGATGGCAACGGGTTTGTCGATCATGGGCATGAGAGATTCCTTGATTCTGATCTGCCGATCATGTCAGCAGCATTCGATGTGGCGTTGCTTGCAGATCTGCAGCACTTCGTCGGGCGGGCGCTTCCACCAGTTGTTGGCCGAGAAGATCTCGACCTCGTGAAAGCCGTCGTAGCCTTCGGCCTCGACCGCCGCGCGCAGGCCGGCAATATCGATGACCCCGTCCCCCATCATGCCGCGGTCCTGCAGCAGGTCGGTGGTGGGCACCAGCCAGTCGCAGATGTGGAAGGCCAGCAGGCGCTTCTTGCCCGCCCGGCGAATCTGCTCGCGCACCTGCGGATCCCACCACACGTGATAGACGTCGAAGGCGATACCGAGCCCGTCGTCGCCGAGTTCGTCGCACAGGTCGTTGGCATGCGCCAGCGTATTGACGCAGGCGCGGTCGGCGGCGTACATCGGGTGCAGGGGCTCGATGGCCAGCGGCATGCCGGCCTGGCGGGCGTATTCCAGCAAACGGCCGATGCCGTCGCGCACCTGCCCGCGCGCGCCGGCGATGTCGCGCGAGCCCTGCGGCAGCCCGCCCACCACCAGCACCAGACAGGCCGCATTGAGTGCCAGCGCCTCATCGACGGCGCGGTAGTTGTCGTCGATGGCCGCCTGCCGCCCCGCCGCATCGGCGGCGGGGAACATGCCGCCACGGCAATAGCCGGTGACACTCAGACCATGGCTGCGGATGAGTTGTGCGGCGCGGTCCAGACCGATATCGGCCACCTGGTCGCGCCACGGCGAGATGCCACGGATACCGTGGCGGGCGCAGCCTTCGATGATCTGGTCCAGGCGCCACTGCGCCCGTACCGTGGCGGTGTTGATCGACAGTTTTTCTGCCGGCGGAGCGATACGGAGCGCATTCATGGTGACGCTCCCGCTCAGGCTTCGAGCTTGGGCAGATCGACCCAGCGACGCTCGGCCCAGCTTTGCAGGCCCAGTTCGACGAGCTGCACGCCCTTGGCGCCTTCGAGCAGGTTCCATCTGAAGTCGCCCTCGCCCCACACATGCTTGAGGAACAGCTCCCACTGCACCTTGAACGCATTGTCATAGGTGGTGCTCTCGGGCACGACGCTCCAGTCATCGAGGAAATCGTGGGTCTGGCGCACGTCGGGGTTCCACACCGGACGCGGCGTATTGACGCGCGACTGGGTCCAGCAGTCGGTCAGGCCGGCGACGGCCGAGCCATGCGTGCCATCCACCTGGAAGGTCACCAGATCGTCACGCCGCACGCGCACGCACCACGAACTGTTCATCTGCACGATGATGCCGTTCTCCAGTTCGAAGGTGGCATAGGCCGCGTCGTCGGCGGTGGCGGGATAGGGCTTGCCCTGCTCGTCCCAGCGCTGCGGAATGTGGGTCGCGCCCAGGCACGACACGCTCTTGATCGGCCCGAAGATGTTGTCGACCACGTAACGCCAGTGGCACAGCATGTCGAGAATCATGCCGCCGCCGTCTTCCTTGCGGTAGTTCCACGACGGGCGCTGGATGGGCTGCAGATCGCCTTCGAACACCCAGTAGCCGAACTCGCCGCGCACCGACAGCGTGCGGCCGAAGAAGCCGGCCTGATTGAGCATCTGCAGCTTGAGCAGGCCGGGCAGCCACAGCTTGTCCTGCACCACGCCATGCTTGACGCCCGCCGCCTTGGCGGTGCGGTACAGGGCCAGCGCGTCGGCCAGATTGGTGGCGACCGGCTTTTCGCAATACACATGCTTGCCGGCGGCAATGGCCCGTGCCAGCAGGGCCGGGCGCGCCTGGGTGGTGGCCGCATCGAAGAACACCGTGTCATCGGGATTCTTGAGGGCCGCTTCGAGATCGGTGGTACTGCGGGCGATGCCGTACTTGGCCGCCAGCGCACTGATCTTCTCCGCATTGCGGCCGACCAGAATCGGATCCGGCATCAGACGATCGCCATTGGCAAGCGCCACCCCACCCTGTTTGCGGATTTCAAAAATGGAGCGGATCAGGTGCTGGTTCATACCCATCCGGCCGGTGACGCCGTGCATGATGATGCCGATTCGGTGCTGCGCCATTTTCATGTCCTTTCGTGAATGCGTGGAACGAGGCAAGTCCGGGCGACGACACTGCGCGCCCCATGGATTGACACCACCCGCGCGGCACGCAATCCGCTCCCGACGCCCCCCGGGACCCGCATTTGAACGGCCCCGGCCGGACAGGGAAACAACATGCTGCAACGCAGTATTAGTGTTACCAAATAGTTAATTGCCGCAAAACCTACAGCATCGTTTCGGGGGTGTCAATTTGGGTTATCTCCCTTTTTGAGCTATTGCGGACACCCCCAATACAGGGGCGATTGAGCAGATATATCAGCGTCAGAACCGGCAGTAGGCGCCGCATTTGTCCTTGCGGATCAAAGCCCGATAAAAATGCCCTTATCTGCTTGCATGTTACTTTTCAGTTAATTAGAATCGGCAAAAATCCATACAACTTATGGATTGATCAATTTTGTTTATCGCAAGGTCAGCCGCTTCATCGGGCGCCTTGTCAGCGGTGATACGACGCAGATGCAGTAGCTCGGGGATGCGGTCTTGTCTCGGTTCCATGTTGCCCACGAACGCCAAGGTTCGCGGCGCAGACGCAGAAGCATCCACATGACATTTCGTGTTTTTGGAGGTTGGTATGCGGATTCAGAGAAAACTCGTCACATCGTGCCTGGCCATGTCGCTTGCCTGGTCTGGCCTGGCTTCGGCGGCGGAAATCGTCATCGGCAACCTGCAGGATCTGAGCGGTCCGACGTCCGTGCTCGGCAACGCGGTCACGCGCGGCGCCGAACTGGCGGTCGAACGCATCAACGCGGCAGGCGGCCACAAGGGTGACAAGATCAAGCTGGTGACGGTCGACACCAAGGGCAACGTGCAGGAAGCCATCAAGGCGTTCACCCGCCTGGTCGATCACGAAAAGGCCGTCACCGTCATCGGCCCGCCGGTATCGAACATCGGCCTGGCCATTGCCCCCATTGCCAACCAGAAAAAAGTGTCGGTGGTGGGCAGCTTCATCGACCCGCGCGTAACGGTGCAGGAAAACGGCGAGCCGCAACCGTCGATGTTCCTGATCCAGCCGACCAGTACCCAGTACGCCGAGATCATCGCCAGCTACGCCAACGAAAAGCTCGGCTTCAAGAAGTTCGCGGTGCTCTACGACCAGTCGAACGCGTTCGCGGTGTCAATGCTCAAGCCCTTCAAGGACTACATCGAAAAACGCGGCGCCAAGGTGGTGGCCGAAGAGATGTACACCAAGAGCGACAAGGACTACCGCGCGCAGCTCAACAAGATCAAGGCCTCGGGCGCCGACGTTCTCTACATTCCCAACTACACGCAAGACCTGGTGATCACCGTCAAGCAGGCCAAGCAGATCGGGCTCAAGGTGCCGATGGTCAGCGGGCTGGACGCCGCCCCGCCGTTCGCCAGCCTGGTCGGCGATCCGGAAGCGGCGAACAACATCTATTTCGCCAACAACTTCTCGGACAAGGAACCGCAACTGACGGAAGTGCGCGAAGCCTATCGCGCCAAGTTCAAGGAAGACCCGATCAACAAGGCCTACCTTGGCTACGACACCATCACCACCGTGCTCAAGGCGGCCGATCTGGGCGGTGGCGCATCGAGCGCGCAGATCATCGCCGGGCTCTCGAAGGTCAAGGACGTGCAGGGCACGACCGGGGTGATCACCCTGTCGCCCAAGACGCACCAACCGGTCGGGCTGTCCATGGTCATGTACAAGATCGAAAACGGCGCCTACCAGGAAATCGGTCGTTACGTGCCGGAATCCCACAAGTAAGTTCGACCGTCATCGGAGTCACCGGACATGGCCGGCACGCGGAACAACCGCTCCCCGCACCGGCCAGCGTCCTCGACCACAAGGCCCTGCCGATCGGCAGGGCCAACGGGACCGGTGCGCCCCACGCACCGCCCCCCTCCCGCTCATGACTAGGGCACATCATGCTGCAGAACATTTTCTTCGGATTGTCGCTGGGCGCCGTGTATTCGTTGATCGCGGTCGGCTTCGCACTGGTCTTCAATATCCTGAAGTTCTCTAATTTTTCCCATGGCGGTGTCATGTCGTTCACCGCCTACGCCGGCTATCTGGCGTACGTGGTGTTCTTCGCCGGCCATCTGAGCGGCCCGATGATGTTCCTGGCCATCGTCGCCACGGCGGCGCTCGTGGGCGCCCTGACTGCGGTCGGCATCGAGCGGGTGGGCTTTCGCCGGTTGCGCCGCAACCAGGCCCCCGTCATCTATTACTTCATCTCGTCGATCACGCTGGGCATCCTGCTCGAGAACATCATCACGATCTTCGCTTCGAGCAACTTCTATTCGTACCCGGTCTTCTTCAACACCAGCAACGTGACGATCATGGGCGTGTCGTTCTCGGTGACCGACTTCGTGACGCTGTTCTTCTCGTGCGCCGCGTTGGCCGTGCTGCTGCTGGTGCTCTACCGCAGCAAGCTGGGGCTGGCCGTGCGCACGGTGTCCTTCGATGTGAACACCGCGAGCCTGATGGGCATCGACCCCAACCGCGTGGTGATGGCGACCTTCGCCATGTCCGGCGCGCTCGGTGGCATCAGCGGCGTGTTCCTGGGCATGAACTACTCGCTCTATCCGCAGATCGGCCAACTCGTCGTCAAGGGCTTCATTGCCTCGGTGATCGGCGGGCTGGGCAGCATCACCGGTGCCGTCGCCGGCGCTTTCCTGCTGGGGATCACCGAAGTGGCGCTGATCGGCCTGGTGGGATCCGGCTGGACGCCTGCCTGCGTGTTCGTCGTCATGCTGGTGTTCCTGCTCGTACGGCCGCGCGGCATTGCCGGCGTGCTGGTCCAGGAAAAAGCCTGAAGCTGGCCCCCCGCCAGCGTCCTTCAAGACTTGGAATGGCCCCATGGATTACATCTATTCAGTATTGACGCTGACCGGCATCACCATGATCGGCGTCATGGGCACCTATATGGTGACCGGCCTGACCGGGCAGTTTTCGTTCGGTCAGGCGGCTTTCATGGCAGTCGGCGGCTATGTGTCCGCCATGCTGCTCCTTACCTTCAAACTGCCTTTTCCGGTGGTGGCGGTGGCCGGATCCCTGGCGGCGATGCTGGCGGGCTTGCTGGTCGGCGTGCCCACCGTGCGGCTGCGCCGCGACTACATCTCGCTGGTGACCTTCGGTTTCGGCGAGGCGATCATCTCGGTGCTCAACAACTCGGCGCAATTGACCGGCGGCGCCGAGGGTCTGGTGAACATTCCGAAGGCCGTCGATCTGGTGCACGTGGCGGTCAGCGTCGTCATCTGCGTGCTGCTGGTGGCCGGCTACAAGAACTCCAAGTTCGGCAGGCAGTGCCTGGCACTGCGCACGGACGAACTGGCCGCGCGCTCGATGGGGATCGACGTACATCGCCTCAAGCTGGTGACCTTCCTTTTCGCCAGCGCCATCACCGGCTACGCCGGCGTGCTGTATGCCTTCTATTCGCAGTACCTGGAACCTGGTTTCTTCAACTGGACGGTGTCGGCCGAGTGGCTGATCATCGTTTTCGTCGGTGGCATCAATAGCCTGACCGGTACGCTGGTGTCCGCCGTCCTGCTGTCATGTCTGCCCGAGTTGCTGCGCTTCGCGGCGGCCTGGCGCATCGTTATCTACTGCGTCATCGTGCTCATCATCATCAACTACCGGCCCAACGGCATCTTTGGCGATTGGGAAATCAATCGCCTGTGGAAGAAATCCAAGAAAACGGAAGGGGGGCAAGCATGAGCGAACACGCCTCCGGCGGCCGCCTCGAAGTCACGGGGCTGCGCAAATCCTTTGGTGGTGTCACGGCCGTCAGCGATTTTTCGTTCGCAGTCGAGCCGGGCCAGATCGTCGGCATCATCGGCCCCAACGGCGCCGGCAAGACGACCGCGTTCAACCTGGTGACCGGCGTCTATACGCCCGATGGCGGCGAAGTCGTGCTCGACGGCGTCACGCTGTCGGGCCAGCGCCAGGATCAGATCGCCCGTCACGGCGTGGGCCGCACGTTCCAGAACATCCGCCTGTTCAAGGGCCTGAACGTGCTGCAGAACGTCATGACGGCGTCCGACCCCTATGCGCCGTATCACTTCTTCTCGGCCATCTGTTCGTTGCCGGGCAAACGCGCCGCCGACCGCAGGGCGGCCGACCGAGCGCGCGAGTACCTGGATCTGGTCGGGCTGTCCGGCATGGAAGAAGCCCGCCCCGAATCCCTGCCCTACGGCCTGCAACGCAAGCTCGAAATCGCCCGCGCGCTGGCCATCCGCCCCAAAGTGCTGCTGCTCGACGAGCCGGCGGCCGGGCTCAACCCCAGCGAAGTACGTGAATTCATCGACCTGACGCTGCGGCTGCATGAACGCTTCGGTTTTTCGATCGCGTTCATCGAGCACCGCATGGAGGTCGTCATGAATCTGAGCCACAAGCTCTACGTGCTCAACTTCGGCAAACTGCTGGCCAGCGGCGCTCCCAATGAGATTCGCCAGAACCGCAGCGTCATCGAAGCTTATATTGGCGAAGAGGAATAGGCCCAACCATGCTGACGGTTCAAGATCTTCACGTCTCCTACGGGCCGGTGCACGCCCTGCGCGGTGTCAATCTGAAGGTGGAAGAAGGCGCCATCGTTTCCATCATCGGTGCCAACGGCGCGGGCAAGACAACGCTGCTCAACACGCTGTCGGGCCTCGTCAAGCCCTCGTCGGGCAAGGTGCTTTTCGGCGGCAAGCCGCTGCCTGCCCGCGCCTGCAACATCCTGCGCGACGGCATGGTCCACGTCCCCGAAGGGCGCAAGATATTCGCCGGTTTCACCATCGAGGAGAACCTGCGCGCGGGCGCCTACACCGTGCATGACAAACGCCTGACCGAAGAGCGCCGCGACGCCATGTACGCGCGCTTCCCGATCCTGGCGCAACGCTCGCAACAACAGGCCGGCACGCTGTCGGGCGGCGAGCAGCAGATGCTGGCCATCGCGCGCGGCCTGATGTCCGATCCGCGCCTCATTCTGCTCGACGAGCCCTCGCTGGGCCTGGCCCCGCTGGTGGTGAAATCGGTGTTCGAACTGATCCGTGAGATCCGCCAGAAGCACGGCAAGACCATCCTGCTGGTCGAACAGAATGCCCAGAAGGCGCTGGCCCTGTGCGATTACGCATATGTGCTCGAGAGCGGCAAGATCGTGCTCGAAGGGCCGGGCAAGGAACTGCTCAGCAACCCGGCCATCCGCAAGGCGTATCTGGGCGCCGAGTAAGGGGTCACGGGGCCGCTGCCCCGAGGCCGCATCACTGCGACGTGCCGACGTAGCTGAGCGACAATGCGGGTGGGCGCCAATGTCTGGCCGCCCACCCGACCCTGCGAGGCAAGCCCCATGCACATCGAACACATGGCCCTGTGGGCGAGCGACATCGATCGACTGGCCAGCTTCTACACGCGTTATTTCGGCGCCCGGGCATCGGCACGCTACACCAATGAACAAAAGCGTTTCGCTTCGATTTTTCTGTCCTTTGAATCGGGTGCGCGGTTGGAGGTCATGCAACGGCCCGACGTCACCCCACGCACCGACACGGCCCCCGTCACGGGCTACACCCACCTGGCCATGTCGGTGGGTTCCGAAACCGGGGTCGACGCCTTGACCGCACGCCTGGTGGCAGACGGTTTCGCGCGTGTGGACGGCCCGCGCCGCACCGGCGACGGCTATTACGAAAGCGTGGTGCTGGACCCGGAAGGCAACCGCATCGAGATCACGGTGTAAGCATGCCGCCGGCATGACGGCATTGCTACAATGCCGCCCTCTGCCACAGCCTCTGACCTCACCCATGTCGCATTCACCGCACCGCCGCGCGCTCATCCTGGCCGGTTCCGCCCTGCCGCTGTCGCTGCTGTCCCCCGCCTGGGCATCGGCGCCGGCCACGCCACCTTCAGCCACCGCACGATTGGCCATGCTGGAAGCCAGCGAAGGCGGCCGGCTCGGAGTCTCGGCGATCGACACCGGCAGTGGCCGGCGCGTGGACTACCGCAGCAACGAACGCTTTGCGATGTGCAGCACGTTCAAGGTGATGCTGGCCGGCGCGATCCTGCATCGCAGCACCCAGGATGCTGGCCTGCTCGAACGCGTACTGCGTTACACGCGGGCCGACCTGGTCACTTACTCGCCGATCACCGAAAAGCATCTGGACAGCGGCCTGCGCGTGACCGACCTGTGCGCTGCCGCCCTGCAATACAGCGACAACACGGCCGGCAATCTGCTGCTCAGGCAGGTGGGCGGCCCGGCCGGGCTGACAGCCTATGCGCGCCGTCTGGCCGACCCGGCCTTCCGCCTGGACCGCTGGGAGACCATCCTCAACGAAGCCGTGCCGGGCGATGAGCGCGACACCACCACGCCCGCCGCCATGGCCGGCTCGCTGCGCCGGCTGGCGCTCGGCGACGCTCTGCCGGCGACGGCCCGCGAGCAGCTGCAGCGCTGGCTGCAAGGCAACACTACCGGCGCCGGGCGTATCCGCGAGGGCGTACCGGCCGACTGGCGGGTCGGCGATAAGACGGGTTCGGGCGACTATGGCACCACCAATGACGTGGCGGTGTTGTGGCCGGCGCACGGCGCACCCATCGTACTGACCGTGTACAGCACGCAGGCCCGCCGGGATGCCCCTACCCGCACCGGGCTTGTGGCGGCCGCCACCCGCATCGTGGTCGACGCGCTGAGCTGACCCGCCTGGCCGGTTATCCCGTGAGCGGTGTTCTTGGCCGTGCGCTTATCGCCGGCAGGCATAAGGCTCTTGCGCGACGGCCGCGTGTGGCGGGCCGGCGCGCGGCCGCGCGCGGGGGCTATAATCTCCGGCTCTTCCGGCCTCGATGGATGATTCCTCCTTCGAGGCCGTATTTTGTGAGCCGAGAAAACCGTGAATCCGTACCTCGATAGCCTGCAGCCCTACCCCTTCGAAAAACTGCGCGCGCTGTTCACCGACGTCACGCCCGCCCCCGTGCCGGCCGTGCGCCTGTCCATCGGCGAACCGCAGCACGCCACGCCGGCGCTGATCCGCGAACGGCTGATCGACACGCTGGGTGGCCTGTCGGTGTACCCGACCACGGCCGGCGTCGATCGCCTGCGCGAATCGATCGCCGCCTGGCTGCTGCGCCGCTACGCGCTGCCCGGCATCGACGCGGCGCGCCAGGTGTTGCCGGTCAACGGCTCGCGCGAGGCGCTGTTTTCGTTCGCCCAATGCGTGGTCGACGGCAGCCGTCCGGACGCCCTGGTGGTATGCCCCAACCCGTTCTATCAGATCTACGAAGGCGCGGCTTACCTCGCCGGGGCACGGCCAGCCTTTCTCAACCAGACCGCCGACAACGGCTTCGGGCTTGATCTGGACAGCCTGTCGCCGGACGAATGGGCGCGCGTGCAGTTGCTGTTCGTGTGTTCACCGGGCAATCCGACCGGCCGCGTGCTGAGCCTGGCCGAATGGAAAACGCTGTTCGAGCTGTCCGACCGTTACGGATTTGTGATCGCCTCCGACGAGTGCTATTCCGAAATCTACTTCGAAGAAGGCCAGGCCCCCATCGGCGCGCTGCAAGCGGCCCATCAACTGGGGCGGCACGGTTTCGAGCGCCTGGTGGTGTTTTCGAGCCTGTCCAAGCGCTCCAACGTGCCGGGCCTGCGCTCGGGCTTCGTGGCAGGCGACGCGACCATTCTCAAGCGCTTCCTGCTGTACCGCACCTACCATGGCTGCGCCATGAGCCTGCCGGTGCAGGAAGCCAGCATCGCCGCCTGGGGCGATGAGGCGCACGTCGTCGAGAATCGCCGCCTGTACCGCGAGAAATTCGCCGCCGTGGTGCCCTTGCTGGGCGGCACCACGCTACAGGTGGGCATGCCGGACGCTTCGTTCTACCTGTGG
Source organism: Rhodocyclaceae bacterium (assembly GCA_047605765.1). GTDB lineage: Bacteria > Pseudomonadota > Gammaproteobacteria > Burkholderiales > Rhodocyclaceae > JBGVSA01. Next base: position 22,578 of record JASGFB010000061.1, read on the forward strand.
GCGCGCACGCCGGGCGACGACACCGAGTTTGCCCGCGCCCTGCTGGCGGCCACCAACGTCACCGTGCTGCCCGGCCAGTTTCTGGCGCGCGAGGCCCATGGCGTCAATCCCGGCCGCGGCTACGTGCGCATCGCGCTGGTCGCCGGCATGGACGAATGCCTGGAAGCGGCGCGCCGCATCGCCGAATTCTGCCGATAACCGATTCACCGTAGAGGAAACCATGCAAGTACAAGAGCTTGAACAGATCATCAACGGCGCGTGGGAACGCCGCGCCGAAGTCAGCCCGGGCGCCATCGACGCCGAACTGGCCAGCGCCATCCGCCACGTCATCGCCGAGCTGGATGCCGGCCGCCTGCGCGTGGCCGAGAAGATCGACGGTGACTGGGTCACCCATCAGTGGCTCAAGAAGGCCGTGCTGCTGTATTTCCGCACCCACGACAACGGCCTGATGGCTTCCGGCGATCTGAAGTTCTTCGACAAGGTGCCGACCAAGTTCGCCGACTGGAGCGAATCGCAGTTCCGCGACGCCGGTTTCCGCGTGGTGCCCGCAGCCGTCGCGCGCTACGGCTCGTTCATCGGCCGCAACGCCGTCCTGATGCCCTCTTACGTGAACATCGGCGCTTACGTCGGTGAAGGCACCATGGTCGACACCTGGGCCACCGTCGGTTCGTGCGCGCAGATCGGCAAGAACGTGCACCTGTCCGGTGGCGTCGGCATCGGCGGCGTGCTCGAACCGCTGCAGGCCAACCCGACCATCATCGGCGACAACTGCTTCATCGGCGCGCGTTCGGAAGTGGTCGAAGGCGTCATCGTCGAAGACAACAGCGTGATCTCGATGGGCGTCTACATCGGCAAGAGCACCAAGATCTACGACCGCGCCACCGGTGAAGTGAGCTACGGCCGCATCCCCGAAGGTTCGGTGGTGGTGTCGGGCAACCTGCCCAGCGCCGACGGCAAGTACTCGCTGTACTGCGCGGTGATCGTCAAGCGTGTCGACGCGCAGACGCGCGCCAAGACCTCGATCAACGAGCTGCTGCGCGACTGATCGACGGGCCGCCCGCTCCGCCGCCTGCCGCGCGGAGCGGTGCTGCCCACAGAACAGCCCATGCCACAAGGGCATGAACAGGCGATGAGCCTACGGAGAGTGCCCGCATGATTTTTGACAAGCTGTTCCAGCTCATGGCCGAGCGCCGCGCCTCGGACATTTTCGTGTCGGCCGGCGCGCCGATCCATATCAAGATCAACGGAACAGTCATCCCCATCAATCAGCAGATCATGGTGCCGGACGTCATCCAGCGCATGGCCTACGAGATGATGTCGCCGGAGCAGCAGCAGCGCTTCGAGCAGGACCGTGAGCTGAACCTGTCGTACGGCCGGCGCGAACTGGGCAATTTCCGCGTCAACTTCTTCTGGCAGCGCAGCAGCATCGGCATCGTGGTGCGCTTCATCCAGGGTGAGATCCCGCCGCTGGCTTCGCTCGGCCTGCCCGACGTGCTCGGCGACATCATCATGGAAAAGCGCGGCCTGGTGCTGGTGGTGGGGGCCACGGGCTCGGGCAAGTCGACCACCATCGCCTCGATGCTGGATCACCGCAACATCCACCGCTCCGGCCACATCCTGACGGTGGAAGACCCGATCGAATACCTCTTCAAGCACAAGAAATCGATCGTCAACCAGCGCGAGATCGGCTTCGACACCCATGGCTGGGACGGCGCCCTGCGCAACGCCATGCGCCAGGCACCGGATTGCATCCTGATCGGTGAAATCCGCGACCTCGAAACCATGAAGGCGGCCATTGCCTATGCGCAATCGGGCCACCTGTGCGTGGCCACGCTGCACGCCAACAACGCCTATCACGCGCTCAACCGGATCTCCAACTTCTTCCCGCTGGAAAACCGCTCGCTGCTGTATCTCGATCTGTCGGTCGCCCTGCGCAGCGTCGTATCGCAGCGCCTGGTGCGCCGCCCCGACGGCACGCGCGTACCGGCGGCGGAAATCCTCATGAACACCCGCCACGTGGCGGACCTGATCGAGAAGGGCCTGTTCAACGAAATCAAGGAAGCCATGGAGCAATCGCTGGCACCCGGCTCGCAGACGTTCGAACAGGATATCTACCGCCTCTACCGCGAAGAAATCATCACGCTGGAAGAAGCCCTCACCAACGCCGATTCGCCGACCAACCTGTCGTGGCTGATCAACAACGCCGCGCCCCCGGCGCCGCCGGCCACCCTGGTCTCCGAAGCCACTCACCTGGCCGATTTCGATCCGGTCGAGGAAGACGGCGCCTCATTCAGTTCGTTCACGCTGCACATGGACGAAGACGAGGACACCCGGCGCTAGCGCGCCGCCGCACGCAGGCTGACGCCGTCGCACCCGCGGCGGCGACAAATATTGTGGCCCTGCGCCTCGGCTTGGCCGGCGGACAGTGCTAGCATCCGCCCCGCCATGCGTATCGCCGACCTCACCGATCACCTCGCCAGCCTGGGCGCCAAGGCGCCTCACATCGCCCGCCTGCTGCGCGCCTGGACCCTGGCGCAGCCGCTCGACGCCGGCCGCCGCAAGGCCGAGGACGTGCTGCCGCTGCGCCTGCGCGAAGCGCTGCCGGCCCTCACGCAAAGCCTGGCCGATCTGGCACGCGTGCACTCCGAGCATCCGGCAGAAGACGGCTCGGCCCGTCTGCTGGTGAATCTGCATGACGGCCAGACCGTCGAAAGCGTGCTGCTGCCGCGCGACGGCGTGTGCGTGTCGAGCCAGGTCGGCTGCGCGGTGGGTTGTGTGTTCTGCATGACCGGGCGCGAAGGCCTGCTGCGCCAGGTGGGCAGCGCCGAGATCGTGGCCCAGGTGGTGCTGGCGCGGCAGCGCCGGCCGGTCAAGAAAGTGGTGTTCATGGGCATGGGCGAACCGGCCCACAACCTGGACAACGTGCTCGAAGCTATCGACGTGCTGGGCACCGCCGGCGGCATCGGCCACAAGAACCTGGTGTTTTCCACGGTGGGCGACCCCCGCGTGTTCGAGCGGCTGCCGCAAGGCCGCGTCAAACCGGCGTTGGCACTGTCGCTGCACACCACGCGCGCCGATCTGCGCGCCCAATTGCTGCCCCGCGCCCCGCGCATGGCGCCGGACGAACTGGTGGCACTGGCCGAGGCTTACGCCCGCGCCACCGGCTACCCGATCCAATACCAATGGACGCTGCTCGAAGGGGTGAACGACACGCCGGACGAACTCGACGGCATCGTCCGTCTGCTGTCCGGCAAGTACGCCATCATGAACATGATTCCGTACAACACCGTGGCCGACCTGCCCTATCGACGCCCCGACTGGGCGCGAGCCACCGAGATCGCCCGCACGCTGCACCGCCGCGGCGTACTGACCAAGCTGCGCAATTCGGCCGGCCAGGACGTGGAAGGCGGTTGCGGGCAATTGCGCGCCCGCGTCAATGCCCAGGCCACGCCGGTAGCGGTGGCGGTGCCCACGCGGCGCGGCGCCCGCCCGCAGGCCTGAGCGGCGCACCTCGCCGCCGCCGGCTCACAGGCCGGCCATTACATCCACCGCAAAGCACAGGTCTTCCCACGCTTTGGCCTTGTCCGGCAGGTTACGCAGCAGGTAGGCCGGGTGATAGGTCACCACCACCGGGATGCTCTCGTAATGGAAGACTTTGCCGCGCGAGGCCGAAATGCGCGGCTCCCCACCCAGTAGCGTCTGCACCGCCGGGCGCCCCATGGCCAGGATCAGCTTGGGGCGCACCAGCTCGATCTGACGCACCAGATACGGCCGGCAGGCGGCCATCTCATCCGGCTGCGGCGTGCGATTGCCGGGCGGGCGGCATTTCACCGCGTTGGCGATGTACACGTTCTTGTCGCGCGCCAGACCGATGGCGGGCAGCATGGCGTCGAGCAGGCGCCCGGCCTGCCCCACGAACGGTTCGCCGCGTTCATCTTCTTCCGCGCCCGGGCCTTCGCCCACGATCATCCAGTCCGCCTCGCGATCCCCCACGCCCAGCACGGCCTGCTTGCGCCGCTCGCACAGACGGCAGGCGCGGCAGTTGGCGGTCGCTTCGAACAGACCGTCCCAGTCCAGCCCACGGGCATCGACCGACGACACCGGAACCGGCGCGGCAGCGGTGCCGGGAGCGCGTCCGCGCATCGCTTGCGGCGGCGGGGAGGCTGGCGCAGGGGGGGTCGGCGAAGAATCGTCGAGCGCGTCGATTTCATTGAGCCAGGCGGGCGGCTCGTCACTGCCCGCCTGCACGGGCTCGTCGTGCCAGGCAGCGTCGGCCATGGCGGCCTCGGCGTGGCTCGCCACGGGCGCGGGCGCGGGCGCCGGCGTAACGGTGGCGG
>JASGFB010000062.1:0-26719 GCA_047605765.1 Rhodocyclaceae bacterium
AAGGCACCGGATTTTGATTCCGGCATTCGAAGGTTCGAATCCTTCTTCCCCAGCCAAATAAAATCGGGCAGAGCACCATGAGGTGCCTCTGCCCGAATGCTTTCAGCACTACGTACGACGGCGTGAGGCACCCCGATGGCATACCGCAGCCTGATGGTTTTTACTGGCAATGCAAACCCCAAGCTCGCGGCGGATGTCGTCAGGCGTTTGGGTATCTCCATCGGCGCGGCAACCGTCGGCCGATTCTCAGACGGTGAAGTCAACGTCGAACTGTTGGAGAACGTACGCGGCAAGGACGTCTTCGTCCTCCAGCCGACCTGCGTGCCCACCAACGACGCGCTGATGGAACTGATGATCATGGTCGATGCGCTCAAGCGCGCCTCGGCCGGCCGCATCACCGCCGCCATCCCCTATTTTGGTTACGCCCGCCAGGATCGTCGCCCGCGCTCGGCACGTGTGCCCATCACCGCCAAGGTCGTGGCCAACATGCTGCAGGCCGTGGGCGTTCAGCGCGTGCTGACGGTTGACCTGCACGCCGACCAGATCCAGGGCTTCTTCGACATCCCGGTGGACAACGTCTACGCCACGCCCTTGCTGCTGGATCATCTGCGCAAGGTCGAAGCGCTGGAAGACCTGACGGTGGTGTCGCCCGACATCGGCGGCGTGGTGCGTGCGCGTGCCGTGGCCAAGCAGCTCGAATGCGATCTGGCCATCATCGACAAGCGCCGCCCCAAGGCCAACGTGTCCGAAGTGATGAACATCATCGGTGACATCCAGGGCCGCACCTGCGTCATCGTCGACGACATCGTCGATACCGCCGGCACGCTGTGCAAGGCTGCCCAGGCGCTCAAGGAAAAGGGTGCCAAGCGCGTGGTGGCCTACATCACCCACGCCGTGCTGTCGGGCGCCGCGATCTCGCGGATCGAAGATTCCGAACTCGATCAGGTGGTGGTGACGGACACCATCCCGCTGCGCGAAGAAGGCCGCGCCTGCAGCAAGATCAAGCAGGTGTCGATCGGCGCGCTGCTGGCCGACACCATGCTGCGCATCAGCAACGAAGAATCGGTCAGCTCGCTGTTCCGCGACGAATAAGCGGCGCAGCACCGGCAAATACAAGTTATTGCGGCGTGCCAGATGGCATGCCGTTTTGGGAAGGCTCTCTCCTGGTCGCGGGACGAGAGCCATAATTTTGGAGAGTAGTCATGCAATTCACGTTCAAAGCTACCAAGCGCGCCGAACAAGGTACGGGTGCGAGCCGCCGCCTGCGTCGCGTTGGCGTCATCCCGGCCATCGTCTACGGACAAGGCAAGGATGCCACCCAGATCTCGCTGGACCACAACGAGCTGTTCCATCTGCTGCGCAACGAGAAGTTCCATTCGTCCGTGCTGTCGATCGACGTCGAAGGCGCCAAGGAAACCGTCATCCTGCGCAACACGCAATGGCACCCGTTCCGCCAGATCGTTCTGCACATGGACTTCCAGCGCGTCGATCCGAACCAGAAGCTGCACATCAAGGTGCCCCTGCACTTCGTGAACGCCGAGATCGCCCCGGGCGTGAAGCTGCAAAGCGGTATCGTGTCGCACGTCATGAACGAAGTCGAAGTGCAGTGCCTGCCCAGCTCGCTGCCCGAGTTCATTGAAGCCGACCTGAAGGACCTGGCCGCCGGTCATTCGCTGCATGCTTCGCAACTGGCCCTGCCGGCTGGTGTCGAGCTGGTGGCGCACGGCGAAACCGATCCGGTCGTCGCGACGATCGTGATCCCGCGTGGCGTGGCCGCTGCCGAAGCTGAAGGCGCTGCCGCCGCTGGCGAAACGCCGGCTGCCTAACGGCATGCGTACCTGTTGAGCGCGACGCCTGGCATGACGCAGCCCGCGCCCAAGCTGATCGTCGGCCTCGGTAACCCCGGGGCCGACTATTCCAAGACCCGGCACAATGCCGGGTTTTGGTTTTGTGAGTGCCTGGCGCAGGAGCTGGGTGTTTCTCTCAATCACGAATCCCGGTTTCACGGCCTGGCGGGCCGCTCGCGTGATGCGGGCGTGTGGATCCTGCTGCCGCAGACCTTCATGAATCGCTCGGGCCAGTCGGTGCTGGCGCTGGCGCATTTCTATCGCATCCTGCCGAGTGAAATCCTCGTCGTGCATGACGAGCTGGATATCCCGCCCGGCCAGTTGCGACTCAAGTTCGGTGGTGGCCTTGGTGGCCACAACGGTCTCAAAGACATCAGCGCGCGCCTGTCGAGCCACGACTACTGGCGCCTGCGCATCGGCATCGGCCATCCGGGCGATCGCAACGAAGTGGTCAACTACGTGCTCAAGGCGCCGCGTCGCGAAGAGCAGGCCGACATCGACGAATCCATCAATCGCGCGCTGGTGGCCTGGCCCAAGATCGCTCGTGGCGAATGGGCGGCAGTCACCCAGCAATTGAACACCAAGCCCCAGGCTTCAAAGAAAGGCGAGTAGCTATGTCTCTCAAGTGCGGCATCGTCGGGTTGCCCAACGTTGGCAAGTCGACCCTCTTCAACGCCTTGACCAAGGCGGGCATCGCAGCGGAGAACTATCCGTTCTGCACCATCGAGCCGAATGTGGGCATCGTCGAAGTGCCGGACCCGCGCCTGGATGCGCTGGCCGCCATCGTCAAGCCGCAGAAGCTCCAGCATGCCATCGTCGAATTCGTCGACATCGCGGGCCTGGTGGCGGGGGCCTCCAAGGGTGAGGGCCTGGGCAACCAGTTCCTGGCCAACATCCGCGAGACGGACGCCATCGTCAATGTGGTGCGCTGCTTCGATGATCCCAACGTCATTCACGTATCGGGCCGCGTCGACCCGATCGCCGATATCGAAACCATCGTGACCGAACTGGCGCTGGCCGACATGGCGGCGGTGGAGAAAGCCATTGCGCGCGACGTGCGCAAGGCCAAGTCCGGCGACAAGGAAGCCCAGAAGCTCGTTGCCGTGCTCGAAAAGCTGCTGCCCCACCTGAACGAAGGCAAGCCGGCTCGCACGCTGTCGCTGACCGATGAAGAAAAGGTGCTCATCAAGCCGCTGTGCCTGATGACCATCAAGCCGGCCATGTACGTCGGCAACGTGCTGGAAGACGGTTTCGAGAACAATCCCCACCTCGATCGCCTGCGCGAACATGCCGCCAAGGAAGGCGCGCCGGTGGTCGCTGTGTGTGCCAAGATCGAGGCCGAGCTGGCCGATCTCGATGACGAAGACAAGAAAGCCTTCCTGGCTGATCTCGGCCTCGACGAGCCCGGTCTGAACCGCCTGATCCGCGCCGGCTACGACCTGCTCGGCCTGCATACCTACTTTACCGCCGGCGTGAAGGAAGTGCGTGCATGGACCATCCACAAGGGCGACACCGGGCCGCAGGCGGCGGGTGTCATCCACACCGATTTCGAGCGCGGCTTCATCCGTGCGCAAACCATCGCCTATGACGATTTCATCGCCTTCGGCGGTGAGCAGGGCGCCAAGGAAGCCGGCAAGATGCGCGCGGAAGGCAAGGAATACGTCGTCAAGGATGGCGACGTCATGAACTTCCTGTTCAACGTCTGATTCGGCTGCACTCTTCGCCACGCCTGTGGTGATTCGAAAAGAGGCCCCATCGATCGCAGGATCATGGGGCCTTTTTTGTGTCATCTGGCGTCGGGATGCGGGTGTCGATACTCGATCCGCATGCCTGCGCAAGGGTGTCAGCCTGCCTGATAGCCGAGCGATCGCGAGATCGTGGCGGCCGCCTGCGTCACCTTGCGCGTCAGTTCGTCCACCCGCGCCGCGTCGATATCGAGCACCGTGCCGACGGTGCTGATTGCCGCGATGACCCGCCCGCTGACGTCGAATATCGGTGCTGCCACGCAGCGAATATTGAGGATGTCTTCCTGATCGTCATAGGCCCAGCCGCGCTCGCGGACATCGCCCAGATGGCGCCGGAAAGCCGCCACACTGGTGATCGTATTCGGGCATTTTGCTTCCCATGTGCACTTGGCCAGCTTGCGCATCAACTCGTCTTCGTCCAGCCAGGCGAGCAGGACCTTGCCGAGCGACGAGCTGTGCAATGACAAACGCTTGCCGACCCAGGTGTTGACGTGGATGCGCGGGTTGCCCTCGATCTTGAGCAGGTAGACCGCGTCCGAGCCTTCCATCACGCCGAGGTGGCAGGTCAGTTGTACATCCTGCGCCAGGGCCTGCAGCACGGGCAGCGCGAATTGCTCGATCTGGCGCTGGCCCGCCGCAATGGTGCCCAGTTCGAACAGGCGCAGACCAAGCAGATACGTACGGTCCGGCTGCTGCTGCAAGGCCCCGAGCTGGCACAGCGTGGTCACCAGGTGGTGGCAACTGCTGTTGGGCAGCCCGAGTCGGTTGCGGATCGCCGCAAAGCTCAAGCGGGGCTCGCGCGCCACCAGGTCAAGAATGGCAAAACCTTTGGTGAGCGCGGGCGCGGCGGATTTTTCTTCGGGTGCTTCTGTGGTGAGTGTCGCGTTGGCGACGCCCGTTTCCTTGGCCATAAGGCTCTCCTCCCTTTTCGATATTGTTCTTGATGTTTGCCCTTTTGGCCGCTTGTCAGGGTAAACGATAGGCTACCGCACAGCCGTTGTGGTCTCTATAATTTCCATAAACAGAAGTGCAGTTCCATGTATGGAATTTAGGAGACAGTACGCATGCCAGTCAAGCAGTTTCGAGGTGTAATTCCACCGGTGCCCACCATCCTGGACGAAGCAGGCAATTTCGACGCCCGCGGCATGGGCGTTTTGATCGATCACTTGCTCGAATCCGATGTCGATGGGTTCTTGTTTCTCGGCAGCGCTGGCGAATTCGCACACCTGTCCACCGAGCAGCGCCAGCAGATTGCCGAATTCTGCGTCGCGCGGGTCGCCGGGCGCTTGCCGGTCATCATTGGCACCGCAGCGTGTTCGACTGTCGAAGTAATGCGGCTCAATCGCCACGCGGCTTCGATCGGTGCCGACGCTGTGATGGTGGTCAATCCGTACTATGCGCGCCTGACCGAAGAGCGCATCTACCTGCACTACCGCGAGATCGCCGAGACCAGCGAACTGCCGGTGCTGCTGTACAACTTCCCCGCGCTCACCGGCCAGGATCTGTCCATCGAACTGGTGCAACGACTGGCGCACGACTGCCCGAACATCGTCGGCATCAAGGACACCGTCGACTGCATGAGCCACATCCGTCGGCTCATCCTCGAGGTCAAGGGCACGCGTCCCGACTTCATCGTCCTGTGCGGTTTCGACGAATACATGCTCGATACGCTGCTGTTGGGTGGCGACGGCGCTATTCCGGCGACATCCAACTTTGCGCCGGAGATATGCTGTGGCCTGTACCGCGCGTACCTGGATGGCAATCTCAATGCGGCGGGCCAATACATGCAGCGCCTGGCCGCGCTGTCGCGCATCTATTCCACCGACACACCCTTCACCGGTTTGATCAAGGAAGCCCTGCGCATGACTGGCGTGGACGTGTCCACGGCGGTGGCGCGGCCGGCAACGCGGCCCGACGCGGGGATACGGGAGAGTCTGATCGGCATCCTGGATCGGGCGGGTGTCGCGCACAACTGATTGAACGCCACCACATACCCGAGAGGAGACACACGGGATGTACGAAAACAAAAAAATCGGGCTGCTGTTCGTATTGCCCTTTTTGCTGGGGGTGCTGCTCTTCAAGCTCTTTCCGTTCGTGACGAGCCTGGCGCTGAGCTTCACCGAATATGACATCATCAATCCACCCGTCTACATCGGGCTGGACAACTATCGCGAGCTGTTCACGCAGGATCCGCTGTTCCGCCAGTCGCTCGGCGTGACGCTGCTGTTCGTGCTGATCGGCGTGCCGCTGCGCGTGGCCTTCGCGCTGTTCATCGCCCATGTGCTGAACTTCAAGCTCCGCGGCATCAACTTCTTCCGCTCGGCGTTCTACCTGCCGTCGATCCTTGGCGGCTCGATCGCGGCGGCGGTGATGTGGCGCTTCATCTTCTCGCAGCACGGCCTGGTTAACCTGGCGCTGAGCAAGCTGGGCATCGAGCCGATCGCCTGGCTGGCCAATGAGCATTTCTCGATCTGGACGATCATCCTTTTGTTCACGTGGCAATTCGGCTCGGCGATGGTCATCTTCCTGGCCGCCCTGCAGAACGTGCCGCAGTCGCTGTACGAGGCGGCCGAGATCGACGGTGCCGGCAAGTGGCAGCAGTTCTTCCGCATTACGGTGCCGCTGATTACGCCGGTGATCTTCTTCAACATCGTCATGCAGATGGTGCAGGCCTTCCAGGAGTTCAACGGTCCGTACATGGTCACCGAGGGTGGCCCGCTGCATTCGACCTATCTGCTCTCGCTCTACATCTACGAACAGAGTTTCAAGTTCTTCAATCTGGGCTACGGCAGTGCGTTGTCCTGGGTGCTGTTCGCCGTGGTGGGGCTGCTCAGCGGGCTGGCGTTCGTCAGTTCCAAGTACTGGGTGTTCTACGCCGGTGAGAAGGATTACAAATGATGAACGCATCGCAAGAAGCATCCATGAGCGGCGTAGCGCTCGGCCATGATGCCGTGGCCTCCGACGCCGAGGCTCTGCGCACGCAGCGCCGTGCACGTATCAACGCGGTGGTGCGCTACACGGTTCTGATCGCGGTCGGGCTGCTCATGCTGTACCCGATGATCTGGCTGATCGGCGCGTCCTTCAAGACCAACCAGGAAATCTTCAGCGAGATCGGCTTCATTCCTTCGCGCCTGGATTTCTCGGCGTACGTGAAGGGCTGGCGCACGAGCACGGAGTACACCTTCACCACGTACTTCCTGAACTCGTTCCTGATCACCGTGCCGCGCATCATCGTGACGGTGACCTCGTGCGTGCTGGTGGCCTACGCCTTCGCGCGCTTCGAGTTCTGGGGCAAGAAGATCCTGTTCAGCATCATGGTCGGCACCATGATGCTGCCCCTGATCATCCTGCGTCTGCCGCAGTACCTGATGTTCAAGGAAGTGGGCTGGCTCGACACCTATCTGCCGATCATCGTGCCATCGGCGTTCGCCACCGACGCCTTCTTCGTCTTCATGTTGGTGCAGTTCCTGCGCGGCATCCCGCGCGACATGGAAGAAGCCGCGCAGATCGATGGCTGCAATCCGCTGCAATTGCTCTGGCACATCATCGTGCCCCTGCTCAAGCCGGCCATCATTTCGGTGATCGTCTTCCAGTTCATCTGGACCATGAATGACTTCATGGGCCCGCTGATCTACCTGTCCACCGTCGAGAAGTACCCCGTATCGCTCGCTCTGAAGATGAGCATCGGCGCCACCGAGGAGGTGGAGTGGGGCAGCGTGCTGGCCATTTCCGTGGTCGCGCTGCTGCCTTCGGTTCTGGTGTTCTTCATGGCGCAAAAGCACTTCATCGAGGGTGCCGCCAGCAGCGGCATCAAGGGATGAGACACATCACAGCGAGAAATTGAAATGGCACAAGTCGGACTGAGAAAAATCGAGAAGGTCTACGCCAATGGCTTCAAGGCCGTGCATGGCGTCGATCTGGATGTGCGCGACGGCGAGTTCATGGTGTTCGTGGGCCCATCGGGCTGCGCCAAGAGTACGCTGCTGCGCATGGTGGCGGGGCTGGAGTCGATCACCAGCGGTGAGATGCGCATCGGCAATACGGTGGTGAACAACCTGGCGCCCAAGCAGCGCGGTATCGCCATGGTGTTCCAGAACTACGCGCTATATCCGCACATGCGTGTCTATGACAACCTGGCCTTTGGCTTGAAGCTCTCGGGTACGCCCAAGGCCGAGGTCGACACGCGGGTCCGCGAGGCGGCGAGGCTGCTCGAAATGGATCATCTGCTCGAACGCTATCCGAAGCAACTGTCGGGTGGTCAGGCGCAGCGCGTGGCGGTGGGGCGCGCGATCGTCAAGCGGCCCGAGGTGTTCCTCTTCGATGAACCCCTGTCGAATCTCGACGCCAAGCTGCGCGCGTCGATGCGCGTGCGTCTGACCGAACTGCACCGCACCTTGCGCGAGCAGGGGCGCCCCTCGACCGCCATCTACGTCACGCACGATCAGGTCGAAGCGATGACCATGGGCGAACGCATCTGCGTGCTCAAGGACGGCACCATCCAGCAGGTTGACGCCCCCACCGCACTGTATCGGAAGCCCGCCAACGTCTTCGTCGCCAGCTTCATCGGCTCGCCAGAGATGAACATCCGCGGCGCCCGCGTGGTGGAACTGGGTAGCGGCCTGGGTGTGGAAGTCGGCGGCATCTGCCTGCCTCTGCCCGAATCGCACATGCGTCATCTCGACGCCTGGCGCGGCAAGGCGATCCGCTTCGGCATCCGCCCAGAACACATCGTCAGTCTGGACGCTAACGATCCGCATGCGCTGCCGGTGACCGGCACGCTGCGCTTCATCGAGCACATGGGCAGCGAGGCTTTTGTGCACTTCGATATCGGCAACGAACCCTTCAGCGCCCGCATCGCCGCCGACCAGCTCAACGGGCTGGCCGACAAGACGCGGGGCGAAGTCCATCGCTTCGGTATCCAGATGGCCCACTGCCATGCCTTCGAGCCGGACGGCGAAGGTCGCAACCTGCTGTTGTAGGACCACATACGAAAAAACGGCCCCGACAGGGGCCACATGAGGAGACACACGATGAACCGACGTTGCATTCTCAAATCCGCTGCCGCCTTGAGCCTGGTGCTGGCCGCGCCGCTGGTGTGGTCGCAGGAGACCACGCTGCGCTTTTCCTGGTGGGGCGGTGCCGAACGGCACGAGGCCACGCTCAAGGCCATTGCCGCGTTCGAAGCCAAGCACCCCGGCGTCAAGGTCAAGGGTGAGTACATGGGTTTCAATGGCTACCAGGAGCGCCTGTCGACCCAGATCGCCGGGGGCAACGAACCCGACATCATGCAGATCAACTGGGCGTGGATGTCGGCGTACTCGAAGCGCGGCGACGGTTTCGTCGACCTGAACAAGTACAAGAACGTCATGGCGCTCAAGGAGTTCTCGGCCGAAGAGCTGCGCATGGGCACCATCGCCGGCAAGCTCAATGGCTTGCCGGTGACGTATTCAGCGCGCATCTTCCAGTGGAACAAGGCCGCCCTCGACAAGGCCGGCGTGGCGGTTCCCGCCACCTGGGACGATCTGTTCAGTGCCGGCAAGGCGTTTCGCGCCAAGCTCGGGGATCGCGCCTATCTGCTCGACGGCGAACTGAACGACATGATCGTGCTGGCGCAGACCTACGTCGAACAGAAGTACGGCACGCAGTACCTCCATCCGACGCAGCCGAAGGTAGCCATGAGCGACGAGGGGCTGCTCGAATGGGTGCGCTTCTACAAGCGACTGGCCGACGAACGTGTCGCCATTCCGCTGCCCGTGCGCGACAGTCTCGGCGGCGCCAGCAAGCCCACCGAGCAGCAGCCCGATTGGTCGGCCGGCTACTGGGGCGGCAGCTACATCTGGGATTCGGTGATCCGTCTGCGCGAAGGCTCCCTGGGCAAGGATCCGAAATATGAAATCGGCAAGATGCCGCTGCTGCAGGGGAGCAAGACCTCGGGTCTGTTCGGTCGTCCCGGCATGATGTTCGTGGTGGGCAAGAACTCCAAGCAGCCGGAACTGGCCGCCAAGTTCATCGACTTCATGCTCGCCGACCCCGAAGCGGCGCGCACTCTCGGTCTGACGCGCGGCATGCCGGCGGCCGACAGCCAGTACAAGGTCCTCACCGAAGGGGGGCTGGTCACTGCCAACGAAATCAAGGCCTTCGAACTGATCCAGAAATACAAGGATTCGGGCCAGATCACGTTGCCCTCGCCGCTGTACGAACACCCGCGCATGCAGCGTCTGATCCGCGAAGTCTTCGAGCAGGTCGGCTACGGCAAGATCAACGATCAGCAAGCGGCCAAGCGCTTGCGCGAAGAAGGCGAAGCCCTGCTGCGGCGCCTGTGACCTCCGGGGCAGGCTCGCCAGCGCGCCCGCCGCGGCGCCGCCCGCCAGGCCTGTCCCTCTCGCATCGGCTACGCCGCGTGGTGTGGCCGAACCATTCACACACTTTGTCGACGCCCTGCGCAGTCGCCGCATCGTCGCGCACTCTTGAGGGAACATGATGAGCACGCAAGACAACGCCCCCGCCGCCAAGAAATTGAAGATCGCCTATATCGGCGGTGGTTCGCGTGGCTGGGCCTGGAAGCTGATGAGCGATCTGGCGCTGGAGCCGGAGTTGGGCGGCGAAGTCCGCCTGTACGACATCAACCTTCAGGCCGCCCGCGACAACACCGTGGTCGGCGCGCGTATCTCGGCCCTGCCCGAATCGCAAAGCCAGTGGCAGTACGTGGCCTCGCCCACGCTGGCCGAAGCGCTCACCGGCGCTGATTTCGTCGTGATCTCGATCGTTCCGGGCACCTTCGAAGAGATGGCCTCGGATGTCCACGCACCCGAGCAATATGGCATCTACCAATCGGTCGGCGACACCGCCGGGCCGGGCGGGCTGATGCGCGCTTTGCGCACCATTCCGATCTACGTCGGCTTTGCCCAGGCCATCCGTGAATACTGCCCGCAGGCCTGGGTCATCAACTACACCAATCCGATGGCGCTGTGCACGCGCACGCTCTTCGCCACCTTCCCCGGCATCAAGGCCTTCGGCTGCTGCCACGAAGTGTTCGGCACACAGAAGCTGCTGGCCGCCGCCATCAACGATGTGCTGGACGTGCCGGCGCCGCCGCGCGAAGACATCCGCATCAACGTGCTTGGCATCAACCACTTCACCTGGCTCGATCAGGCCAGTTGGCAGGGCATGGATCTGTTCCCGCTCTACGAGCAGTTCGTGCAGAAGCACTACGCCGAGGGCTGGAAGGACAAGCACCTCGAAAACTGGATGATGAAGGAGGCTTTCTTCCGCTCGGTGCACCGCGTGAAGTTCGATCTCTATCGCAAGTACGGCCTGATCGCCGCCGCCGGCGATCGCCACCTCGCCGAGTTCATGCCGGGCAGCTGGTATCTGCGTGACACCGCCACCGTCGCGTCGTGGGGCTTTGGTCTGACGCCGGTGTCATGGCGCGAGGGCAACCGCGTCGAACTCGAAGCGCAAGCGGCGCGCCTCGTCGGCGGCGAAGAAGCGCCGACGCTGTCGCCCAGCGGGGAAGAGGGCGTCCGCCAGATCAAGGCGCTGGTTGGGCTGGGGGATTTCGTCACCAACGTGAACCTGCCGAACCAGGGGCAGCTCGAAGGCGCGCCGCTCGACGCCGTTGTCGAGACCAACGCGTTCTTCTCGCGCGACAGTGTACGTCCGGTCGCCGCAGGGGCCCTGCCCAGCGGGCTGAGTACGCTGGTCAATCTGCACATCGGCAACCACGAGACCATCCTCGAAGCGGCGCTCACCTGCGACAAGGACCTGGCCTTCCAGGCGTTCTGCAACGACCCGCAGGTACGCCTGTCGATGGACGATGCCGGCACGCTGTTTGACCAGATGCTCAAGAACACCGCCAAGTATCTGCCTGGCTGGCAACTGTGACGATGGCGCGCATCGACTCTTCGCAGATCGAGCGCAAGCTGGGTGCCTTGTATGAAGGGCTCATCCTCGTGCGCGAGGATGATGCCCAACTACGCGCCAGCGGCGCCTATGGCTCGGATATGTCCATCGAGTTGTGGGACTGGGCGCAAGGCGTCGGCCTGTACGGCATCTGGCGGCTCTATCAGGCGACCCGTGAGGCGCGCTACCGCGATTACCTTGAAGCGTGGTTCGAGCGTCATCGCCACGAAGCGACGGTGATGAACGTCAACCACGTGGCACCCATGCTCACACTCATCTCGTTGTGGGAGGACCGAGGCGGCGATCTCGACAGGGCGCTCATCGAGACCTATGCCAAGTGGATCGACGGCAGTCTGCTGCGTACCCAGATGGGGGGCTTTGCCCACACCACGGCGACGCGCGACAACGACGACCAACTATGGGTGGATACGCTCTTCATGAGTGGCCTGTTCCATGCCAAGGCCGGGGTGCTGCTCGATCATCCCGGCTACAGCCACGAGGTGCTGTATCAGTTCATCCTGCACACGCAGTTTCTGATGGACCCCGCCTCCGCCCTGTGGCGACACGGCTGGCACTTTGGTGAGCGGCATCACTTTGCGGGTGCCCTGTGGGCGCGTGGCAATGGCTGGGCGGCGGTCACGGCGATCGAATTGCTGGAGATGCTGCCGGGGGACGCCAACGCGGCGGCTCTGCGCTCGGTACGCGAGGCGTTCCAGCGGCATTGCGGCGCATTGCTGGCGACGCAGGCGGCCAATGGCATGTGGCACACCCTGCTCGACGAACCGACGAGCTATCAGGAGTCATCGGCAACGGCGGCCATCGCCTATGCGTTTCTGAAGGGCGCGCGCCTTGGCGTGCTGCCGGCAAGTTACGAAGAGGCGGGCACGCGTGCCGTAGCGGCCGTCATGGCACGCATCGACGATGCCGGCAATGTGGCTGAAGTATCGTCCGGCACGCCGGTCTTCGACACGCTGCAGGCGTATCGCGACGTACCGATCAAACAGCGCTCGTACGGCCAGTCTCTGGCCATGCTGGCGCTGGCTGAATGCCTGCTGCATCCCCGTGTCTGTGCGTCATCGTCATGACGGAAGACCTGACTTCTCGTTGACGTAAAGCCACGCTTCGCGTGGACATGACAAAGCCTTGCCGGTACATGCCGGCAGGGCTTTGTCCTTTGGATATCCGCGCGGGCGTTACCAGAGGGATTCGCGTTCGGGCGTGGAGCTGATCTTGTGGATCGTGATGTCGGCGCCATCGAATTCTTCTTCCGGCGTCAGACGCAGGCCGGTGATCAGGCGGATGGCGCCGTAGACGATGCCGCCGCCGATCAGGCCGACGGCGATGCCGGCGAGCGTGCCGATCAACTGCGCGCCAAAGGACACGCCGCCGGCGCCACCCAAGCCGGCCTGGCCGAAGATGCCGGCCGCGATGCCGCCCCAGGCACCGCACAATCCATGCAGGGGCCACACGCCGAGTACGTCGTCGATCTTCCAGCGATTTTGCGTGAGCGTGAACAACTGGACGAACAGCACGCCGGCGATGAGGCCGACGAACAGGGCGCCGATCGGATGCATGATGTCCGAGCCTGCACACACCGCCACCAGGCCGGCCAGGGGGCCGTTGTGGACAAAGCCGGGGTCGTTGCGGCCGATCACCAGTGCCGCCAGCGTGCCGCCCACCATGGCCATCAGCGAGTTGATCGCCACCAGACCGCTGATGCCACTGATCTGTTGTGCGCTCATGACATTGAAGCCGAACCAACCGACCGTCAGGATCCAGGCGCCCAGCGCCAGGAACGGGATGCTCGAGGGCGGATGGGCCAAGATGGCGCCTTCCGCCGAGTAGCGCCCACGGCGCGATCCCAGCCAAAGCACTGCCGCCAGGCCGATCCAGCCGCCCACCGCATGCACGACCACGCTGCCGGCGAAGTCATGGAACGCCGCGCCGAACTGTTGTTGCAGCCAGGCCTGAAAGCCGAAGTTGCCGTTCCAGACGATGCCCTCGAAGAACGGGTACACGAATCCCACGATCAGGAAGGTGGCTGCCAGCTGCGGCTGAAAGCGCGCCCGTTCGGCGATGCCGCCCGAGACGATGGCAGGGATGGCGGCCGCGAAGGTCAGCAGGAAGAAGAACTTCACCAGCGCAAAGCCATTGTGCTGCTGCAGTTCGGCGGCGCCGACGAAAAAGTGCAGGCCGTAAGCTACGCCATAGCCAATGAAGAAGTAGGCCAGGGTCGAGACCGCGAAGTCCGTCAGGATCTTGACCAGGGCATTGACTTGATTCTTGCGCCGTACGGTGCCCAGTTCCAGAAACGCGAATCCGGCATGCATGGCCAGCACCAGGATGGCGCCGATAAGAACGAACAGGACGTCGTTCGGGGAAAAAGACTGCTCCACAATAACTCCTCTATGCACAGAGGCGGAGCAAAAAGCAAAAGGCGAGCCCGTTGATTGGTCAAGCAAAATCAATGGCTTGAAATAACAATGTTGAGACACATGCACTTGTATTGTGCTGTTTGGCGGGGCTGCTCACCAATTGAGTGCGGCTGTTGATGCGGCGGTGTGCCCGCAATCGGGCGGCATGGGGTGATCTGGTGCGGGATCTGCACCGCATGGGGGCCATGACCGATTGGCACAAAAAAGGGACGCGCGCAGGCGTCCCTTGGATGAATACCCCCGGCTCGGCTCAGAAGCTGTAGCCGGTATCGGTGATGCGGGGGTCGAGTTTTTCGAGGAGTTTGGCGAGCGGGTGCAACTCGTCATAGCGTTCGCAGGTGCGGCGCAGGTACTTCATGACCAGTGGCATGTTCTGCAGGTAGCCGTCCTTGCCATCGCGGTGGTACAGCCGTGCAAAGATGCCCAGGACCTTGATGTGGCGTTGTGCGCCCATGAATTCATAGTCGCGATGCAGGTCGGCGAAATCTTCGCGCACCGGCAGGCCGATCTGGCGTGCCGCCTGCCAGTAACGCACCAGCCAGTCCAGCGTGAGGTCTTCGTCCCACTCGATGTAGGCGTCTTTGAGCAATGAAACCAGGTCATAGGTGAGCGGGCCGTGGACGGCGTCCTGGAAATCCAGCACGCCGGGCGTGCCGGTGCCCGGCAGCAACATCAGGTTGCGGCTGTGATAGTCGCGATGCACGAAGACTTTGGGTTCGGCCAGATTCACGTCGAGGATGGCATCGAACACCTGGTAGAGGGCGGCGGTTTCCTTGTCGCTGAGTGTGATGCCCTTGTGGCGGCCGATATACCAGACCGGGAACAGTTCGAGTTCGCGCAGCAGCAGCGCGCGGTCGTAGTGCGGCAGGACGTCCGGCCGGCTGGCGGCCTGGATGGCGGCCAGCGCGCCCAGTGCCTCGGCATACAGGTCGGCTGCATTGTCGGGCGTCAGGGCCGACAGGTAGGTCGTGTCGCCGAGGTCGGACAGCAGCAGGAAGCCTTGGGCAAGATCCTGCTCGAAGACATGCGGCACCTGGGCGCCGGCCTGCTCGAACAGCTTCGCCACCTGAATGAACGGGCGGCAGTCTTCGTGCGTGGGCGGTGCGTCCATGACGATGCGCGTGCTGTTGTCATCACTGAAACGGACGCGAAAGTAACGGCGGAAGCTGGCGTCGGCCGATGCCACGGTGACGTCGAAGTCACGCTGCGGGAAGAGCCCGGCGAGCCATTGGTGGAGGAGGGCGGTGCGATCCACGGGGCGGTCCTGTGAAAACGCCGGACGGTAGCGCGGCCGGCTTCATGTAGAATCCCCGATCTTATCAAGCCGTCGCCTAATAGATGTAGCGCAGCCTGTCTGCATCCGGCGGTCTGCACAATCCCAACAACAATGACGCGCATGGTTCCTCGCTCACGTACCGGCACCGCAAGGCAAGCCGCCCCGCTCTGCGTGCGTCCTCAATTGCTGGCTGTGGCGGTGGCCATGGCAATGAGCGCCATGGCGCGCGCCGAAGAACCCGTCTCCACGCTGCTGGTCGATCCGCGCTTGCTCGTCGGCGCACAGGCCAGCACCGGCGGCATGCGTGGCCTGTCGAGCGATCGCGGCGCGCCGACCGTCATCGATGCGGACAAATTCGATGGGCGCAACGACGTGGAAGTGCGCGCTTCCGGCAAGGTGCACCTTGAGCGTGGCGGCTCCACGCTCGACAGCGATCGCCTGATCTTTGACCAGATCAGCAATGACGCCACCGCCGAAGGCAATGTCGTCATGCGGCGCGGCGAAGACACCATCACCGGCCCGCGCGCGCGCATCAACACCGATACCTGGTACGGTGAATTCGAGTCGCCCACGTATCTGTTCCAGCGCCCGGACACCAGCGACGGCACGCGCAACTCATCGCGCATGGTCCAGGGCGGGGGCGAGGCCGATATCATCCACCTGAACGGCGAGAACCAATATCGCCTGAGCAACGCGACGTATTCGACCTGTCCGGCGCCCGATCCGGATTGGTACATGAAGATGAGCGATCTCAAGCTCGACTACGACCGCGATCAGGGCGAAGGCGCACACACCACCATGGTGTTCAAGGATGTGCCCATCGCGTATATGCCGTGGATGAGCTTCCCGCTGTCGGGTGGGCGACAGTCGGGCCTGCTGCCGCCGACCTTCGGCAGTACCAGCAACACCGGCCTCGACCTGACGCTGCCGTACTATTTCAACCTCGCGCCCAATTATGACGCGACCATCGCGCCGCGCTGGATGGGGCGGCGCGGGTTGCAGGTGAACGGCGAATTCCGCTACCTGACGCCGGCCTACACGGGCTCGATTTCGGCTGAATACCTGCCCGGCGACCAAGTGACCGGCGAAGATCGCAGCCTGCTCCAGATCAAGCACAGCCAGAATTTCGGCAGCGGCTTTTCGGGCTTCGTCGATTACGGCGAAGTGTCCGACTCAAACTACTTCACCGACCTGTCGACGCGGATCACGTCGACCTCGACGACGCAGCTCAACCAGCAGGCAGCCCTCAATTACAACAGCGGCACCTGGCTGTCGGGGGCTTTGAATGTCCAGCGCTACCAGGTCCTGTCGGACAAGCCCGGCGATATTCCATACAACCGCCTGCCTCAACTGAGCGCACTGGCCACTTTGCCCGATTGGCACGGACTGTCGCTGACCTTGCCGATGGATTTCACGGCCTTCCAGATCGATTCGGTCACCAACAAGGACGAAGGACGGCGCGGGGTCATCTATCCGCAGGTCGGCTACACGCTGCAGACACCGGCGTGGTACGTCACGCCCAAGGTCGGTCTGCATATGACGCACTATGACCTGGACCGCCGCTCGACCACCGGCCCCGATACCCTGGATCGCACCGTGCCGATCTTCACGGTCGATTCGGGCATGAACTTCGAGCGCGATACCACCATCGGCGGCAAGGCCACGACGCAGACGCTGGAGCCGCGCCTGTATTACGTCAAAGCGGCATATCGCAACCAGAACGACTACCCGATCTTCGATACCGCGCTGGCCGATTTCAATTTCGCGCAGCTGTTTGCCGAAAACACCTATGCCGGCAGCGATCGCATCGTCGACGCCAATCAGCTGACGGCCGCTCTGGCGACGCGCTTCATCGAATCCGATAGCGGCGTCGAATGGCTGCGCATGGGCATCGGGCAGCGCTTCTATTTCGCCGATCAGCGCGTTTACGCGCCGGGCGACCGACCGCAGAAGGCGGGCGAATCGCATTGGTTGGCCGCTTTGTCGGGCCGCATGTACGACAAGGTCTGGCTCGATACGGCCTACGAGTACAATCCGGCCGATTCGCGCACCGAGCGCGCTTCGGCGGGTATCCGCTACCAGGCCGATTTCGCCAAGGTGATCTCGGCCAGCTACCGCTACAAGTACGGCACACGCCGCAATCCGCTCGACAACACGCCGGGCAGCGGCTATCGCGATCTCGACATCTCGATCCAGTGGCCGGTGTTCGGCAATTGGTATGGCGTCGGCCGCTACAACCGGAACTTGCAGGACCAGATGTTGACTGAAGCCATTGCCGGGCTCGAATACAAAGCCGATTGCTGGGTGTTCCGCGGTGTCTGGCAGACCTTGCTCAACACCTCGGGCAACCGCAACAATGCGTGGTTCCTGCAGTTGGAATTCAATGGTCTGGCATCGGTGGGTTCCAGCCCTGTGCAACTGCTCAAACGCAGTATCGGTGGCTATGGCAAGATCAACGATTCGGCCAGCGTAGGCGACCCCGTGTTCGGCGGCACCTCCGGCTCTTACTGAGTTCGACCGGCATCCCTTATCCGCCTTTGTTGCGACATGAAGACAACAATGCCCATGAATGCATTCATCCGCGCCCTGCTGGCCCTGCTGCTGGCGGCGACCCTGGCGCCACGCCTGGCCCAGGCCCAACAGGCGATCGATCGGATCGCCGCCGTCGTCAACGACGACATCATCACCCTGTCCGATCTGCGCACCCACGTCGCCACGGCCCGCGCCACGCTGTCGCGCCAGGGCACGCCGCTGCCGCCGGCCAACCAGTTGGAGCGCCAGGTGCTCGACCGCATGGTCTACGACAAGCTGCAGGTGCAAGAGGCGCGCAACACCAACATTCAGGTTGACGACAGCGTGTTGGGACGCGCCCTGCAGACCATCGCCGACAACAACAAGCTCACCCTCGAGCAGTTGCGTCAGGCGGTCGAAAAGCAGGAGAACATCCCCTGGGATCGCTTCCGCGAAGACATCCGTACCGAAATCCTCCTGACGCGCCTGCGCGAGCGCGAGATCGACAGCAAGGTCGTCGTGACGGATGCCGAGATCGACGCCTTTCTGTCCAGCCCCGAGGCCGCCGCCGGCGCGCGCGAGGTGATGATTCAGCACATCCTGCTGCGTGCCCCTGAAGCGGCCACGCCGGAGCAATGGAACAACCTGCGCAAGCGCGCCGATGAAGTGCAGCGCCTGGTCCACCAGGGCGACGACTTCGCCAAGCTTGCCGCCGCGTTCTCCGATGCACAGGACGCCATGCAGGGCGGGGCGCTCGATTGGCGTCCGATGGAGCGCCTGCCGGTCTTGTATGCCACCGCGCTGGCCCGCATGTCGCCCGGGCAGGTCAGTGACACGCTGCAAAGCTCGGCCGGCCTGCACATCATCAAGTTCGTCGACGCACGCGCCGCCGAAGTGAAAAAGCAGCAGATCGAACAGACGCACGCGCGCCACATCCTGATCCGCAGCAGCGAAGCGAGCAATGATGCCGACGTCCGCCTGCGCCTACTGGGGCTGCGCGAGCGCATCGTCAATGGCGTTGATTTTGCCGAGCTGGCCCGCACCAATTCGGGCGACGGCACGGCGGCCAAGGGCGGTGACCTGGGCTGGCTGTCGCCGGGTGAGACCGTGCCTGAATTCGAGCGCGCCATGAACGCGCTCAAGATCGGCGAGTTGAGCCAGCCGATCCAGAGCCCCTTCGGCTGGCACCTGATCCAGGTGCTGGAGCGCCGTACGGTCGATGTGACCGATGACCGCCGCCGTACGCAGGCGCGCGAGGCCATCCACGACCGCAAAGCCGACGAAGCTTTCGAAGACTGGCTGCGCCAGTTGCGCGACCAGGCCTACGTCGATATCCGCCTGGACGAGAATCGATAGGAGTCTGCTGTGCCCGCGACCCAGCCTGTCATTGCCATCACCAGCGGCGAGCCTGCAGGCATCGGGCCGGAACTGTGCGCCGCGCTGGCTGCGCACAGTTGGCCGGCGCGATTGGTCGTGATCGGTGATCAAGCGCTGATCGCCGAGCGGGCCGCGGCGGCCGGGCGACATGTCGCCGTGCGGCCGTACGCTGCTGATCATCCTGTCATGCCGGGCGTGCTGGACGTGATCCATATGCCGCTCACGCGTCCCGCCCGCGCGGGGCATCTCGATGCCGCCAATGCGCGCTATGTGCTTGACGTCCTCGATCGGGCCATCGCCGGGTGTCAAGCGGGCGAGTTCGCCGCCATGGTGACGGCGCCGGTTCAGAAAAGCGTCATCAACGACGCCGGCATTCCTTTCACCGGACACACCGAATACCTGGCCGACAAGACCGGTACGGCACGTGTGGTGATGATGCTGGCCGGTGAGATGGCGCATCTGCCCGAGCGCCCATGGTTGCGCGTGGCGCTGGCCACCACCCACCTGGCGATCAAGGATGTTCCCGCCGCCATCACGGCCGACGATCTCACGCGCACGCTACGCATCGTCCACGACGACCTGCGCGACAAGTTCGGCATCACGGAGCCGCGCATCCTGGTGGCGGGGCTCAACCCGCATGCCGGCGAAGGCGGTCACATGGGGCACGAAGAGATCAATGTCATCGAGCCGGTACTTGACGCGCTGCGTGCCGAAGGCATGCAACTGATCGGGCCGCTGCCGGCCGACACCTTGTTCACGCCACGTCAGTTGGCTCGTGGCGACGCCGTGCTGGCCATGTTCCACGACCAGGGCTTGCCGACACTGAAGTTCGCCACCTTTGGTGGCGGCATCAATGTTACGCTGGGTCTGCCCATCATCCGGACCTCGGTCGACCATGGTACCGCCCTCGATCTGGCGGGCACCGGCCGGGCCGATCCCGGCAGCCTGTTCGCGGCTGTCGATTGTGCGCTTGCCATGGTGCACGCCATTCAATAAGTAGCCGTTCAGCATGAAGCGTCGCGATTTCCTCGGTGCCGTCATTGGCGCCACCGCGCTGGCCGCGTGTACCACGCCGCCCGTACGCAGTACAGAAACGACCATGCCAGTGCCCACGCCGGGGGGCGGGGGCACTGGCGGCGCAGTGTCGCCACCGCTGCCGCCGCGCAAGCCCCGCATTGCTCTGGCATTGGGCGGCGGCGCCGCGCGCGGCTTTGCACATGTCGGTGTCATCAAGGCGCTCGAGACCAACGGTATCGTGCCGGACGCCGTCGTCGGCACCAGTGCCGGCAGTGTGGTCGGCGCGCTCTATGCCGCCGGCTTTGGCGCGTTTGATCTGCAGAAGCTGGCGCTGCAACTGGATCAAAGCGCCTTCACCGATTGGGCCTTCTTTGACCGTGGCTTTCTCAAGGGTGAGGCGCTCGAGCGCTTCATCAACAAGCAGGTGGGCAACAAGACCATCGAACAGCTCAAGCGCAAGTTCGCCGCCGTAGCGACCAATCTGTCCACCGGCGAGGCGGCCATCTTCAGCGCCGGCAGCGTCGGCATGGCGGTCAGGGCTTCCAGCGCGGTGCCCGGCGTGTTCTCGCCGGTCACCATCGCCGGCAAGGAATACGTGGATGGTGGCCTGGTCAGTCCGGTCCCGATCCGCATCGCGCGTCAGTTCGGCAACGCCGACATCGTGATCGGCGTGGATATTTCCGGCCGCCCTTCCGGCAAAAAGAACGGTGGCAGCATCGACGTCATGCTCGATACCATCGCCATCATGGGCAATCGCATCGCCAGCTACGAGCTGCGCGAAGCGGATGTCATCATCCAGCCAGACGTGCGCGCCATGTCACCAAGCAATTTTCAGCTCAAGAACGAAGCCATGCTGGAAGGCGAGCGCGCCGGTTTCGCGGCCATTCCGCGCATTCGCGAGCGCATCGCAGCCTTTGCCAAGGGATAAGCAGACATGCCGCAGGGACATCAGGCGCGCAAGCGCTTTGGGCAGAATTTTCTGGTCGACCAGAGCATCATCGGCAAGATCGTGGCGGCCATCGCGCCGCACCCCGGTGAGGCTCTGGTCGAGATCGGTCCCGGCCTGGGGGCGTTGACGCGTCCGCTGATGGCGGCCGGCGGCCATCTGCACGTGGTCGAAATCGATCGTGATCTGATCGCGCGGCTGCACAGCGATTACCCCTCGATGTCCCTGACGGTCCATGAGGGCGATGCGCTCAAGTTCGATTTCGGCGCCTTGGCGACGCGATTGGGGCAGCCGCTGCGGGTGGTCGGCAATCTGCCGTACAACATTTCCACGCCCTTGCTGTTCCATCTGGCGGAAGCCGCCGACCGCGTCAGCGACATGACCTTCATGCTGCAGAAAGAGGTCGTCGACCGGATGGTGGGGGCGCCGGGAGAAGACGCCTATGGGCGTCTGTCCGTGATGTTGCAGTACCGTTTCGACATGGCGAGCCTATTCGACGTGCCGCCGGGCGCATTCCGGCCGGCGCCCAAGGTGACCTCGGCGATCGTGCACATGCGGCCCAAGCCGGCGTCGGCACTGGATTGCAAGGATGAACATCTGCTCGGCAAGCTGGTGACGGCGGCGTTCGGGCAGCGCCGCAAGACGCTACGCAATACCCTGCGGGACTATGCCGATGATGCGGTGTTCGATGCAGTCGGCATTGATTCAGGTGCGCGCGGAGAAACCCTGACGGTCAGTGATTACGTGCGTCTGGCGAATTATCTTGTTGACCAGATTGCGTCAACAAACAAGCAGACCTAAGTCCGTAGGTAGTGGGAGTTATCGCGCTTGGGCTAAACTCATGGGTTAGCTGTACTTTGCGACATTTAACACATGAGTATTCTTGTTACCGGCGGTGCGGGGTTCATCGGCGCCAACTTTGTTCTGGACTGGCTGGCTACGTGCGACGAGCCCGTCATCAACCTGGATGCCCTCACTTATGCCGGCAACGCCGGCAGCCTGGCCCCTCTTCTGGGGGATCCGCGCCACATCTTCGTACACGGCGATATCTGCGACCGCGCACTGGTCGATACGCTGATCAATGAGCACCGTCCGCGGGCGATCGTTCACTTCGCTGCCGAAAGCCATGTCGATCGTTCGATCCACGGCCCCGGCGAATTCATGCGCACCAATGTCACCGGCACCTTCACGTTGCTGGAAGCGGCCCGTGCCTATTGGAGTGGCTTGCAGGGCGATGCGCGCGCGCGCTTCCGCTTCCATCATGTGAGCACCGACGAGGTGTACGGTTCGCTCAGCGCCGATGCGGCACCGTTCACCGAAACGCATCCGTACGAGCCGAACAGCCCGTATTCGGCCAGCAAGGCCGCATCCGACCACCTCGTGCGTGCCTGGCATCACACCTATGGCTTGCCGGTCACCACCAGCAATTGCTCGAACAACTACGGGCCACTGCATTTCCCCGAAAAGCTGATTCCGCTCATCATCGTCAACGCCTTGGCGGGTAAGCCGCTGCCGATCTATGGCGACGGTCTGCAAGTGCGCGACTGGCTGTACGTCAAAGACCACTGCGCGGCCATTCGTGAAGTGCTCGAGCGCGGCCGCGTGGGCGAGACCTACAACATCGGCGGGTGGAACGAACAGCCCAACATCGACATCGTGCGCACCGTCTGTGCCCTGCTCGATGAACTGAAGCCTGACGCAGCGGGCCCGTACAGTCGTTTGATCACCTACGTGACCGACCGCCCGGGCCATGACCGCCGTTATG
The DNA here is from genome assembly GCA_047605765.1 of Rhodocyclaceae bacterium. Taxonomy (GTDB): domain Bacteria; phylum Pseudomonadota; class Gammaproteobacteria; order Burkholderiales; family Rhodocyclaceae; genus JBGVSA01. The sequence continues at coordinate 22,822 of JASGFB010000062.1, forward strand.
CCATCGACGCCCGCAAGATCGAGCGCGAACTGGGCTGGCGCCCGGCAGAGACCTTCCAGAGCGGTATCCGCAAGACCGTCCAGTGGTATCTGGACAACCAGGCCTGGGTGCGCGACGTGCAGTCCGGCGCCTACCGTGAATGGGTCGAACGCAACTACACAGCGCGATAAATCGCGCGCGACGAGGCAGTACATGATTTCCAAACGCAAGGGCATCATCCTGGCCGGCGGTTCGGGCACGCGCCTGCACCCGGTCACGCTCGCCGTCTCCAAGCAATTGGTGCCGGTCTATGACAAGCCGATGATCTATTACCCGCTGACCACGCTGATGCTGGGCGGGATCCGTGAAGTGCTCATCATCTCGACGCCGCAGGACACCCCGCGCTTCCAGCAATTGCTGGGCGACGGCAGCGCCTGGGGCATGTCGATCGAATATGCCGTGCAGCCCAGCCCCGATGGCCTGGCGCAGGCCTTCATCATCGGCGAATCCTTCGTCGGCGACGCGCCTTCGGCGCTGGTGTTGGGCGACAACATTTTTTACGGGCATGATTTCGCGGCGCGCCTGCGCTCGGCGGACAAGAGCACCGAAGGCGCCACCGTCTTCGCCTATCCGGTGAACGATCCCGAGCGCTATGGCGTGGTTGAGTTCGATGCCGCCGGCCATGCCGTCAGCATCGAAGAAAAGCCCGCCCAGCCGCGCAGCCGCTACGCTGTCACTGGCCTGTACTTCTACGACAACGCCGTGGTGGACATCGCGCGCAACCTGAAGCCCTCACCGCGCGGCGAACTGGAAATCACCGACGTCAATCGCATTTATCTCGAGCGCAATGCTCTCGATGTGCAGGTCATGGGGCGGGGCGAAGCATGGCTCGATACCGGCACGCATGATTCACTGATCGAAGCCGGGCAGTTCATCCAGACCCTGGAGCGCCGTCAGGGCCTGAAGATCGCCTGTCCCGAGGAAATTGCCTGGCGTAATCAGTGGATCGATAACCAGCAACTGGCGACCATCGCGGCGCCGCTGGCCAAGAGTGGCTACGGCAAGTATCTGCTACGCCTGCTGGAAGACCGGGTGTTCTGATGCGTGTCGTCGAAACCGCCATTGCCGGCCCGCTGATTCTCGAACCCAAGGTCTGGGGCGATGCCCGTGGCTTTTTCATGGAAAGCTACAACGCGCGCACCTTCCAGGATCTCACCGGCCTGGATGTGAACTTTGTGCAGGACAACCATTCCCGCTCGGGGCGGGGGGTACTGCGTGGCCTGCACTATCAGATCCAGCAGGCACAGGGCAAGCTGGTGCGCGTGGTGGCTGGCCGGGTGTTCGACGTGGCCGTCGACATGCGGCGCAGCTCCGCCACCTTCGGCCACTGGGCGGGCGTTGAACTGAGCGGCGAGAATCATCGCCAGTTCTGGGTGCCCGCAGGCTTTGCGCACGGTTTTGTGGTGCTCTCCGAAACGGCCGACTTCCTCTACAAGACGACCGATTACTACGCACCTGAATTCGAACGTTCGCTGGCCTGGAACGACCCCACGGTCGACGTGCAGTGGCCGCTCGACGGCATTGAGCCCCTGCTGTCCGCCAAGGACGTGGCGGGCAAGCCTTTCGCCGAATGTGAGGCCTTCGCATGAAGATTCTCGTCACGGGCGTCGGTGGTCAGGTTGGTTTTGAGCTGGCCCGTTCGCTGCAGCCCTTCGGGCAGGTCGTTGCGATCGATCGCGATCAGGTGGATCTGGCCGACGAGCAGGCGCTGACCGCCTACGTCGAAGCGTTGCAACCGGGCCTGATCGTCAATCCGGCCGCCTATACCGCCGTCGATCTGGCCGAACAGGAAGAATCCCTGGCGCAGGCCATCAATGGCACGGCGCCGGGTGTGCTGGCGCGCGTGGCACGGCGTCTTGGTGCCTTGATGGTGCATTACTCCACGGACTATGTGTTCGATGGGAGCAAGAATGCGCCTTACGAGCCGGGCGATGCGACCGGGCCGATCAACGCCTATGGCCGGACCAAGCTTGCCGGTGAGCAGGCGGTAGCCGCGGCTGGCGGCGATTGGCTGGTGTTGCGCACGTCGTGGGTGTTCGCTGCGCGCGGCAAGAATTTCGTGCGGACCATGCTGCGCCTGGCGCAGGAGCGCGAAGAGTTGCGCGTGGTGGCGGACCAGATCGGTGCGCCCACGTCGGCGCGCCTGATTGCTGACACGACGGCACAAATCGTGCATGCTGCACTGCGGCAACGACGTGCAGGAAGTTTCGAATCCGGCATCCATCATCTGGTGGCCGGCGGCGAGACCTCCTGGCATGGCTTCACCGAGGCCATCGTCGAGGGTGCGCGCACCCGTTTGCCGGCAGGACAGATCAAGACAACGCGCGTCGTGCCCATCGCGACCGCCGACTATCCGACGCCGGCGTGCCGCCCGGTCAATTCGCGCCTGTCGGTGCATAGCCTGACCGAACGCTTCGGCGTGATCCTGCCGCCCTGGCAAGAAGGCTTGTCGCTGACGCTGGACGAAGTTCTCGCTTAGGAGTCTTTGCCATGCCTTGTATTCTGGTGACCGGCGGTGCGGGCTACATCGGCTCGCACACGGTCGTCGAACTGCTCAAGTCCGGCCATCAGGTAGTGGTCGTCGACAATCTCGTCAACAGCAAGGCCGAAGCGCTGCGTCGCGCCGAAGAGATCGCTGGCCGCAAGGTGGCGGGCTTCCACACCCTGGATGTGCGCGATCGCGCCGCCCTGGCCGAAGTGTTCGCCGCCCATCGCATCGATGCGGTGATCCATTTCGCCGCGCTGAAGGCGGTTGGCGAATCGGTGGCCAAGCCGCTCGCGTATTACGACAACAACATCGCCGGCACGGTGGCGCTGGCCGAGACCATGGCCGCCGCCGGTGTGAAGACGCTGGTGTTCAGCTCGTCTGCGACGGTCTATGGCGACCCGGCCAGCGTGCCGATTCGCGAGGATTTCCCCACTGGGCCGACCAATCCGTATGGCCGCACCAAGTGGATGATGGAATACGTGTTGCGGGATGTCGCGGCAGCCGATCCGGCGTGGCGCATCGCCCTGCTGCGTTATTTCAATCCTGTGGGGGCGCATGAGTCCGGGCGTATCGGCGAGGACCCCAACGGGCTGCCGAACAATCTGATGCCTTTCGTCACCCAGGTGGCGGTGGGTAAATTGCCGCGCCTGCGCGTGTTCGGCAACGATTACCCGACGCCGGACGGCACGGGGGTGCGCGACTACATCCACGTCTGCGATCTGGCGGTTGGTCACGTCAAGGCGCTCGACCGGTTGGCCCAGGCGCCCGGGGTGCTGACGCTCAATCTGGGCACTGGCCAGGGCTATTCGGTGCTCGACGTCGTACACGCCTTCGAGCGGGCCGCCGGTCGCGAGATCCCCTATGAAATCGTGGCGCGGCGGCCGGGTGACATCGCGCAATGCTACGCCGACCCGGCAACGGCCGAGCGCGAGCTGGGCTGGCGCGCCGAACGCGATCTCGATGCCATGTGCGCCGACTCGTGGCGCTGGCAGAGCAGCAACCCGAACGGCTACAACTAGAAGACTTGCGGCCGCAACTGTGGTTGCGGCCCCGTTGCGTCGTATGCAGGAATGAACGGGCGAAGTCCCGTTGTGCACGTACGACACGCGTCCGGCGCGTGAAAAGAAGGGCTTCGAGCCCGCTCATCCCCCTTGAAGTGCCCTGACTGTGGAGGTTGTTCATGTCCCTGCAACCCGTGATTCTGTCCGGAGGTTCCGGCACTCGCCTGTGGCCCGCCTCGCGTGAGCAATACCCCAAGCAGCTGCTGCCGCTGACCGGCGCGCGCACGCTGCTGCAAGAGACGGCGCTGCGCCTGGCGGGGTTCGAAGGCGCGGTGGCCGAGCCGATCATCGTCACCAACGAGGAATACCG